>JAJFKF010000140.1 GCA_021773365.1 Gammaproteobacteria bacterium | reverse complement strand
TAGCCGCTTACACAATGGAGAATGGCGAGTTCCTTGCAGCCGCCTTCGCTCGCGGCATCAATCGCCTCCTGGATCTCCTCCGCATTGGCCATGCCAGTGGAAATGATCATTGGCTTACCGGTGCCGGCAACGTACTTGATCAAGGGCAGGTCGACGGCCTCGAAGGAGGCGATCTTGTAGGCCGGCGCATTCAGGTCTTCCAGCAGGTCGACCGCGGTGTTGTCGAATGGCGAACTAAAGATCGTGATACCTAGCTTGCGCGCATGCTCGAACAACGGCGCATGCCAGTCCCAGGGGGTATAGGCTTCCTGGTACAGGTCATAGAGCGTCCTGCCGCCCCATAACCCGCCATGGATACGAAACTCGTCACGATCGCAATTCAGCGTGATCGTGTCCGGCGTGTAGGTTTGCATCTTGACGGCGTCTGCGCCCGCATACTTTGCCGCTTCGATAATACGGAAAGCGGTATCGATGCTACCACCATGATTAGCCGACATCTCGGCGATAACGTAGGGGGGGCAATCAGAGCCCACCGCTCGCTCTGAAATATGCAACTTTCCGCTCATTACTTACTGTTCGCGGGAAAATACTTCGGATTGAAGCATGCAACACAAATGCGATCTTGCGGTCCATCATTGACCCAGTAGAATCCCTTGAATGTCGCTTCAATAACCCAGCCAGCCTTCGTGTATGCCTTGATCGAGGCAATGTTGTCCGAATACATACCTCCGTGCAATCGCCGAATATCATGTTTTTCAAAAGCAATTTCGTTGGCCAGGGCTATGGCCTTCGCAGCCATGCCTTTTCCCAGGAAGGCTCTGTTGCCAATCATGCAAACCAAGTCGGAAGTCTTGTTTCGTTTGTCAATAGGGCCTATCTTAACGTTCCCAATTCTTGCGCCCTCAGCTGCCTGGATAATGTAGTAAAACCAACGACCGCTGTTTAACCCCTCTTGCAAATCTGTCAACAGCGCTTCTCGATCAAATACTCGCCCAGTCCCGCTGAAATAGTCCAAGTGACCATCGTCATTCGCATACCAAGAGCAGTACTCCTGATCAACATCTTCGACCACCAGCGGGCGCAAAAGGATTTCGCTAGACATCTCTGGCACCTCCTTCCAAATTCAGAAAATTTTCGACCCTCGTTACTCCCATCCCGTCACAAATGGCTGCCGCCGCCCGTGAGAGTTCCTGCACTAGACTATGATTCGACAAAATTGACCTCAGAACGGGCGGCAGTGTTTTCATCACCGATTCCTGCCCATCCAGCACCATGACGGCGCCACGCACTCCCAGGGCAAGACAAGCATTCTCCTGGTTTTCGGCGATAGCAACCAAAATTGCCGGCAATCCGAGGGAGCAACGCTCCCACGACGAACTGCCGGCCGCACCGATGGCGAGGTCAGCGTCTGCCATGACCTGCGCCATGTCCTCAACATCCACGCGCACCTCGCAGGCAAACGGCATCTGCAAGGCTTGCGCTCGAATCGACTCAAGGCCAGGCGATTGTCGGCCCATCACCACTATAACCTGAACATCGGGCGGCAATTTGACCACCGCAAGTGCGTCCAGCATACGACCGGTAATGTTGTCACGGTCGACTCCGCCAAGCGACACCAGAATTCGCTGCAGCAGCGCGGAGCGGCGACGCACGAGACTGTAGTCGCGCAGTCGGGCAAACTCCGGGCGTAGCAAGGCATAGTCGGGACCAATCAGACAGTGCGTCGCAGCGGAAACGAGCGGCCGGTAGTCCGCCACAGCGCGCCCGAGATTCTGGTCCAGAAGCAGGTCGACATCGTGCGGGCGATCCGCAAGATCGTCGATGGCCATCATCCGCACCGCGTGGGGTCGCAGTTCGGACTCCCATCGGGCATCCAGGGCGTAGTGATCCACGACCAGCCAGTCGCGCCGCGCGGCGCCGAGCACGGCGACCGTTTCGACGGCGTCCTGACGCCAGCCGCAACCCAGCCAGCGCGCATGGGCGGTGCCGGCGAAATCGTCGCCCTCCATTCCGTCGGACGGCAAGGGCAACAGATGCACGATATACCCGGCCGCTTCGATCCGCGTCGCCAGATGTCCGGGGTGGGCGCGACAGAAGAACTCGCAGCGAGCTCCGCGCTCGCGCAGCGCGTTGGCCAGCGTCAGGCAGCGCATGACGTGGCCGGTGCCGATCAGCAGCGAAGCATCGACTCGAAAGGCGATACTAGACACCGCTCGCCATCCTCGCCTGCCGCATCAGGGCGACCGCCCTGGCCATCTCCAGGTCCTCCAGGTCATCGATATCGATTGCCGCCGTCCACTCCATCGGCGCGTAACGATGGTCAGGTCCGTAGAAAGTGCCTGCCTCCAGCAACTGCACCGCCTGCGCTAACCAGATCGCGCCCGTGGGGCAATACAGCGCCGGCAAATCCTGTGATCGCGCTGCCTGTTGATCGAGCAATCGAGTCGGGCGTCCGTCGATATCGAGCTGTGTCGCCCACCAGGGGTTCATCCAGCCGAACTTGAAGCAGCTAACCTGGAATTCAGCCGCTGAGCGCTCGAAAGTCACAACAGCCGCCTGGATTTCCTGCTTGCCGCGGAGCGGGCAGTTCGGCATGAGCTGTGCGACCAGCCCGTAGGTCTCATTCCAGTACGTCTGCGCCTGCTGAAGCGCGGCGATTGTGGCCAGACTGGAAGGGCTGGTGTCATTGGCATGCCTGGCGCGCAGGAACGGCGCCTCGGCACCGTGTTCGCGCGCAACCTGCGCGATCTCGGGATCGTCAGTGGAGACCAGCACGCGGTCGAAACATCCGCTCTGCCGGGCCGCATCGATGGTCCAGGCGATGATCGGCTTGCCGAGGAAGTCAACAATGTTCTTGCGCGGAATGCGTTTGGACCCGCCTCGCGCGGGAATGATGGCGATACGTCCATTCACCATAGGGTCCAGCCTCCGTCCGCCACCAGTGTTTGCCCATTGACGGCGCTGCTGGCGTCATCGAGCAGGAACTGCACCGGACCCACTATCTCCTTCTCCTCCAGCATGCGACGCGCAGGCGTAAGGGCCGCGTAGCGCTGTTTGAACCCCATGTCGACGCGGCCCTCGACACCACCGAATGCCACGCAATTGACCCGAACCCCTTGTGGCGCGAGACGCACCGCGAGTTCCTTGGTCACATGGCTCAGAGCCGCCTTCGATACACCGTACTGGATGGGCGAGGTGCGCAGCGTGCCTTCGTACAACGCCGGGTTCGGCGCCACCACACCGTATTGCGAACCGATGTTCACCACGCTGCGCAGCCGGTGTTGTGGGTTACCCGCGAACTGCAAGGTCAACTCGTAGGGAACCACGGCGTTGAGCTCGAACTCGGCTAAAAAATCCGCTCGCGCCGTAACGCCTGCAGCATCGACCCGCAAGGTCTCCAGCGCTCGCGCATTGTTGACCAGGCCCCGAACCATGCACCCGCGTGCGGCAAGCGCTTCGGGCAGTGCCTGCAGGGTGGCGGAATCGCGCAGATCAGCTTCCACGCCGACCACGAATTCAGCCGCTTGACCGAGAGCCGCACGCACTTCGTCGATGCGCGCGCCACTACGCGAGGTGAAGCCCACGTACCGGCCTTGCGCGGCAAAGTGGCGCACGAGCACGCGACCAAACTTACCGCTCCCACCGGTGACTAAAATGCATTCATTCATGGCAGCGCCCCGCTTCGATCAGTGCAACAACACGCTCGTTGTAGGAACGGGGCGAACGCACGCCGCGTGTCCGTGCCCCGTCGACGAAATCCTGCAACGCGGCCTTGAAGGCGACGAAGACGTTACTGAACGCGTACTCCTTCCAACCGCGGATTCCAACTACCCGGATCGCCAATGGCGCGGCGGCGTACGCACCGGCCGCGGCGAAACGCAGAGTCGTTCCGCGTGAGGTCAGGACTTGCAGGAACCCGCCCCCATCCGGCGCGGGCAAAGCATCGATACGCTCCACCGACCAGTCCGCACCGAGCATCTCCAACACCGGCTCGATGATGTGCACGGCGTACTTGTCCCAGCTTTTTGGCGTAATCGCATGCACCAGACGAGGTTCACCGATGGCGGCCCAATCCGCGACAGTGGGCTTTAAGTCCGGATCGTAGCGCATGGCCGAGCAAGTGAATATCTGTCCGGGATAGCGCTCGCGTTCATACAGTCGCTGCAAGTCGTGCAAGGACAGCGCAACCGGCTTGTCGATGTAGATCGGCAGACCTGCCTCCAGGAACGGGGCGGCGAACTCGAAGTGGTTCTCGGCATCGTCACGCGCCAGCAGCACCGCGTCAACCTCACCGATCATGTCATGCGGCGACTTCGAGATGCCTGGAATCAGCGCCGCCGCGGCGAGGCAGCGCGAGAGGTCCAGTGACTGAGTCCAAACCTGTGTGACCTTGGCGTCGGCGATTCGCGCCTCGGGCCAGCGCTGGCGCGCGAGGTACTCGGGAATGACCGGAAAGCCACAGTCGCGCATCGCGACCGGATCGTAGCCGTTGAAGATCGCCGACCAGGAGTACGGGTGCCCGTTGCCTTCCGACATCCCGATTACGCCCAGACGCAATGTCATGCTTTTCCCCATCGCGAAGGGTCGATCAAGCTTAAGTCCGAGCAATGCAGATCGGCCGGCGGCTGCGACACCCTGCTCGTGGCCGCACGCACCAGTCCCTGGAAATGTTCGAGACTGTCTACGCCCACGACCACACGCTGCACCTGGGGGAACGCCGACACAAAGCCGAGACAGGCATCAACCGCCGGCAGCGCATTATCCTGCAGCCATGCGCTCCAACGCTCCCAAAGGGGATTCCATGCGGCGAAACGTGGCGGGCGGTCGTGCGCATCCATCAATAACACGCCCTGCAGGAAGACTGAGCGCACGTGAACTTCCGTGCCGGCATCGTGCAGGCGCTGCAGCCAACCGGATTCGTACAGACGGCGGTCGAACACGTTGAAAGGCGCTTGTACCAAGTCCGGTGACAAATGCACCATGAGCGCTTCGAGATCGCCCGGCGCATAGATCGAGACTCCTATCTTCTCCACCTGGCCGGCCTGCTTCAGCTGTCGCAGCGCCTCACTTAAGACCGCTCCCCGCGCGCCCAGCAGGTCGCTCGACCGGTGCAGGAGCAGACCATAAAGCCGCTCCACGCCCAGCTGTTGCAGCGACTCGCGCACCAGACCTTCAGCCCAGGCGCGGACGTCATCACAACCTTGCGGCAATCCCGGAAGCTTGCTCACGACCTTCCACCCGGACATCCCGATCCGGCCGAGCACGGTCTGACTGTCACCGTATGCGATCGCCGTATCGAGCAGGTCCACGCCCGCCTCGCACGCGGCAGCGATGATCCTGCGCGCCTCGTCGGTCGCAATGCGTCCGGATCGGTTCGCCACGCCATATGGCATGCCGAACTGTGCTGTACCGAGCGCCAGCTTCACTGTTCAGCCCAAAGCTCGCCGCAGAGCGGCTATGACTTCATCCTGCTGCGCTTCGCTCAAAGTCGCATACATCGGCAGGCTGATGGCCTCGGCATAGTAGGCGTCAGCTTGCGGGCAGGCGTCCTGCACGCAGCCGAGCGCGCGATAGTGGGGCTGGGTATAGACCGGAATGTAATGCAAGTTCACTCCAATGCCCTGCTCACGCAGCGCGTTGAACACCTGGCGGTGCGACTTGCCGATGCGTCCGAGCTGCAGCCGGATCACGTACAGGTGCAGGCCGGAATAACCGTCCGGATGCTGCCAGGGAACGGTGACCGGAAGCGCACTCAGCTGCTCGTCATAGCGTCTGGCCAATTCGTGTCGCCGCGCGACGTACTGCGTCAGCCGTTGCATCTGGCTCAGGCCGAGCGCGGCCTGCAATTCGGTCATGCGGTAATTGTACCCGAGCGCGATCTGCTGGTAGTACCAGGCGCCATGAGGCTCCTCCGTCATCTGCGCGGGATCGCGGGTAATGCCATGGCTGCGCAGCAGCGCCATCTTGTGCGCAAGCTCGGCGCTGCGGGTAAGCGCTATGCCACCTTCGGCCGTGGTAATGATTTTGACCGGGTGGAAACTGAAAACGGTGATGTCGCTATAACGGCAGTTGCCGATCGGCTCGTCGCGATACTTGCCGCCGATCGCGTGCGAGGCGTCCTCAATGATGCGAAAGCCATACTTCTGCGCCAGCGCGTGGATGGCCGCCAGTTCGCAAGGTTGCCCAGCAAGATGCACCGGCACCACGATCTTGGGCAGACGCCCTTCGCGCTGGGCGTGGATCAGCTTGCGCTCCAGCGCCTGCGGGCACAGGTTATAGCTGCGCGGATCGATGTCGATGAAATCGACCTGGGCGCCGCAATACAGTGCGCAGTTGGCTGACGCGACGAAAGTGATCGGGCTGGTCCATAGCCAGTCTCCCGGACCGAGTCCCAGCGCGAGGCAGGCGATGTGCAGTGCCGAGGTGGCACTGTTGACCGCCACCGCATGCGGCACGCCGCAATGCGCAGCCACGGCCTGTTCGAAGCGCGGCACCATTGGACCTTGGGTGAGAAAGTCCGAACGCAGCACCGCCACCACCGCATCGATGTCGGCCTGGCTGATGTCCTGGCGGCCGTAGGGGATCATCGGTCAGGCAGTAAATTCCGGATCGACGTGTGTCCGGATTAGCTGGCGGAGTTGCTCCACCGAAAGAAACTCGAGATTCGTTCCGCTGTTATAGGCAAATCCGGGCTCAACTGGTTGGCAGTTATTCAATTCGCAGTACCGCTCCCGACCATACTTGGCCTCCATCGGCAAAATCGCGAAGTAACGGCCCAGATCCACGGTGTTGGGGCTGTCGCTGGCGGTGATCATTTCCTCGTGGATCTTCTCACCTGGCCGGATCCCGACGATGGGATGCTCACATTCAGGACCGATCGCCTCGGCGACATCGCTGATGCGATAACTGGGGATCTTAGGCACAAAGACCTCTCCCCCATGGGCGTTTTCAATCACCCAGAGCACCATGTCAACGCCTTCCTGAAGACTGATATTGAAGCGCGTCATTCCCGGATCAGTGATCGGGAGTACACCCGTCCTGCGCCGTTCAAGAAAGAACGGGATCACAGACCCGCGGCTGCCCATGACGTTGCCGTAGCGTACTACGGAAAAGCGGATGTCGCGATGCCCGCGGATATTGTTTGCTGCAATGAAGAGCTTGTCCGAACAAAGCTTGGTCGCGCCGTAAAGATTAATAGGTGCGGCAGCCTTATCCGTAGACAGCGCCACCACGCGCTTCACGCCTGCATCCAGACATGCCTGGACGACGTTCTGCGCACCGAAGATATTTGTCTTGATGCACTCAAACGGATTATATTCGGCCGCCGGCACCTGCTTGAGCGCCGCTGCGTGAATGACGAATTCGATGCCGCTCATTGCCTGAATAAGGCGATCCCGGTCGCGAACATCGCCGATGAAGTAGCGCATACACTCCTGACCGAACTCCTGCTGCATCTCGAACTGCTTCAACTCGTCGCGCGAATAAACAACCAGGCGCTTGGGTTTATACCGGGTCAGTATCGTTTTAACGTACTGTCTGCCGAAGGATCCGGTCCCACCAGTAATAAGAATAGATTTTCCGTTGAACATGCTTGTTTCGATTCTCTTAGGGATTAATTGCCAGGACACCTGCCGTGGCTAGAACGAATTCACTGCGGCCGCTGCGATAGCCAGGTTGTAAACAATCGACGTCACCGCTGACCACAACGGCAGCGGCCGCATCCGCTCCGCATCAAGCGGCACCACAACCGTATCCCCCGGCCTGATTTCACCCGCGGACCTCCGGAACCATCCGCTGCCTCCCGCCACCACGCTACCGTTGGCCCTCACTATATGTGTGCGCCTCCCGTCAGCTTTCTGCGTGGTCCCGCCGCTAAGCCCGATGTAATCGTCCCGGGTCAGTCCAGGCTGGTACAGATGCGACGTCGCCGTCTGCACCTCGCCTAGAACCGTAACCTCCTGTGTCCGCTTGGGAATCATCAGCCGGTCCCCGTCCTTCAACACCACGTCGGAGAACGACCCCGGAGCGCTGGCAATGACCTCCTGCAGATCCAGCACCAGCCGCCCCACCGCCTTGGTATTGCGCAACTCTGCCAACAGCGATTGTCCAATCGACAGCGCCTGCGTGGACTGGCTGTCCGCCGCCTGTGTGGCCTGCAGGGCCAACAGCGCAATATCCGCCTCCATGCGATTGGCCAGCGTCTCGATCTGCTGTTGCTCCCGCGCCCTTAAATCCTCGCGCAGAAACACGCTCCCTTCCGTAAACGCCAGATCCGTCAGCCCCCCCGCCCTCTGCAGCAGCGACCGCAACGTCTCCCCCCGCTGAATCGGATACCTTCCGGGAAACCGCACCTCGCCGGCAATCTCCACCTCCTCCTGCGCCCGCCACTGCGGAAGCTCCTTGATGTTCAGGAAGTCGTACGGCTTCAGCGCCAGGTTCGCGGCTTCATCACCTCTCAGCGCTGCGGCCAGATCGATCTCGATCAACTCTGTCTGCCGGTACTCTCCTTCCACGATCCGGTACCGTGCCAGCTCCGCAGTGCCGCCGTAGGCCGCATCACCCAGACTCCCTCCGGCCCGGATGAGATCGCTCACCCGCATCCCCAGCTCCAACGGATACTGTCCCGGCGCGTTGACGCGCCCTGCAATCGTCACCGCCTGTAGCGGACGCTCCGAGCGCGACTGCAACTTCAGTTCATCGATAAGCGGCGCGACGATACGGTCGCGGCCGCTTTCCAGGTCGAATACGACAATCCGGTCGCGCGGCATCAGTGGTACATCAGCCGCCGAGCCCGGCGCATCCAGCGCCTTCGCCAGGTCAGCCGAAAGCACCGTGACCGCGCGGTCCGTCGCCTGCTCACGGCGGATGAGAACGTAGTGCGGATCCGCATGAGGCTTGAGCGCATCGTAGGATCCCAGCACATCGCTCAGCCGCAAGCCCTCGTGATACTGGAAGCGGCCGGGACGATAGACATGTCCTTCCAGGGCCACGGCGCCTTCCAGCACGCCGCGGATCGCCGGGACGTTCAGCCGGTCACCGCTCCTGAGCGGGCGCTCGCGCCCTGCCATCGCGGTGAGATTCAGGTCCAGCACGATGCGCTGGCGCTGCTCGTCGATACGCTCCAGGCGCGCGAGCTGCGGATCCGCTTTCGGAGTCAATCCACCTGCCAAGTACAGCAATTCCTTGGCGGCTGCCGGCCCCTTTAGCTCATAGATACCGGGCCGATACACTTCACCCGACACACCCACTGTCATGCCTACTGGAGGAATAAAAATTACGTCGCCCGGCAGCAATCGCATGTCGTTGCTCGTATCGCCACGCAGGAGCAGGTCATAAAGGTCAATGGTGCCGACTACACTGCCTTGGCGCTTGAGCTGGATATTGCGCAGGGAGCCAATAGGCTTGACGCCACCGCTGGCGAATAGCGCATTGGTAATCGTCGAAAGACCGCTCACGGAGTACGAGCCGGGTCGCTCAGCCTCCCCTAGAACAAATATCCTGATGGAGCGTGTTTCGCCCATGCTGACGCTGACCCGTACGCCGATCATCTGGGCGGCAATCCTTTCCTCCAAACTCTTCCTCATGTCAGCAAACGTCTGTCCAGATACGGAAATTGGGCCGAGTTCCGGGAAATTCACTTGCCCGTCGCGCCCGACGGACAGCGTATAGGTCTTGTTGATGCTGCCAAATAGCTGCACGTCAATGCGATCACCCGGACCAATTACGTAGTCAACGGGGACCGGCACATCAGTTGCCGGCGCAAATGTGGTTGGCACACCAGCAAATAAATCATATCCGAATGGCTTAAGCGCGCGTTCTCCATTCGGATCCAGTGGCAGAAGCGTCAGATGCACACGGTAGTCCCTAAGCGTGTGCTCCGCGGCAAGACGTTGGCGCGCCTCCGCCACATTCAGGCCGCCCAAGAAAATACGACCAAGCGCTGGAACATCGAGCGCACCATTGCTGTCGAGTTGATAGGGATTGCGCCGGTGAATGCGATCACGAACCAGCGCAAGCTTCTCTCGCTCAATGTCGCTGCGATCAATCCGCTGGCGCGCTACAGTGTTAGCTGGTGCAGCATGCTGGCCGATACTTGGCCCTCCGACAGACCTGCGCACTGTATCCGACTGCTCATCCGGTCCTGTAAATTCCCGTATTTCCAGGCGCAATAGCACCGTATCACCGCCTCCCAATCGCGGCTCCCCTACCATCTGTGAATTGCGCTGCTGCCGATTCACATCCTGCGCCGTTCGCGGCTCCACCGTCTGCGGAAACTGCAAGGCCGGATCTTGTACATCAGCCCCACCGCGACCACCGAGAATCTGCTCCATCAGCGCCTCGCGCTGCGCGGGTGGCAGGTTCTTCAGCATCTCCAGCTGCTCGGGAGTGGGTGTTTGCGCCAGCACGATGTTGGTGGCCGGCGCTGCCATGATCAACATCGCGATACACAGCAGACGACAAACTGATTGCATCATTGGAATTCTCTGCTCCACTGGATGAATCCCCGCGTTTCACTGGTGCTGCCGGCGCCAGCACGCCAGCTGTAATCGTCAAAGCCCACCCCAAGCCGCACCCGGCCCAGGCTCAGTTTGTGGGAATGGCTGATCTCGATATTGCTCAGGTCGGCGGCCAGTGGCGCCACCGTGTGCTGCTGGGCAGTGACGGCATCGCGGTTCAAATCCACCCTGCGCAGCAGCAACTCCCAGCGATCGCCGCGGCCGTCAATCAGCAGCAGACCGGCCGATGTCATTTGCCCATCACCATCCATTGCATGACCAATGGCACGGCCGCGATAGCGATAGCCCTGCGTATACAGTGTGTGCTCGTAGGCGCATCCAAACTCCGGCGTGCGATTGAACTTGCATACCGTATCGGCGTACTCCGCATGCATCCGCCACTGCCCCCAACGCGAGTCACCCCAGCTCTCCGCACCCATCAGCCCCATAAACTTGCTGGGCAGGGCGCCTGCTTCATCTTCCCCGATAAACTGCCCATACAGCGCCAGCGGCATGGAACGAAATGCCCAACGCAGATCGTAGCCTGCCAGCTGGTTGCCGGGCTGCTCGTCGAACGCCACATCATTGTCATTACCAATGATCAGATCCAGAATCGTCCCCGCCCCGCACGGCCGCCCCTCTCCGCACCACTGCGCCGACCGCGACAGGCCGATCTCCAGCTGCTGCAGGGGTTTGAAGCTCACGCGCATGGCGAGAAAGCGCACATCGTTGAAATCGCTCCGGCTGCCCTCGAGTTGGCCAAGCACGATACTCGCCCGCCACGGGCCGATCCACCGCAGCCAGCGGGGCTTGAAGGCATCGGAGTAGTTGCGTTCGATGGCCAGCGCGGGAATGGGCCGCGCGCTGCTGGACAGGAGCAGGGCGCCTTCCCAGCCCGGGCCCCACCAGCGTTCCATGTAGCCGGCGGAGATCATGAAATTCCAGGCATTGACGCCTATATAAGAGCCATCGGGCCGCAGGCGCTGGCCGTCGTCCGGATCAGCCACCATTGTGGCCTGCAGACGCGCGGCGAAGCGCTCTCCGGTCCAATCCCAGCCGGCCTCTACTTCGCCTTCGGTCCGCGGGGTGGTTGAGAAGGTCCGCAATGCGGTGGGTTCGGCCGATGCGGAGGTGCGTGCATGCAGACGCCCCTCGCCGAGGCGCATCGCCCTGCGCGCTGCGCGCTGCACGCGCAGCAGGGCCGCCTGCGTCGCGGAGTCCAGCCGGGCAACATCATCGACATCAAGGACATCGCGGGCGACATCAGCCCAGGACAGCGGCCAGCTCATCACCGGGCCGCGCAGCACGCCTCGATCGGCGAGGACAGCGATGTCGTGCCGCAGGCCCGCATCGCCAGGCGGCAACCACGGGTCTGCAAGCGATACGGTCGACGCCAGCAGCAGCGCCGGCAACCAGGTCAACGAGAGTCTGCGCAAAATCACCGTGGCCTGTACTCGGGTCCCGAATCTAAGTATCTGAAAATGCGGGGCGGATTCTACGGGCAGGGAGAGTGGATGCGCAATGCATCAAGTCGGTCGACGCAGGGCAGCCGACTGGATTCGGCTGCGCAAAATTCAATCGCGCCAGCGCGCCACGTACCGCAGAAGCCCGGCGACGCCCTTGTGTTTGGCCGCACCCGCCTCCGGATCGGCAACAGCCGGCGCCAGCTGCCCCGCCAGCTTCTTGCCCAGTTCAACGCCCCATTGATCGAAGGGATTGATGTCCCAGATCACGCTCTGCACGTAGACCTTGTGCTCATACAGCGCGATCAGACTGCCCAGCGTTCGTGGATCGAGACGGGCAAACAGCAGAATCTGGCTGGGCCGGTTGCCCGGATGTGCCCTGTGCAGCGCCAGCGCGGCTGCATCCTCCGGGGTCATCCCCGCGCCCTGCAACTCCTCGCGCAGCTGCGCCGCAGGCATTCCCGCCATGAAGGCCTCGGCCTGGGCGAAGCAGTTGGCCAGCGCAAGATCGTGCTGCGCCTGGCGTCCACAGCTGCCATGCACCGGCGCCAGAAAATCGACGGCTGGACGCACCGTGCCCTGATGCATCATCTGGAAAAAGGAATGCTGCGCGTTGGAACCCGGCTCGCCCCAGACGATGGGGCCGGTGGCGTAGTCCACCAGTCGTCCGCTGCGCGTCACGCGCTTGCCGTTGCTTTCCATTTCCAGCTGCTGCAGGTAGGCGGGGAAGCGATGCAGGCGCTGGTCGTAGGGCAACACCGCCAGGGTGTGCATGTCGAGGAAGCTGCGATTCCACACCCCCAGCATGCCCATCAGTACCGGCAGGTTCTCTTCCAGCGGCGCCTCAGCGAAATGCGTGTCCATTTCGTGTGCACCGGCGAGAAAGGCGCGGAAATGCTCCACGCCCACGGCCAGCGCCAGCGCCAGTCCGATGGATGACCACACCGAGTAGCGCCCGCCCACCCAGTCCCACATCGTGAAGCGCATGCGCTCGCCGATGCCGAATTCGTCCATGGCCTTGTGGTTGGTGGACACCGCAGCGAAATGGCGGCCGGGCGCGGCCGAGCCCAGTTTCTCCACGATCCACTGGCGCGCGGCACGCGCATTGGTCATGGTCTCCAGCGTGGTGAAGGTCTTTGAGCAGATGATAAACAGCGTGGTGGCCGGATTGGCCTGCGCCAGCACATCGCTGAGCTGGCAGCCGTCGATGTTTGAAACGAAATGCACCCGCATGTCGGGCCGCCGGTACGCCGTCAGCGCCTCGCTGGCCATCAGTGGCCCCAGATCGGAACCGCCGATGCCGATGTTCACCACCGTGTCGAAGGGCGCCTGCGCGCCGGTGCCGGCAATCTTGCCGCTATGCACGGCCTGCACAAAGTGCTCCAGCTTCTCGCGCTCCTCCAGCACCGCGGGCATGACATTGCGCCCGTTGGCATTCAGGTTTGCGCCAGCAGGATCGCCCACGGGCCGGCGCAGCGCCGTGTGCAGCGCCGGGCGATGCTCGGTGTTGTTGACGATATTGCCGCCCAGCAGCGCCGCGATCTTCTCCGGCAGATCCACAGTGCGCGCCAGGTCGAGCAGCAGACTCACCGTCTCGCGCGTTACGCGCTGGCGCGTATAGTCGAGCAGGATTCCTGAGGCTTCCAGGGAAAATGTTTCGAAGCGTTTAGGGTCGCGGGCAATGACGTCGCGCAGATGGGACTGACGCACTTCCGCACAATGGCGCACCAGCGACTGCCAGATCGGCAACGCGGTCCTTGAACTGTCCGCCTGCATCGTGCCCACCTCCTTTTCAAATCATTTCCGCGTCGCGTAGTGCTCCAGGTACCACTCGACAAACCGCTGCACACCCACCTCAATGGACGTGGTGGGCCGGTAGCCCACCTCGCGCGCCAGATCCTCTATGTCGGCGGAGGTCTCCGGCACATCACCGAGTTGCATCGGCAGCATGTTCATTTCGGCCTTGCGCCCCAGGCACTGCTCAAGCACCTCGATGTAGCGCATCAGCTGCTCGGGCCGGTTGTTGCCGATGTTGTAGATGCGAAACGGCGCGCTGCTGGTGGCCGGGTCGGGATGGTTGCCGTCCCAGGCCGGGTCCGGCTCGGCCGCGCGGTCCATTGTACGCACAACGCCCTCGACGATGTCTTCCACAAAGGTGAAATCGCGCCGGTGGTGGCCGTGATTGAACACGTCGATGGGCTTGCCCGCCAGGATGTTACGGGTGAACAGGAACAACGCCATATCCGGGCGCCCCCAGGGGCCGTAGACGGTGAAGAAGCGCAGGCCCGTGGTGGGAAACTTGAACAGCGAGGAATAATTGTGCGCCATCAGCTCGTTGGCGCGTTTGGTGGCCGCGTACAGCGACAGGGGATGATCGGCCATGCGGTGCGGCGAGAAGGGCATGTCGGTGTTCGCCCCGTACACCGAACTGGTGGAGGCGTAGACCAGATGCTCGATCCCGTTGTGCCGGCAACCTTCCAGCACGTTCAGCGTGCCGGTGACATTGCTGTTGACGTACACCTGCGGTGCCTCGATGGAATAACGCACGCCGGCCTGCGCGGCCAGATGCACCACGCGCTGGAATTTCTCGCCGGCAAACAACTGCGCCATGGCTTGCGCATCGGTGAGATCAACCCTGGCAAAACGAAAGCCCGGCTCCTTCTCCAGCAGCGCCAGGCGGGCCTGCTTGAGCGTGACATCGTAGTACTCGTTGAGATTGTCCAGCCCAACGACTTCATCGCCGCGCGCCAGCAGGCGTTTGGCGGTGTGAAAGCCGATGAAGCCGGCGGCGCCGGTGACCAGAATTTTCATAGACGGCCATCCACTTCGTCAGCCTTGAACACATATTTGATGTCGTACAGCACATGCGTCTTCTTGCCCAGCGCCCTGATCCTTGCCAGCCCCATTTCGCGGAACTCGCGGTGGGCCACGGCCATGACAATGGCGTCGTAGGCGCCCTTGCGCAGGCTTTTCACCGGACGCAATCCGTACTCGTGCTCGGCTTCGTCGGCATCCACCCACGGATCGTAGATGTCCACCTTCGCGCCGTACTTCTCCAGTTCGCGCACCACGTCCACCACGCGGGTGTTGCGCACATCCGGGCAGTCCTCCTTGAAGGTCAGGCCCATGACCAGGATGCGCCCGCCCTTGACGTGAATACGCCGCTCCGTCATGCGGTGGAACACCTCACTGGCCACGTACAGACCCATGTTGTCGTTCAAACGCCGGCCGGCGAGGATCATTTCAGGGTGATAGCCGATCTCCTGCGCCTTGTGGGTGAGGTAGTACGGGTCGACGCCAATGCAATGCCCGCCCACCAGGCCGGGACGAAAATGCAGGAAGTTCCACTTGGTGCCGGCGGCCTTGAGTACCTCTTCGGTGTCTATTCCCAGGCGGTTGAAAATCAGCGCCAGTTCGTTGATCAGCGCGATATTCACGTCGCGCTGGGTATTCTCGATGACCTTGGCTGCTTCGGCCACGCGGATGGTGGGCGCCAGATGGGTGCCGGCCGTGATGATTGAGGCGTAGAGGCTGTCAACGAACTTTGCTGCCTTCGGAGTGGAACCGGCCGTGACCTTGCGAATGGTGGGCAGGCGGTGCTCCTTGTCGCCGGGGTTGATGCGCTCGGGACTGTAGCCGACAAAGAAGTCCTTGTTGAATTTCAGGCCCGAGTGCTGCTCCAGCACCGGCACGCAGATCTCCTCGGTGCATCCGGGGTAGACCGTTGATTCGTACACCACCACCGCGCCCTTGCGCAGCACCTTGCCCACGGTTTCACTGGCCTTGATCAGCGGGGTGAGATCCGGACGTTTGTAGTCGTCGATGGGCGTGGGAACGGTAATGATGAACACATCGCACTTCGCCAGATCCTTTGGTGCGGTGGTGAAACGCAGGCGACTGGCGCTTTTCAGCTCGGCAGGCGAGGCCTCCAGCGTGCTGTCCTTGCCCGACTTCAACTCGGCGATGCGTTTCGGCTTGATGTCAAAGCCCATGGTGTGGAAGCGCTTGCCGAATTCCACGGCCAGTGGCAGGCCCACGTAACCCAGGCCGATCACGCCTATGCGACAGTTTCTCAGCGACAGCATTTAACAGCTCCGAAGGTTATTGTTCATTCTGACGCGGGGGTATCGGTGGTGCCCCAGACGCAAAGTCCACCACTGGCCCTGGCTACCGCTGCCAGCGCCCGTTCATGTGCCTGGAGTTCCTCGGCGCTCGCCCGCACCACGCGCAGCGGCGTGGCGGGTCGGGGCGCCCGGACAGCGCCTGCGCCCTTGCCCGTCCCGGCGACCGAAGCCGCGTCGAGGGTGAGCGTAACCTGCCCGCCGGTCATTGCAAGGTACACATCCGCCAGAATTCGCGCATCGAGCAGCGCGCCGTGCAACTCGCGACGGGAATTGTCGATGGAGTAGCGCCTGCACAGGGCATCGAGATTGTTGCGCTGACCGGGGTGCATCTTCCGCGCCAGCAGCAAAGTGTCGAGTACCTCACACAATTCGCCCACGCAGCGGCGCGGACCGGCCAGCTGCTTCAGTTCCGCATCGAGAAAACCCACATCAAACGGCGCGTTGTGAATGATCAGCTCCGCTCCGCCGATGAACTCCAGCAGATCCGCGGCCACCTCGGCAAAGCGCGGCTGACCGGCCAGGAATTCGGTGGTGATGCCGTGAACGCGCAGGGCGCCCTCGTCAATGTCGCGATCGGGACACAGATAGCAGTGGAAGGTGCGCTCGGTGGCGCGACGGTTGATGATCTCCACGCAGCCGATTTCAATGATGCGGTGGCCCTGTGCAGGCTCCAGGCCGGTGGTTTCAGTATCGAGGACGACCTGTCGGGGTGCGGCTGACATGGGGCGGGAGTTTAGCGGACTAATGTATCCATTGCCGCGTTGGCAAGCTGATCCACCCTCTCGTTGTTGACGACGCCGCTGTGGGCAGGCACCCAGTGCCATGTCACCTGGTGGCGCTGATTCAGGGCATCGAGCTGGCGCCACAGGTCCTCGTTCTTCACCGGCTTGCGCGCGGCGGTGCGCCACTGGCGCGCCTTCCAGTTCGGCAGCCATTCGCTGATGCCCTGCCTGAGGTACTGCGAGTCGGTATACAGCTGCGCGATGCAGGGGCGCTTCAACGTCTCCAGTGCGCGGATTGCAGCCGTAATCTCCATGCGGTTGTTGGTGGTCTGCGCCTCGGCGCCGCTGATGGTCTTCTCGTTGGCGCCGGCGATGAGCAGCGCTGCCCAGCCGCCGGGACCGGGGTTGCCGCGGCAGCCGCCATCGGTCCAGATCTGCACTTCTGTCATGGTCCTCGACTTTCCTTCAGGTGGTGGGCTCAGGTAGTTGGCTCAACCAGGCCGCCGACGCGCGCCCGTTTGCCGCGTCGCATTGGTCGCAGCGGCGTGAGTGTATACACCCGTTTGTGCGCCCTGAGCAGGTATGCGCCAGCTGGCCAGGGCCAGCGGCGCCCGGACCCGGAATCCAGCGGCAGCTCGTGCAGATAATATTGCGTCTCGCTGACCTCAAAGCTCAGCACCCGCAGCCACTCACGCAGCCGGAGCGGGGACACCAGCCGCCTCAGGCCGGGCGGAAAGCTGTCGCTGGAAAACCGATGGCGCAGTGCCCAGGGACCGAGTGGATTGAATCCCAGCACCAGCAGCTTGCCGTCGCCGACCAGCACGCGACTGGCCTCACGCAGCACCGCGTAGGGATCGCTCTCATATTCCAGCGTGTGGGGCAGCAACACGGCGTCGACGCAGTCCGATCCCACACCCAGGGCGCTGGGCCGTGACAGCACACTGGCCGGGGGACGGGCTGCGATCAGGCTCTGGCGCTGGGTGCGCGCGCCTTCGAACAACCGGCCATCATCGCCCCAGACGCCGACCTGCAGAAGCTGCAGCCCGAAGGCATCTTCCAGGGCAGCGGCCACCACTCGCCGCTCCTGGCCTTCCAGCCGCACGCCGAGCGGGGTGCGCCACCAGGCCGATAAGTCCTCACGATTCATGCCGGTCCGGGATCGAGCCAAAAAAGCATGGTAACGTCCGGCCTGCATTCCGCAACGCGCCGGTGCCCATGCACCCCACGAACAAGACCGCCGCCATCGATGTCACGCCCCTGCTGGCCTTCAGCGACAACTACATCTGGCTGATCCGCGGTCCAGGCGACTGCGCGGGGACCGTGGTCGTCGACCCCGGCGAAGCCCGGCCGGTCATCGAGACGCTGGACACGCATGGCCTGCGTCTGCACGCCATCCTGCTCACCCACCATCATCACGATCATGTCGGCGGCGCCGCCGAGCTGGCTGCGCGCTACGCCGTCCCGGTTATCGGTCCAGCCACCGAAGACATCGCTGCGCGCACGCGCGCGGTGACCGGTGGCGACACCGTGCTCCTGGAGGAACCCGGGCTGCGCTTCACTGTCCTCGATACTCCGGGCCATACCCGCGGGCACATCGCCTTCCACGGTCACGGGGCGCTGTTCTGCGGCGACACGCTGTTCAGCGCCGGCTGCGGGCGGCTGTTCGAGGGCACCGCCGGGCAGATGCACGATTCCCTGGAGCGGCTGGCGGCCCTGCCGGGCAGCACGAAGGTGTATTGCGGACATGAATACACAGTGGACAACCTGCATTTCGCCCGGGCAGTGGAGCCGGAAAACACCGCCGTGCGCGCATATCTGGAGCGCGCCGACATCCTGCGCTCAAGCGGCCGCCCCACCCTGCCATCATCGCTGGAGCTGGAGATCGCCGTGAATCCGTTCTTGCGTTGTGGGCAACCTGCTGTGCGAGAATCGGCCGCGCGGCGCGCGGGACGGGCGTTGGCGACGACGGTGGAAGTGTTCACGGTCGTGCGGCAATGGAAAGACACGTTCAAGAGGGCCCTGACTTGAAGCCAAATCATCTGCGCCGCGTCCTGTTCGCGGCAACACTCCTGACTCTGTCCGGCTGCAGCACGCTGCCCAAACCCGCCCCCGGGCACACGGCCACCGAGCCTGTGCGGCAACCACCATCGGCCGTGGCTACCAAGACCATCGACACCGAGCATTCACCGGAGCTGGCCGCCGCACATGCGCTGCAGAAGTCCGGCCGCCAGGAGGCGCCGGCCGAGGCGCCCGCGGAGCGCGCCGCGAACTACACGGACCTGTTCGACCGCATCCGCGCCGGCTACAGCCTCGGCGACATCAACAACGATTCCATCGAGCAACAGCTGCAGTGGTACGCGCGCCACCCGCAATACCTGGACCGCACGTTCGGCCGCGGCGAGCGCTACCTCTACCACATCGTCACCGAACTGGAGTCGCGCCAGATGCCGCTGGAGCTGGCCCTGCTGCCGGTGGTGGAAAGCGCCTTCGAACCGTTCGGCTACTCGCGCGCCCGCGCCTCAGGCCTGTGGCAATTCATCTCCGCCACCGGCACCCGCTTCGGCCTGAAGCAAAACTGGTGGTACGACGGGCGACGCGATGTGGTGGAATCCACCCGCGCGGCGCTGGATTACCTGGAATCACTGCACAGCGAATTCGGCGACTGGCTGCTGGCCGTGGCGGCCTACAACTGCGGCGAGAACAACGTGCGCCGCGCCATCAAACGCAACCTGAAGGACGGCAAACCGACCGATTTCTGGCATCTGAAGCTGCCGCGCGAAACCCGCGCCTACGTGCCCAAGCTCATGGCCATGAGCCGCCTGGTGGCCAAACCGGCCGCCTGTGACGTGCAGCTTGCGGCCATCCCCAACGTCCCCTTCTTCGCCATCGTGCCCACCGGCGGGCAGATCGACCTGCGCATGGCCGCGGAGATGGCCGGCGTGACGCACGAGGAACTGACGTACCTGAACCCCGGCTTCAATCGCTGGGCCACCGATCCCGACGGCCCGCACCACCTGCTGCTGCCGGTGCAGGCCTGCGAGGCCTTCGCTGCCAATCTGGACCAGCTGCCCCACGAGGAGCGCATCCAGGTCACCCGTTACGCGGTACGCAAGGGCGACACGCTCTCGACCATCGCCAGCCGCCACGGCACCAGCGTCCCGGCCATCATGCAGCTGAACGGCATGTCCTCCACCTTCCTGCGCGCCGGCCAGGATCTGATGCTGCCGGGCGGCGGTTCACTGCATCCAAAGGTCGCCATGGCCGCGCAGCGCTACGACGGTCGCGCGACCGTGGGCAACCGCCGCTACCACGTGGTGCGCTCGGGCGACACCCTGTGGAGCATCGCGCGCCGCTACGGATTGAAGGTGCACACGCTGGCAAGCCTGAACGGGATGAAGCCGAACGAGGTGCTCTCGATCGGCAGACGGCTGGTATTGCGGGGCGGCTGACAGCGTCGCAATGCGGCCCCACAGACCATGCCGGGTGTGGGGGGGGGGGGGGGGGGGTTTAGAAAAATTTTGTGGTAGACCCCCCCCAAAATGGGGGG
>JAJFKF010000139.1 GCA_021773365.1 Gammaproteobacteria bacterium | reverse complement strand
GCAGCGGACGACTCGAGCGTGGGATTGTCGGGTTTGACGGGGAAATTCGGGGCGGAGGCGGGGTGCAAGAGCGGGGAGAGGGTTGGAATTCCACGCTCCGGGGCGGCGGTCGGACTGGCATAAGACCCGATATAGGAACCGGGACAGCGAGCCGCAGGGGGGACGGGTTTGCATCAATTATGCGCCCTTATGCGCGAAAGTGGACACCGTGCGGGCCCTCTACGGCGGCAGCGTCATCGCCGTGCAGGTATATCCCACCCAGGATGCCTCAGCCATGAAGATGGAGGGGGCGTATATCGATGCCAGGGGTATCGGTATCGCGCCACCATTAATGGAACACGCGAGGTCCTGAACGACAGCGAGGGCAAACTCCTGCAGGCCTCCCTGCAGGAGATCCTGTTCCGCAACTGCATTGACTACAAGCAAGCGCCTGCCCGCCCCGGACAATAGTCCGTTGGCCATCAACGCAAGACACCGCCACAGTGTCTATACTCTCTGGAATCATCTACGGAGCCTGAACGATGCGAAATCTGACCCTTAGCATGGTTGCCGCGCTGGCACTGGCGACCCTCACATGGAATGCACTGGCTCAGGACGAAGGCGCCATCACGGCGAAACTGGCCGCCGCGCCGGTGACCGTTCAAGCCGGGCAGGAAGTCGAACTGCAGATCACCTTGTCCGTCCCGGCACCCTGGCACGTCTTCGGCGACACCCCCGGTTCCGCCGGTCAGCAGAAGCTCAAGATCGACATGAAACTGCCGGAGGGTATGGAATCGGTGAGCGACTGGAAGTGGCCTGAGCATGAGAGTGTGTTCGAGGGCTACGAAGTGCACATCTACAACGCCGGCGATCATGTGTTTCGCCGCAAGGTGAAAGTGAAACCCGGCGTCAAAGGCCCCATCGCACTTAAAGGCACGCTCACCTACCAGGCCTGCACCCCGGAGTTCTGCGGCCCGGTCGAAGTCATCGACCTCTCCACGGAGCTCAAAATGTAGTGAGTCGTGGCGGGCCAACGCGCCCGTCCGTCTTCGGCTGGCGAGGACAAGTGAGCGAGGAGAGTCCTATAATACGAATCTCAAGCCTGTCGCCAAGGCACTCCTGTGACATCCATCCTGATCGTGATTCAGAACGACGCCGGGCACGCCCAGTCTCCCGGCCGTCCACTCACCGCCTGATTCTTGCCGGCGCACGCGAATGCCAGACGAAGCTAAACGGATCGGATACACGCTGCTGAGCCAGGGCGTCGGCGTGCGCTTCCGCATCGACAGCGAAGAGGTGCTGGAAGCCCCCTCCGATGAAGCCGAATTTGGCCTGCGCCTGAAGCTCAAGTTCATCGCCGATGAGGATGACGACGAGGCGGATGAGGATGATGTCGCGGAAGATATCGCCGAGTCAGCCGCGTTGGGCTTCCTGTTCACGCTAGCAGTGTTGTCTTTTGCCGATGCAAAGCCCCGCAACGTCTCGATCATTGAATACGAGGAGAAGGACGAACTCAGGCTTGCGGATTTCATTCAGCACCTGAGTTTCATCCGCGGCGAATTACACTTCGATGCCGATTACATTCGCGGGCGGCGGATCAAGACCCGCGCCGCGGTATCCTCTGATGGCATCGTCAGGCTCGAAACCCTCGGCCGTGGCAAGGCTGCCCTGCGGTGGCTCGAACAGTTGCAAGGCAAGAAGCTGATGCAGCTGGTGAATCCCGGATGACGATGCACGATGCCGGGATCGCCGCCGGTCTCGCCAGCTTCACGCGCGAGGAACTGCAAGCCCTCATCCTGCGGCTGGCCGGGGAAAGTGAGTCGGCCGCCCGGCGCATCCGCTATCTCCTGCGACCCCGGACCGCCGTCCGCAATCTCGCCCTGCGAATGGCGGCGCTCCGAGGTGGAGACTATCGGCACGGCCGCGCGATGGCCGAAGCATTGGGCCGCGAGCTTGAGCAGATAGTGGCCGATATCGAACAGGACGTCTTCCCGCATCATCCCGTGCCAGCGCTCGCTCTGACTGAATCCCTGCTGGCGCTCGATGAGATCCTGATGGAGTACGAAGACGACTACGGCGCCATCTCACGCGCCTTCGAGGATGCGGGCACCCTATGGCTCAAGGCGGCGCGCGCGGCCCGTGATCAGGAATGTCTGCCGCTCATGGATTGGCCCGCGCGAGTGCTCGAGCTTCTGGGGCGCGACAGCCATGGTGTGCGCCATCATTTGCTCAAGGAGGCGGAGCGCCTGCTTGATGAGCTGGAGCTTAGGCGGCTGAACGAAGCCTATGGTCAGGCGCGGCAAAAGGCAGGACATGGAGAGAATCGCTACCCGCGTCTGGCCTGGGGCGATCTGCAATCCGGATGGCGCGAGCGCGATTCAGCTGCGAAGGCGCCCGCAGAACCAGTCCACGCCCATGCACTCGAACAGGTGCGATTCCATCTCGACTGTGGCGAAGCCGATCAGGAGCTGGCACAGCTATTGTCATTGAAGCAGGGCATAGCCGATCCCGAACCGGTCCTCGACCTGCTCGATCGGGCATACGGCCAGCTGGGCGACACCGCCAGGCGCATCGAAGTCCGGCGTGAGCGCTTCCATCTGCAGCCTGACCTCGCGAACTATCGCCGGCTCGAGCAGCTGCTGGACGAACCGGCGCTGCAAGCCCTGCGCGAACAACTCGCCCTTGAGCCGCCCGCGCCGCAGGAGGCGGTGACCCGGGCGCGGGTTCTGTTCGCTGCAGGCCTCCCGCTGCTGGCACAAGTCTGCGTGCTTGCCAACGCCAGAACCTTCGAGATCGAAGGTAATACCCCACGGCTCGCTGCGCTGGGAATGGAGGCCGCGCAGCTCGGCTCTCCGCTGGCCGCCACTGTTGTGTGGCGCGCCCTGCTCAACTCGATGCTCAACGATGGAAGATCCAGGGACTATCACATCGGTACCAGGCTCTTCGTGGAGCTGCAGCATCTGGCTACCGGGATCACCGACTACTGCGGCGTACCCACTCATGCCCAATATGGGGCGGCCCTGTATGAACGTCACCGGCTCAAGACAAAATTCTGGCGTGGCGTTCAACGAGCTTCGTCAGAAGGGCCCAGCCCCTTTCGCTGCGGAGGCTGAAAGGCTTCCATAAACCCTGAAGGTCGACTACCTCGGCGTCGGGCTGCCGAGCGGATCAAGCATGAGGAGGCGATGGGGCAGGGCAACGCAGCCCTCCGCCCGGTGTAGGTTCTAATCGGTCTACGCGCCGGGTCAGACAGTTGGGCGCTGGACGTTAGCGGCCCTTGCGGCCTAGCTGTTTCGCCGCATCCTTCCAGATTCGCGCCAATTCTGCATCCTTTGTGCGCTCTCCTGCGATTTGATTCAGGAGCGGAGCAGGGGCGAGGCCCAACATTTTTGCTGCCAGCAGGACAAGATCGTCCCGCATGTGCGAGCGTCCGCCACGGTAATGTCCTATCGCCCCGTGATTGACGTTCAGCACCTTAGCCAAGGCATAGTCCGAATTCAGGCCCTTCGCCTCCCGAATCTGATCCAGGAGGACATTCGTCGTATTCCGCACGGTGACTCCCCAGTCGCCAGGCCGCACGGTATGACAAGGACCTTGTGTGTTCAATACGACAAGGAGCTTGTCACTGACAAGGCGCTTGTCGTATTCTCCCTGCGCGGCCGGTAACCCGGTTTCCTGGCGACTCCCCAGTTCCGCTGGTTTCCAGGGATGCCGACCGCAGCCGTCATTCTTCAAGGAGGCAGCCATGCTCGTTCTAACCCGCCGCGTCGGCCAGACCGTCACCATCGGCCAGGACATCAAGGTCATGGTTTTAGGCATCAATGGCAATCAGGTGCGTCTCGGGGTCGAAGCCCCGAAAGACATTGCCGTGCACCGCGAGGAAATCTACCAGCGGATCAATCGGGAGCTGGAAGGCGGGCAGGGCGCACACCAATTTCCACTGCACAACGAGGGCTCTGCCAAGCCCCTCCTCGATCATGTACCCACAATCACCCAGGAGTTTGCGCCATGGTCAGCGTCGAAGATTCTGCATCCCTGGAAATCACCCAGGCACTTCCAGCGGAGGCGAAGAAATACTTAAGCGAGCTGTTCCTCAGGCTTCGCGATATTGAGGGTACTGCCGTTGTATCGGCCCATGCCCTGCGCGCAGAAGAAGGCTGGGTCGGCATGTGCGTCTCCCGCGAATTGCGCACGCACGTCAGCGATCGGTTGAGCCTGGAAATTGAACGAGGCCTTGAACGGTTCGGGCTGCATGTGCCCACGCATCGCGAGATCGAGGGGTGATCCCGGATCGGAACTGGTGGGAGCAGTTTGCTTCCGCGCGCCTGAATCTGGAGGTGCTGCTGCACCAGTGCGGAATTGCCCTGGCTGACGAATTTGTGCGAAATCCTCGCGGCGCCATGCATGAAGCCCGGATGCTCAACTTTGCGTTGAAGCGGGCGGCGAAACGAGCGAAACGTATCCTGGCGCAGCGGGCGGTGGGAGCGCTGGAGACTCGATTGAACAGCGAATCCGGCCATGCCGGACCGGGCTCTACTCGCTGATGCTCACCAAGCCAATCCCAAGTGATTGTCTCGGCCATTCGGTAACGATCCCTTTCGCTTGAGAACCCAAGGGGCGCCGCCCCTCCCGCCAGGCAAGGTGGCGCTCACGCCAAAACGCCGGGTTTCCCCGATCTTCCGCGCGGACTTGTGCAGATCGGGCGATCCCGCTCGCGGCGTTTCGCCTTGCTTTTCTTCACCCCGGTCTCGCCGACGGGCAGGGGCCATGCGCGACATCAAGCGCATGACCCCAACTCTATATCGGAGAGCGACTATGACGAACAGGCAGGACATTTACACGCGAGTCACAGAGCGTATCGTGACGGCCTTGGAGCAGGGGACACCGCCATGGATCAAGCCATGGGTTCCGGGGCAGGGCGCGGGGCCTGCTGCCCGACCGCTGAGGCACAACGGTGAACCGTACCGGGGCATCAATGTGTTGTTGCTATGGGCTGAAGCCATGGCCAAGGGTTACCAGTCCTCACACTGGCTGACCTATCGGCAGACCCTTGAGCTTGATGCACACGTGCGCCAAGGCGAGAAAGCCACGATGGTGGTCTACGCGAATCGAGTAACGCGCACGGCACTGGATGAAGCGGGGGATGAGATCGAGGAAAAAATCCCCTTTCTGAAAGGCTACTCGGTGTTCAACGCCGACCAGGTAGAGGGACTGCCTGAACGATTCTATGCGCGGGCGCGGCCAGTCACGGAAACCGCAGTGCGGATCGACCATGCGGAGCGCTTCTTCCATAACACGGGAGCAGTCACCGTTCATGGCGGGAGCCAGGCCTGCTACATTCCGCGTCACGACCGTATTCACCTGCCGTGCATTGATGTGTTCAAGGATGCCGAAAGCTACTACGCCACTCGCGCGCATGAGGCCACCCACTGGACGATGCACCCGACCCGCCTGGCGCGGGACTTCGGAGCAAAACGTTTTGGTGACCACGGCTACGCCGTGGAAGAATTGGTGGCCGAGCTCGGCGCCGCATTCCTCTGTGCGGATCTGGGGTTCGCCCTTGAACCCCGCGAGGATCACGCAGCCTATCTGACACACTGGCTCGAAATCCTGAAAGCCGACAAGCGCGCCATCTTCACAGCAGCTTCACACGCGCAGCGGGCCTGCGACTACCTGCATGGTTTACAGCCTGGCGTCTCGCCTGACGGGGAGGCTGTCCAGTAAACTGGCGGTAGGTCTACGCAGCCAATGCGCAGTTTCTGAACGCCGACAAGGATATTCGCATCCGGCTGGAATTCATCTGAATGCAGAGCGGTTAATGGAAGGCCGACTATCGGAGGCTGGCTCTGATGCCCTTTCGCGGACCGCTCAGCCAATTCCAATCCACGCAGCAGGGGCATGACTTGCGGCTGGCGAGGACACTGGCTGACTCCTTGAAGACGTGGCCTTTTCCGCATTGGAATTCCATGCCGGTCACGAGTCCACGATAGCGTTCAATCATGGTGATCCCGGTCCCTTCCAGTTGGTTCACCATCCAGTCGTGGTTCTTCACCGCCTTTCCTTTCTGTAGCGAACGCGTCCGCACTCCCGCCGCCATTGCAGCGTCCAGGCCTGCCTGTACCCAGTTCCACTCCATCGTTTGAACCTCCACGCCAAGTAGAAACGGCATGTCTGCCAACGGCGTTGCGGCCCAAAATTTTCTTTCAGCCCAGTACGGATCGGCGACGGGGATATATGTCTTCAATTCCCATTTCTGACCGGTCTCTTTGACGATCCTGCCGACGTACTTCTCCAACTGATGATTGTGCTGGGACAGCCGTTGCTCTGGATCAAGGACAGTAACACCGATCTTGTAAAGGGTCGGATCAGACGGATGTACCAGAACATAGAGATAGCCTGATTTAATGTCGCTTTCCACTTAAGAGTTGTCCTTTCCATATACGCCACCCATTTTCCCACTGAACGGTAACCGTGGCGAATCCGGCTGACGCCGGACCGGGCTCTATTCGCTGACGCTCACCGAGCCAATCCCAGGTGATAGTCTCGGCCATTCGGTAACGATCCCTTTCGCGAAAGAACAGCACCGCCGAAGCGGCGGAGCTGCGAAGAGAGGACCGCGCTGAAACAGCGCCGTCCAGGAAGGAAAAGGGTTACTGCGGATTTGCCTGTGAATGGCGACGATATCACGCCGACGGAAGCGATCAAGACGCTCCGTTGCTCACTGCGTTCCTCTACTCGCCGCGCGGCCGATGCGGCCGTTCTGTGATCGTTCCGCTGCGGCGTGGGGCTCCGGCCTCGGGCAATTCCGCCCTGGAATTCCGGAGTTGAAGATCATGTCTCATTCAATCAATGCTGCGCAGTTGTTCGTTCGGGACTCAAGGAAATACCGGCCGGCCTCGTATCAGGAGCTGGTGGCGGCGGCCAGGAAGGCGTTGGCGCAGGAATTTGTCGCCGGGTGCAGTCTCGACCAGCCAGCGCTCGTGAAGGACTACCTGCGCTGCGCATTCGCCGACCGCGAATATGAGTCCTTCGTGCTCATCCTGCTCGATGCGCACAACCGGTTGTTGGCGTGTCTGGAGATGTTTCGGGGATCCGCTACCGGCGCCGCAGTTCATCCACGAGAGATTGTGAAGAAGGCGCTGAAGTACAACGCGGTCGCAGTCGTTGTGGCCCACAATCATCCATCGGGTGTGGCGGAACCGAGCCCAGCAGATGAGTTGGTGACGCGTCGTCTGAAAGAAGCGTTGGCACTGGTGGAGATCCGGTTGATTGACCATCTGGTGGTCGGCGGTGACGACGTGGTGTCTTTTCTGGAAAGGGGATTGATGTAGGCCATTGACGGCCCTCGCAGGGCGCGGTGCAAAGCACCGCGCCCTTTTTCTTGTTTGCAGACTAGGGGCGCTGCCCCTCACGCCGGGCAAGGGAAGCTGGCGCCAAACAAACGGGTATCCCCAATCTTCCTCGAGGACTCGTGCAGACCGGGCGATCCCCCTCCCGTCTGTTTGCCCTTGCCCTCTGCACCCCGGTCTCGCCGACGGGCAGGGGTCATGCGCGACCTGAAAAGCGTAGACCCCAACCCTTAACAGGAGACCGATCATGTTGAAAACACGTCTGACCATTCCAGCCCGCTTTCCACTCGGCCGCATCGTTTACACCTGCGGCGCCATTGCCAACTGCGACAATTTCTTCCGCATCCGCTGCCTGCTGCGCCATGCCTCCGGTGACTGGGGCAACGTGGATAAGGTCGATCGTAACGTCAACGATGCCGCCGTCATCATGGGCCTGCACATCCGGTCCGTGTACCCCATTGATCGGGCCCAGCCCTGCACCGGGAATAACGCCCTGTGGATCGTGACCGAAGGCGACCGCAGGGTAACCACCTTCCACCTTGCTACCGAATAGGCCAAGGGAGCGTCTTGTGAATACCAAGCTCTGGATACTGGTCATCGAAGACCGCAATGGTGACAAGACGGCCACTTCCTATCTGTCACGCGCGGCCGCGCGGGCAGCTCTGGTGGAGCGCTGCCGCCGGGAATGGGGGAAGGGCTCAGTCCCTCCCTCCGACCCCGATATGGTCATCCTCTTTTACTACTGCCGGGTCGATGACGAATTCTTCGACATTCATGAATGCGAGACTGAAGTTCCGGTGACGCAAAACGCTTTCCTCCAGCAGGCACTTGATTATCAGGCTGCCGCATTCGACGCGGACGAGGAAGTCAATGGCGCGGATCTGGTGGAATGGTTTTCGGACTGGCGGGGACGTGTGAAGGAGGCGATGCAAGTCTAGTCATCGATGGTAATGGGGTAGGGCGCTGCCCCGAGGGAAAATGGGCCAAAGATGAGTGCATTGCAGCAGGGCGATTTATCATGAAAGGCTAATGTAGACAGTGGCTTATGCCATTCAGCGCGCAACCCTTGCAACGGAGTTCCGTAATCCGTATTGTGGTCCCCGTGACGCATGAGCCGAACAGCGTCTGCCCGCCCGAAAGGGTCCACACCAAGCGTGGGATAACCAAGAGGATCGGCGTACGAACCCCGCCCCTGTGGCGGGGTTTGTTTTTCTAGGGTGGTGGTTTTGGCCGTTCACCCTGTAACGCTTTATTCACCAATACCTTAAACCCCACTTTTTCGCGCCGTGACCTATATGGGGTTTTCGTTGCGTCTCCAGCGTAGGCGCTTTCGACGAAGATCAGAACGGCCCCGCGTTCACCCGCGTGGCGCACATCGAAAAACACCCAGTACTCCAGCCCCCTCGGTAGAGCGTCAGGCATCTCCACGACGAAATAGTTTTTGTAGTTCGTGAAAAAGCACTTGCGCTGTTCCAGGTTGCGCATGATGTCCGGCAACTGCCTGGAGAGTTCGTAGCGCACAGGACAGAACTTTCGGGGATCTTGGGGGCGGCTGTAGTGCGGATGCGCCACCTCGGGTGGTTGGCAACCGACCGTAAACGTATGTGCGGAGAAGCCGACTCGCACTTCCACCTCGCGCGCAGGGTGATTTGGCATAGCAGCCAAGGTCAGCGAATACCGGAAGGGATGTACGTGGGATAGATCGTAAACACGATCTTCGCTCTCATGCGGACGCCAGCGCGTCAGCTTTTCCGCCCAATTCGCACTCATCGTTTTATTGCCACTGATCCAGGTGTGCAAGGTTCGGGTTTATCCGGGCCCGATTCGTGGCAATGATTGTAAGGCATGGCGACCCCCATCAGCTTCACGCCGCGGCCCGATCAACGGCGGGCTGAGCCACCGTCCCGCGTATCCGCAGCAGCTCCGGCAACCCGTCGGGTGACGGCGGGAGAGGGGGGCGCTTCAGAGGCTGCCCGGACTCCACTCGGGCCCAATAGCCGCGCCCAGGGATGGGTATCGCGGCACGGCGGCAGAGCTTGGCCAGGGCGACGTCCGACACCCCCAGGCGAGGGGCTGTCTCCAGGACAGGCGCTGTCCATACCAACTCGTAAAGCGCCTCCCGCCTGAAATAGTGGCTGTGGCGGGTGTCGGCGGTCTGGACTGTGGCTGTCTCCGTAGCCGCCGCAACAGGCAGCAGGGTGTCCGCCGTGGCGCCCTTGAGCTTCACCAGCGGGCGGATATGGACGCCCCCCAGCGCCAGCACCTTATCCGCATGGCCGGTCAGGGCAGCCCGGCGCTGCTGGGTCTGGAAGTAGGCGTACCCGGCCGTCGTCTTGGGGTCACGGTGGTTGAGCACATTCCCGATCAGGTACAGCGAAGTGCCGTCCTGGGCCAGCCAGGAGCCCACCGTGCGCCGCAGATCATGAACCCGGATATTTTCCAGGCCGGCACGCTTCACCACCCGCTTGAGTGCATTCGCCAAGCTCTTCAAGTGGCCCCCGCGCTTCCTGCCGCAAATGATGTGGGGATTCCCCGAGACCCTGGGGATGATCCGGAGCCGGTCCATGGCAGCCTCGGAAAGGGGAGCCAGCAGATCATCACCGTTCTTCGTCAGACCGATGTAGAGCGTGCCCATATCCCAATCAATGTCGCTCCACTTGGCGGACAGCAGCTCATTGCACCGCAGCCCCGTCAACAGCAGCAGCCACAGGCCATGGCGCCCGAAGTCGTCAGGCTCATCCTCCAGCGCGGAGATAAAGCGGGGCATTTCAACGGTGGTGATGTATCGCTTCCGCAGCCGTTGCGGAAACCGGACGATCCCCACCACGGGATTGCCATATCCCAGCGTTGGCAGATGGCCCACCAGCTTCCCCCAATTCACCATCTTGCTGTAGATGTTCAGGATGCGGTTGGCCTGATAGGGATGCTTCTCGCCAACGGCAGAATGAATGGGCTCCAGGTCGCCGGTCATGATGCTGGTTGCGAGTCTCCCTTTGAGCTTGGAAAGGATGGAACGCCGGAGGGTCGACTCGTCGGTCCTCCACGTTTTCTTTTTCTTCTTGGCGTGATTCTCGATATAGAGCGCACACAGCTCTTCAACCCGAAGTTCTTTCCGCGCTTCATCCGCGGCCATCTGGGGATCTTGGTTGTTGGCGACCTTCGCCATGTACGCAATGGCTTTCTTGCGCGCCTGGTCCAGCGTCAACACGTTCACCGCACCCAGCTTCGCCAGCCGCTTACGGCGATGGACCCGATACGCGCAGACATATGCCCGACACCCGCTCAGGTAGACCCGGACACCAAAACCCTGCAACGTCGAGTCCCAGTAGATGCACTGCTGCTTCTTTTCGTGACCAACGAACCGCAGAGTGCGGACGGTATTCTGGCGAAGCTTTTGAATCGGCATGGTTTTTCGAGCGAACGGAGTGACCAGGGAGTGACCACCGACACCCAAATTAGGGCGTATTGCGGCGGGTATGGGCACACTGTACGATTCGCTAAGTCGCTGAAAAACCAGGAATAGCGTACTCCAGCAGGCTTGAGCTAAAGATTACCGGCCGAATCCGAAGGCAGGGGTCACTGGTTCGAATCCAGTCGGGCGCACCAATTCTCCCCGGTCCAGCTATCACACAGCGTCAATTGCACGAGCTGTGGCAGCGCTGCGCCTCCGCGCCTGGCAGGCCGCCGCAGCCGGGCTACGGCTTGTTGTTGTGTTCGCGCGCCGCCAGGTCATTGACCAGCGAAATCAGCTGGCTGTGGCCACCGGCCGAGCCCACGTCGGCCATGTACTTGCCGTTGATGACCATCTGCGGCACCGAATCGATGCGGTACCGGCGCAACAGCTCGTCGGCGTGCTGGATATTCTTTGTCACTTCGTCGGAGTGATAGGCCTTCTTGAAGTCCTCTTCCTTGATGCCGTGGCGTTTGGCGAAATCCATCTGGATGTCCTCGGATTCGGCCACATCGCGCCCGATCAGCGGATTACCGCCGATCTGCACCTCTCGGAAGGCCACCATGTGCAGATCCGGGCGCTTCAGCGCCATCAGCGTGTAGAAAAGGCGGGCATGAAGCTGATGGACCGGCCCCCAGGTAGCCGGAACGCGTGTGAACTTGATGTAAGCGGGCTTCTTCGGGTCCCAGCTCTGCAGGTAGGGTTCCAGTCCGTAGCAGTGCGGGCAGCCGTACCAGAACGCCTCCAGCACCTCGACTTTCTCCGGCGGGGTGTCCGTGGGCTGCGCGGGATTCACTGTGGTGTAGTGCTTGCCCCTGCGCCATCGCGAATCAGGCGCTGTCTGCGCCTGGATCAGTGCCTGCGCGAGGCGGATGTTGGCCTGTTCGGTGGCTGGCGGGGCCGGCTCATCCGCGGCAGTGACCTCTTCGCCGGCATCAAGCGTGTCCGGTGCGCTGGCTGTGGCGTCTGTCGGCTCCGGAGCGGCGTCCGCGGTTTCGACCGGAGTTCCGTCCAGGGCCTGCGAGATGGTGGTGTCGGGCAGCGGCTGGTCATCGGCGGCTGGCGCGTTCTGCTTGGTGCAGCCGACGGCGGTGCCGAAGAACAGGAGTACGCCGGCTGCGATAATCAGCGTGGCGATGGAGATCGAGATTGCCCTGGTATTCATAAAATTCACCGCAGACCCTGAATGTAGGACGAAAGATTACGTACCTCTTCAGGACTCAGGCGCTCGGCAATGGTTCGCATGATGTGCGCCTGCTCCCCGTTGCGAGTGCCGCTGGCATAGGCCTGCAGTTGCTTCTGGGTGTAGGTTGCATGCTGCGCCCGCAGGGCCGGATAGGCTGCCGGGCCATTGCCGCGGGCCACCGGCCCGTGGCAGGCGATGCAGGCCGGGATGCTGCGCTCCGTATTTCCTCCCCGGTACAGGGCCTGGCCCGCCTCCCAGTACGAGGGGTCGGCCTCCAGGCCTGCGGGGGTCTGGGCCGCGTAGTACGCGGCCAGATCGACGATGTCTTCATCCGAGAGGTCTGTCGCCATGGGCGACATCAGCGGGTCGGCGCGCTTGCCGCTGCGGAACAGCTGCAGCTGGCGGGCGATGTACTGGGCTTGCTGGCCGGCGAGATTCGGCCATTCGGGGTTGGTGCTGTTGCCGTTCATGCCGTGGCAGGCCACGCAAACGGCTGATTTGCCGGCGCCGGCATCGGCGGAACCCTCAGTGCGGGCCTGATGGGCGACCAGAGCGATGCCCAGTCCGACGGTTGCAGCCAGGAGGGTCAGGCCGGAAATAGGGCGGACATTCATGAACTGCAGTCTCCTCAATGTACTTCAATCGATCAGATAGCCGGCGCCAAGGGCGCGAAATTGTACACTAATCATCCTTCCGGCTTGATCCTGTCCCTATGTCACTGTACCCCGAAGTTCATTTTCTGCTGAGCGTGGACCGTCTTGCGCAGTTGCCCGTGGATTCCGGCAGCGAAGTGGCCTTTGCCGGCCGCTCCAACTCGGGCAAGTCCAGCGCCATCAACGCCATCGTGCAGCGGCGTAATCTTGCCCGGAGCAGCAAGACACCCGGCCGCACCCAGCTGATCAATCTCTTTGAGCTGGCGCCGCAGCAGCGCCTGGCAGATCTGCCAGGCTATGGCTACGCCAAGGTTCCACCGGCCATGCGGCGGCACTGGCAGCAGCTGGTGAGCAGCTACCTGCAGGGTCGTGAATCGCTCAGCGGGCTGGTGCTGGTTGCCGACGTGCGCCGGGGGCTGGGCGATGACGAGGCGATGCTGGTGGAGTGGGCGTTGTCGCGCTCCCTGGCAGTGCGGCTGCTGTTGAGTAAAAGTGACAAGATGACCCGCAACCAGCAACGACAGGCTCTTGCGGTGGCGCAACGATGGCTTGACGGCGCGGCAACGGCGCAGCTGTTCTCGGCCGTGGACCGGCAGGGGGTGCCCGAGGCGCAGGCGGCGCTGGCAACCATGATGAAAAAAATCCCCGATGGCACGTGAACCGCACCACCGGGGCAGACTAACCCGGCATGGGGATGACAAACCGGGTTGACCCGCTCAGGGAGGTTAGCGGGGAGCGCACAAGGCGCTCGCTTTGTTAGATGGGGTGCCGCAGGGGAAGTTTCAAGCACCGCGATTTTTTCTCGCGGGTTTTGTTGCGGGCCGATTAAGAAAAATTCACCGTTGGTTCAGGTTCGTTGCGGTTCCCGCATCAACGGCAACCGCAACGCCGTTGTCCTACAGGAAGGTCCAGGTAAAGCCCAGCGAGATCATGCTGACATTGTCGAGATCTTCGATTTCAAAGCGCTCATATTCGGCCCGGATGGCCGCGCTGCCGAAGCGCACCTGTGCACCCACGCCCCAGGCGAAATCCTGGCCGTCATCGGCCAGCGCCTGTACTGAATCCACAGTCAGTTTGGCATCCCAGGAGATCAGTCCGGCCTTGGCGAACACATCCATGAAAGGCAGTCCCAGGAAGCCGACCACGAAACCATCGATACCCGTGGCGTCTGCCGTCACTTCGGAACCAAGAATGGTTTCATCGGGCTTGCCGAGATCGACATAGTTCAGCTCGAAGCCCAGGAAATCGAGCGGGCGCACGCCGAGGATGCCCTTGAAGCCATTGTCGTCGGAATCGAAATCCAGGTCGTCAACGTTGATGCTGGCCTGGCCCAGGGAGCCGCCGATGTAGATGCCGTTGTCGGCCGCACCTGCGGTTGAGGCGGCAAAGGTCAGCAATGTAGCGGCCGCGGACGCAGCCAGAGTTGTGCGCAACATGAAATCTCCTTGATGTGCGTGATGAAAAGACGCGGTCAGTATGCCGCGCAACATACATTCACGCGAGTGACAGTTTCGCCACGTCTGTGTTTGGAGACATCAATGCGCTTCATCCCAGTTGGCGCCCACGCCAGTGTCAACCTTCAGTGGCACGCGCAGCTCGGCGGCTGCGCACATGTGCTGATGTAATTTTTGCCGTACATCGGCAACCGCCTCGCGCTCCACTTCCAGCACCAGCTCGTCGTGTACCTGCATGATGAGCGTTGCCGGTACGCTGTCCGCCATCAGCCAACGATCCACTGCGATCATGGCGCGTTTGATGATGTCGGCGGCGGTACCCTGCATGGGAGCGTTGATCGCGCTGCGCTCGGCATACTGGCGCACCTGCGCATTGCGTGCATTGATATCCGGAAGATACAGGCGCCGGCCGAACACGGTTTCCACGAAGCCCTGCTCTCGCGCCTGCTGGCGGGTGTCATCCATGAAGCGCTTCACGCCCGGATAGCGCTCGAAATAAAGGTCGACGTATTTTTGTGCAGCACTACGCTCAATGCCCAGCTGGCGCGCCAGACCAAAGGCGGACATGCCGTAGATCAAGCCGAAATTGATGGCCTTGGCCGAGCGGCGCTGATCGGCGGACACCTGCTGCAGTTCGATGCCGAACACTTCCGCCGCAGTGGCCTGGTGGATGTCGCGGTTCTCGGCGAAGGCCTGCAGCAGGCCTGTATCGCCCGAAAGGTGCGCCATGATTCTCAGTTCGATCTGCGAGTAGTCCGCCGCCATCAGTACGCGACCTGGTGGCGCGGTGAAGGCCTGGCGGATGCGCCGGCCCTCGGGTGTGCGGATGGGAATGTTCTGCAGGTTCGGATCAGTGGAGGACAGGCGGCCGGTGGCCGCCACTGCCTGGTGGTATGAGGTGTGAATGCGGCCGGTACGGGCGTTGATCTGTTCGGGGAGTTTGTCAGCGTAGGTGGACTTCAGTTTGGCTGTGCCGCGGTACTGCAGGATCAGACGCGGCAGTGCGTAGTCGTCAGCCAGTTCCTCCAGCACATCTTCGGCGGTGGAGGGCTGGCCTTTCGGTGTCTTGCGCGCCACCGGCAGCTGAAGTTTGTTGAAAAGAATTTCCTGCAGCTGCTTCGGCGAGTCGAGATTGAAGGGCGTGCCGGCCTCCTTGTGCGCCTGGATCTGCAGCTCGTGCATGCGCTGCGCCAGCTCACTGCTCTGACGGCGGAGCATTTCGCGGTCCACCAGCACTCCATTTTCCTCCATGCGCAGCAACACCGGTACCAGCGGCTGTTCAATCTGCTCGTACAGCGTCTGCAGTTGCGGCAGCTGTTGAAGTTGTGCCTGCAGGGCGTTATGCAGCTGCAGGGTGATATCGGCGTCTTCCGCCGCATACTGCGCGGCTGTTTCCACGGCGACCTGGTCAAAACCGATCTGCTTGGCGCCCTTGCCGCACAGGGTTTCGTAGTGAATGGGGTCCACGCCCAGGTATTTCAGCGATACGGAATTCATGTCGTGGCGCGTGGCGGTGCTGTTGAGGACGTAGGACTCCAGCATTGAGTCGTACCGCATGCCCGCCAGTGAGATGTCGTGATTGCGCAGGACGTGGGCATCGTACTTGAGGTGGTGGCCCACCTTGGCATGACGATCGCTTTCCAGCAGCGGTTTGAGCAGGGCCAGCGCCTCATCGCGGTCGAGCTGGTCGGGGGCGCCGGCATAGCAGTGCGCCAGCGGCAGGTAGGCGGCGCGGCCGGGCTCGGCGCAGAAAGACACGCCCACGATTTCGGCAATCATGTAATTGAGGCTGGTCGTTTCAGTGTCCAGGGCGAACAGAGGCGCCTTGCCCAGCAAGGTAATCCAGGTTTCCAGGGACTCCTTCGTGAGAATGGTTTCGTAGTTTCTTGCAGGCGCTTGCGCGGGTTCGGGGGTGCCAGCAGCGTCCGCAAAGCCGGTCCCGCTCGCCCCTCCTTCGGGGTCCGTGTCAAGCTGGCGCAGCAGCGATCTTAGTTCGAGGTGAGAGTAGAGGGCACGCAGTTTGTCGGTGTCCGGGTCGCGCAGTTTGAGGTCAGCGGGAGCGAAGTCGAGTTTGACCGCGCAATCTATGGTGGCGAGCTTGCGGGACAGCTCCAGAGTGGGGAGGTTGTCGCGCAGACTTTCACCGACCTTTCCAGGGACATCGGCGGCGCCGGCAGTAAGTTTGTCGAGCGTCGTGTACTGACCCAGCCACTTCGCCGCAGTTTTCGGGCCGACCTTTGGTACCCCGGGGATGTTGTCCGAGGTATCGCCCACCAGCGCCAGGTAGTCGATGATCTGTTCGGGGTGAACGTCGAATTTGTTCTTTACGCCCGCCCGGTCAAGCACAGTGCCGGTCATGGTATTGACCAGCGTGGTGTGTTCATCCACCAGTTGCGCCATGTCCTTGTCGCCGGTCGAGATCAGCACGTCGATGCCTTCGCGTGCGGCCTGGCGCGCGAGGGTGCCGATGACATCGTCGGCCTCCACCCCGGTGACGCGCAGCAGCGGCAGGCCCATGGCCTGCACGACTTCGAGCAGCGGCTCGATCTGCTGGCGCAGTTCATCGGGCATGGGCTCGCGCTGTGCCTTGTACTCGGCAAACAGGTCGTCGCGGAAGGTACGGCCAGGAGCGTCGAAAACCACGGCGAACAGCTGTGGGGACTGCTCGCGGATGAGCTTGTTCAGCATGTTGAGCACGCCGTGAATGGCGCCGGTGGGTTCGCCGCGCGAGTTCGACAGCGGTGGCAGGGCGTGGAATGCCCGGTAGAGATAGGACGAGCCGTCTACCAGGACCAGTGTCGGGGTATCGGCCATTTCACTTCTTCTTTTTGGGGGACTCTTCTTCCGGCTCTGCTGGCGTGACAGGCGGGGGCTGCGCGCTGGCGGATGGCTCATCCGGCAGATACAGCCCCCCGATCTGCCCGCAGCCGGTCAGCATGCAAAATACAAACAACCATGCGGCGCGCTTCATGAGCCGGCTCCGATGTGCGGCATGTCCAGTCGCGGTTCCCGGGACACGATGGCCAGCGTGAGCCGCGATACGCACACCAGCCGCTGCTCGTCGTCGTGGATATCGATCTGCCAGACCTGGCTGCGGCTGCCCAGATGCAGCGGCCGCGCCGTGCCGTGGACGTCGCCGCTGCGTACGGGACGCAGGTGATTGCCATTGATTTCCTGGCCGACGCAGACCTGTCTGCTGGTGTCCACGCACATGTTCGCGCCGATGCTGCCCAGTGTTTCCGCCAGTGCCAGCGATGCGCCGCCGTGCAGAATACCCATGGTCTGGTGGGTGCGCCGGTCCACGGGCATGGAGCCGCGCAGAAAGTCCTCGCCAATCTCCTTGAAGCGAATGCCCAGATGTTCGACCATGGTGGCGGGCACCCAGGCCTGCAGGTCTTCCAGCGTGTAGGTTCTGAACCAGGAACTCATGGGGCCATGATAGCCGAGGCGGTTTGGCTGCGGGCAATTCGCCCCGGCCGGTCCGGGAGCGGGTAGAAGGGCGGCAAAATAATACAGTCAAGAAACAGCCGGAATTTACAGCCAGAACTGCAGTTATGAGGAGCCATCTGATGAATCAGGGGAATACATTTCTATCCTTCGCTACCACGGCGGCCATCGCCTTGCTGTTGGGCGGGTGCGGCTCCAAAGATGCAAACACGGGGGCGCAAGTGCCGGATTCCATTCAGTATCCGCAGGTTGAGCGTGGTGACCAGGTCGATGACTACCACGGCACCACGGTGGCCGATCCATATCGCTGGCTCGAGGCGCTCGATTCCCCGCAGACCGCCCAGTTCGTCCAGGCGCAGAACGAGATCTCGCGACCCTATCTCGATGCGCTGCCCGGTCGGGAAAAGATCAAGACGCTGCTGACAAAGCTGTGGAATTACGAGCGTTACGGCATCCCCTTCAAGGAAGGCGGACGCTATTTCTATTCACGCAACGACGGCCTGCAGAACCAGAGCACGATTTATGTGGCTGATTCACTCGATGCCGACCCGCGCGAACTGCTCGACCCCAATACTCTGTCGGAGGATGGCACCGTGGCGCTGGCCGGCGTTTCGGTCAGCCCGGATGGCAAGGTGCTGGCCTACGCCACTTCCGACGGCGGCACGGACTGGAAGGTCTGGCGTTTTCGCGACGTGCAGTCCGGCCGCGATCTTGAGGATGAGATCCGGCATGTGAAATTCTCTGATCTATCCTGGTTGCCGGGCAGCGAAGGCTTTTACTACTCCCGCTATCCGCTCAGTACCGCCGGCCGCGCGGATGACAGCAAGCAGGCGGAAATCTATCTGCATCGCATGGGCGCACGGCAGGATAAGGATCGGCATATCTACGCCATAACCCATCACCCGAAATACGTGCCCTATGGTGAGGTCACCGAGGACGGACGCTATCTGATCATCGATGTGTTCGGCAGTTACTCGGCCAACGCCATCTACTATTTTCCACTGCCAGGCTCTCTATCCGGTGACCAGGGCAAGCCGCGCAAGGAGCCGGTGCGGTTGTTCGATGACTGGCAGGCCAGGTACGAGTTTCTCGGCAACCGAGGTACGGAGCTGTTATTCAGCTCCACGCTGGATGCGCCGAACGCCCGCGTTATCGCCGTCGATGTTGCTGGTGGCAAACACAGGATTCGCGAGGTTGTACCCGAGGCTTCCGAAGTGCTTGTTGGCGCCTCGTATGTTGGCGGCCGGATATTCGCGCAGTACCTGAAAGATGCCCGTTCGCAGGTGCGCATGTTCGCGCTGGACGGCAAGGCGCTGGGTGAGGTGCAGCTGCCCGGGTCGGGTGCTGCCGGCGGATTCGGCGGTCATGCTGACAGTACTGAGACCTTCTTCAGCTATGCGGATTTTCTCACGCCTGGGGCCGTCTATCGCTTTGGCATCGAGTCCGGGGGTGTACAGGCCTTCCGTCAGGCAAAACTGGCGGTCGACACCTCGCCCTACATCACCGAGCAGGTGTTCTACAAAAGCAAGGACGGCACCCGCGTGCCGATGTTCATCACCCGTCGGCGTGATGCGCCCATGGACGGCAGCAACCCAGTGCGCCTGCATGGCTACGGTGGCTTCAACGCCGCGCAGACGCCCCGCTTCAGCCCCGAGGTGCTGGCCTGGCTGGAACTCGGCGGCATCTACGCGCTGGCCAACCTGCGCGGCGGCAGTGAGTATGGTGAGGCCTGGCACGAGGCTGGTACCAGGCAGAAAAAACAGAATGTGTTCGACGATTTCATCGCCGCTGCCGAATGGTTGATCGACAAACGCTACACCTCGGCCGAGCACCTCGCCGTGACCGGTTCCAGCAATGGCGGCCTGCTGGTGGCCGCAGTGATCACCCAGCGGCCGGACCTGTTCGGCGCCGCGCTTCCCGATGTGGGTGTGCTGGACATGCTGCGCTATCACACCGCCAGCGCCAACGCCTATCAGTGGTCGAGCGACTACGGCCTGAGCGAGCAGCCGGAAGAGTTCGCAGCGCTGTACGCCTACTCGCCCTATCACAACACCACCGAGGGAACCTGCTATCCGCCGACGCTGATTACCACCGCCGATCACGACGACCGCGTCGTGCCCTGGCACAGCTTCAAGTTCGGCGCAGCGCTGCAGCATGCGCAGGGTTGCGCCAAACCGGTGTTGCTCACTGTTGAAACGCGGGCCGGTCATGGCGCGGGCAAGCCGACCTGGAAGCAGATTGAGGAAGTCGTCGACGGCTATGCCTTTCTCGGCCTTCACCTTGGTATGGATCTGTAGCCAACAAGCAGAGCTGGATATTGTGAATACAGGGTGAATGCCTGAGCGCGGTATAACTTAAGGGCCTGACTAAAGTTAAAACAGCACTGCACGTCGGCAACCATCTCCTATAATGGCTGGCGCACCAATTGCACATTTGCAGTTGGTGTGTAAGTCCTCGTTCGGACATCGAGGTTTATAAAGCTGCCCGCTTCCGCATACATACGGGGGTTGGGCGCGCGATCAGCCCGTTAGTCGGGCGATAGACAGCCGTTGGTTCGCCACAATCTGCCGGGAAAACCCACCTCCTATATTTCCCGTCAGAGCTGTCTGTCGCCCGCCTTTACCGGCGGCGATTCCATCCGATATGAATGATGATTGGCCCTTGTCTGAGAGGCTGAAGAGCTACCTTACCCTGCATGCACGATTGAAAGGCGAGGATCTGCGCCAGGGGCCGCCCTGGCCGCCGGAATTTTCCGCATTGCAGGCTGCCCTGCCATCCTTTCTCTGGTTGTATGCCGGGCGGCAGCCGCGCCTGTATGGTATTCGCCCGCTGGTCGATCAGGTGCCTTTTCGTTTGTCGGATCTTCGCGACCACGGCTACCATGCCGTGTCGAGTCGCCATCCGGTGCGTCCCCCGGTCAATGGCGTTGTAGACCACTATCTGATCGCTGAACTCAATGTTGCCGATACCGCCCAGGTATACCTGTGCATGTATGTGCCGCCGGGGGAATGGTATGTGCTCGATGAGCACCGGCTCATGCGCGCGCCGGATGCGTCGTCGGCTTCGTCAGGCGAATAGCTTGACGATATTGCTGTTGCCGGCTTCCTGTGCCACCAGCAGCGCGAGGAGCTCATCGGCGCTGACCGCATCGCCGAGCAGACGGCCCTGCGCGAAATGACACTGGTACTTGCGCAGAAACTCCAGCTGTTCCTCTGATTCGACGCCTTCGGCGATCACATCCATTTCCAGGCTCCGCCCCATTTCAATGATGGTGCGAACCAGCGTGGCGTCGTCAGCGTCGATGGCCGCATCGCGTACGAAGGACTGATCAATTTTCAGCGTCCCGATGGGGAATTGCTGCAGAGCGCTCAAACTCGAATAGCCGGTACCGAAGTCGTCGATCGACAGGTGCAGTCCCATGGCATACAGCTCATCAAGCAGCTTCAGCGTGCGTTTCGGATCAACCATCAGCGTGGTTTCGGTGATCTCCAGTTCGAAACAGGTAGGCGAGACTTCGTGTTTTTTGAAGATGGACGCGAAGCGGGTAATGAAACTCGCCTGACGCAATTGTTTGAGCGAGAGATTGATGGATACCCGGCCGGGCTGGGGCACCTTCTCCTGCCACACGCGATAATCACTGCAAACCTTGTTCAGTACCCACTGACCGATTTCGAGAATCAGATTGGTTTCTTCGGCCAGTGGAATGAACTGTGTGGGTGGAATATCGCCGTGTCCGGGGAGCCGCCAGCGCAGTAGCGCCTCGCAGCCGACAATGCGGCCGTCGCGCAGATCCACCTTGGGTTGGTAGAGGATCACCAGTTCCTCGCGTTCCAGCGCGCGGCGCAACTTGCTCTTGAGCATGAGCCGTTCCACCGCTGCGGTGTTCATTTCCGGGGAGTAGAAGGCAAAGGAATTGCCGCCGTTCTGCTTGGAGTAGTACATCGCGGCATCGGCGTTGCGAATCAGATCAATGACGTTCTCCGCATCCTGCGGACAGAAGGCTACGCCTATGCTGGCAGTGAGGAACACTTCCTGCTGCTGCAGGTAGAATGCCTTGCTGATTTCAGTAAGCAGGGTGCGCGCAAGATTGGAAACCGGCCCGCGCCGGTCGATCCCGTCCGGGGCCTTGGCTTGCTCGGCGTTGAGCGGGGCGTCTTCGGGCGGCAGGTTCTCCAGGAATAGGGCGAATTCATCACCTGCCAGGCGGCCAAGCACCGTTTCGTGTGTGGTCTCCTTTGGCAGGACGCGCGTGAGCCGTTCGGTGAGAATCTCCAGTGTGCGGTCTCCCGCCGCATGACCGAAGGTGTCGTTCACTTCCTTGAAGCGGTCAAGGTCGATGTACAGCAGGGCCACGTTGTGACCGTTGCGCGCCGCCCGCGCAAGCGCCTGCTGCAGCAGGTGCTGAAACTGCATGCGGTTGGGGATTTTCGTCAACGTATCGTAGCGGGCGAGATAGCGGATGCGCCGCTCGGCGCGCTTGCGGTCGGTGATGTTGCAAGCAACAAAAATGTTGCCCTGAAACTGCGGGTCCTCGGTGGTGATGCGCGAGCCGGAAAAGGAAACCGGGATCGTTTGTCCGCCGCGGGTGCGCACCACTGTCTCGCAGGTTTCATTGGCGGCCCGTTCGACTGAAAAACCGGCCTGCTCCGGTTCGGCGATGATGGAGGAGATCGGTTTGCCGATCAGCATGTCCTCCGGGAAACCCAGAAGTTTCTGCGCCGCCTCATTCGCGCCCTTGATGCAGCCATCCGGCGCGGTGACTAATACCGCATCGGTCATGCTGTTGAGTACGATGTTCAGGTAGTTCTTGGTGATCGTGGTCTGGCGCAGCTTCAGGCGCATGCGTTCCAGCGCGCTCTGCAATTCGCCGAGCTCGTCCTTGCGTGCGAAGTCCACGGCCGATACTGAGTAATCGCCGCGACCGATGCGTTCGGCACTCTTGATAAGCGTGCTGATGGGTTGCTCGACGCGTCGCGCCAGCAGCCAGGCGATGATGAGGCTGCTGGTAATAAGCAGCACCGCCATCGCGCCCAGAACCGCCATGAACGCTGTGCCCGGGCGCAGCAGCCAGTAAGCCGCCGCTCCGGCAGTCAGCGCGACGAGGGCACCGACCCCCAACGCCGCAAGGGCGTACTTCACTTTCAGGCTGTGGAGCGTCACAGGGTCAGCTTTGCAACACGGGCCCCGATCATACTCCCCTGTAAGATGCGCGCCATGCCGGGGGAGAGTGGTCGATGAATGGGTCGATGAACGAGCTGGAGCTGACGGGCCGGGCATGCACACATATTGTTGACATTGTGGATCCAGCCTGCGCCTTGCATCACGAGGCGGTGGGCGCCTTTCTGGCCATGCGGGCGGCGGCCCTGGAGGAAGGGCTGATCCTGGTGCCGGTGAGCGCCTTCCGGGATTTCGATCGTCAGCTGCGTATCTGGAACGAGAAATTCAGTGGCCGGCGCCCCTTGCTTGGCCGTAATGGCCGACCCCTGCAGGCCGCCACGCTGACTGCCGCCGAGATCGTCGAGGCCATCCTTGCCTGGTCCGCCCTGCCCGGGGCCAGTCGCCATCATTGGGGCAGCGAGATTGATGTGATCGACAGCGCCGCACTGGCGACCGGAGCCTCCCCGGGTCTGCTCCTCGCCGAATACGCCCCTGGTGGCCCGTTTGCCCGTCTGCACGACTGGTTGTCGCGCAACATGGATCGCTTCGGCTTTTTTCGGCCGTACAGAACAACCCGCCCTGGCGTGGCGCCGGAACCGTGGCATCTGAGTTACGCACCCGTGTCGGAAGGGGCGCTGGATCAACTAACGGAAGATGTGCTGCGTCGCGCACTTGAAGCGAGCGATATAGCAGGCAGGACGGTCATCCTTGAACGTTTGCCTGAAATCCACCGCGATTATGTCCTTGCCGTGTACTCGCGCTCACGTTGATGGGGTCTGGGTATGTTAACCACAGTTTATGGCATTCCCCCCCTTAACCTGTGGAAAACTTCCCCAGACCCCATCATGGAAAAAAGCA
>JAJFKF010000138.1 GCA_021773365.1 Gammaproteobacteria bacterium | reverse complement strand
CCGATTCGCTGCGCACCGACCCCTGGTCCGTCACGATTTCCGGCGAAGCCGAGGCCACCGGTACCTACACGCTGGAGGACATCCTCAAACCGCATCCGCTGGAGGAGCGCATCTACCGCCTGCGCTGCGTGGAAGCCTGGTCCATGGTAGTGCCCTGGGTGGGCTTTCCGCTCGGCGACCTGCTCAAACGCTTCAAGCCGACTTCGCGCGCAAAGTACGTCGCCTTCAAAACACTGCATGACCCTAAACAGATGCCCGGTCAGCGCTCGCGCGTACTCAACTGGCCCTATGAAGAGGGCCTGCGCATGGACGAAGCCATGCATCCCATCACGCTGATGACGGTCGGCCTTTACGGCAAGGCACTACCCAACCAGAACGGCGCGCCGCTGCGGCTGATCGTGCCGTGGAAGTACGGCTTCAAAGGCATCAAGTCCATCGTAGAAATCCACTTCAGCAAACGCCAGCCACGCACTTCCTGGAACATTGCCGCTCCCGGCGAGTACGGCTTCTATGCCAACGTCAATCCCGAGGTTGACCACCCGCGCTGGAGCCAGGCTACCGAGAGGGTGATCGGTGCGGGCCTGTTTGGCTCGCGGCGCAAGACCGGGATGTTCAACGGCTATGGCGAACAGGTGGCCAGCCTGTACAAAGACATGAACCTGGCACGCTTCTACTGATGACGTTCGACCAGCAGCTGCGCCGTATCTACAAGCCGGCGCTTTTCCTCCTGTGCCTGCTCCCGCTGGCCCGCCTGGTTGCCGGCGCATTGGCAACGTATGGCATACCCACCGGCATTGCCCTGGGCGCGGACCCGATCGCTGAAATCCTGCACGGCCTCGGCAAGTGGGCCCTGAACTTCCTGCTCATCACCCTGTGTGTCACACCGCTGCGCCAGCTCACCGGCCTGAACTTCATCATCCGCCTGCGCCGCATGCTGGGACTGTTCGCCTTTACCTATGCACTGCTGCACTTCACCGCCTACATCGTCCTCGACCGCGCACTGCTGTGGAGCACGATCTTCGAGGACATCGCCAAACGCCCCTACATCACCATCGGCCTCCTGGCCCTGCTGCTGCTGATTCCGCTGGCCGTCACCTCAACCAACCGCATGATGCGAAAACTAGGCCGTCGCTGGCAGAAACTCCATCGACTGGTCTACGTCATCGCCATCCTCGGCGTCTGGCATTTCTACTGGCAGGTCAAGGCCGACGTGCGCGAACCACTGATATACGCTGGAATACTGGCAGTGCTACTGGGGTGGCGCGTATGGAAATGGTCACGCCGCAGAGCAGCGGTCACCCGCACCAATTGAGTTGACGTCTCTCGTCGCCAGCACCAGCTGATGCTGCAGCAGGTGTGTCTATATTGACGTCCGGATCGTCCACAACTCCGGAAATGCCCGCAACTCCAGCGCCTTGGCCAGATAGGACACCCCGCCAGTCCCCCCGGTCCCGCGCTTGTATCCGATAATCCGCTCCACAGTCTTCATGTGACTGAATCGCCAGTGCTGAAATTTGTAGTCGAGGTCAACCAGTTTCTCCGCCAGCTCATATAAGTCCCAATGTTCCTTGACGTTGTGGTAGACCCCCAGCCACGCTGCCGCCACTCGCTTGTCCGCCGTATAGGGCTGACTGAAATCCCGATCCAGATACTCGCGCGGAATGTCATACCCGCGCCGGCTCAGTAACCGCAGCGACTCGTCATAGATACTCGGCGCCAGCAGCGTCCGCTGCAATGCCTCGTGAATCTGCGGATGCTGCGCATGGACCCGGATCATGTCGGCGTTCTTGTTTCCCAGCATGAACTCCAGCATGCGGTACTGGTAGGACTGGAACCCGGACGACTTGCCCAGGTGATTGCGGAAGCTCGAATAATCGAAGGGCGTCATGGTGGCCAGAATGTCCCAGCTCTGCGTCAACTGGTTCTGGATACGCGCCACGCGCGCCAGCATCTTGAAGGACGGGCCCAGATCGTCGCGACGGATATGCTCGCAGGCAGCCGTCAGTTCGTGCAGGCACAGCTTGATCCACAGTTCACTGGCCTGATGGATGACGATGAACAGCATCTCGTCATGCTCATGCGAAACCGGGTGCTGGGCGCTCAGCAGCTGCTCCAGATGCAGGTACTGGCCATAGCTCTGCGAACTGCCCAGGTCCCAATGTACCTGCTCGTTGCTCAAATCCACGCGATCTGTTTCTTTATTCATCGTGACGCTACCCAAAAATAGATGCAGAATTGACGCTTATGCCTGCCACCATCCTGGAAGCCCGCAACCTGGTCAAGCGCTACGGCGAGATCGAAGCCGTGAACGGCGTTTCCTTCGGCGTTGCGCCTGGAGTGTGCTTCGGCCTGCTCGGCCCCAATGGCGCCGGCAAAACCACCACTGTGGAGATCATGGAGGGCATCACGCCCGCCACCTCGGGCGAAGTGTACTACCGCGGCGAGCCGGCTGGCGCGCGCTTCCGCGAGGAAATCGGCATTCAGTTCCAGCAAACCACCCTGCAGGATTTCCTCACGGTGCGTGAGTGCCTGCAGCTGTTTCAACAGCTCTACACCCGTCAAATGGACCTTGACGAAATCATTCGGGTATGCGCACTGGACAAGCTCCTGGACCGCAACAACCGCAAGCTCTCCGGCGGCCAGCAGCAACGCCTGCTGCTCGCGCTTGCACTGGTCAACGATCCGCAGGTGCTGTTTCTGGACGAGCCAACCACCGGTCTGGACCCGCAGGCACGGCGCAATTTCTGGGACCTGGTGCATGCGATCAAGGCAAGGAACAAGACCATTATCCTCACCACGCACTACATGGAAGAAGCCTACTTCCTGTGCGACATCATCGCCATCATGGACCACGGACGCATCATCGCCATGGGTTCGCCGGAGAAGCTCCTCAAGGAGCATTTCGAGGATGTGGTCCTGGAACTGCCGCGCGAAGTGTTCACGCTGGATCCGGCAACGTTGCCCTTCCAGGTCATCGAGCATCGCGAGCGAATGGAAATCTCCACCGCCGATGTCGATGGCACCCTGCAGTTCCTGCTGAAGGCCGGCGTACCGTTGAAGCACCTACGCGTACGTCCACGTGATCTGGATGACCTGTTCCTGGAACTCACCGGCAAGGAGCTGCGCGCATGATCCGCACCCTGCGCCGCCTTCTCGCCGTGATGCACGCGCGCAATCTCGAGTTCCTGCGCGATCGCGCCACCTTCGGCTGGAATCTGCTGCTGCCGGTGGTGCTGGTGGTGGCGCTGGCAGTCATTTTCGGCGGCCCGGAACGACCGTTGTTCAAAGTGGGTGTCCTGCAGGCCGCGGATGCCATAGACCCGAGCGCTCATCCATTCCTGCGGACGCATTACATCCAGTTCTTCCAGGTGCGGGACGAAGCCGATGCCGTCCGCAAGGTCTCCCGCCATCAGATGGATCTGCTGTTCGATCTGCGCCCGTTTGTGGACCAACGCAAGTACCGGCAGTACTGGGTCAATGCCGATTCGCCCAAAGGCTACATCGTGGAGAAGCTGCTGCTGGAAACCGATCCGTTGGCGCAGCGCCAGGAAGTCACCGGCAAACCCATCCGCTACGTGGACTGGCTGCTGCCGGGCATTCTCGGCATGAACATCATGTTCAGCTGCCTGTTCGGTGTGGGCTGGGTGGTGGTGCGCTATCGCAAGAATGGTTTCCTCAAGCGCCTGCGTGCCACACCGCTGCGCGCCATCGAATTCATCTCCGCGCAGGTGCTCTCGCGCCTGTTGCTGATCATGGCCGTCACCACGGTGGTATTCATCGGCCTGAAGCTTACGCTGGGCTTTCCGCTGGAAGGCAGCGCCCTGTTGCTGTTCTTCACCGCCATGCTGGGAACCATCTCGATGATCGCGCTGGGCCTGTTCATCGCCGCGCGCTTCGCCAGCGAGGAACTGGCCGCCGGTGTCCTGAATGCCGTCACCTGGCCCATGATGCTGCTGTCCGGCGTGTGGTTTTCGCTTGAAGGCTCCTCGTCCTGGGTGCAGTGGATCGCGAAGATGTTCCCGCTGACACAGATGCTGGAGGCGGCACGCGCCATCATGCTGGACGGCGCGGGACTGGTGGACGTGGCGCCGCAGCTGCTGTTCCTGGCCCTGTCAGCAGTTCTGTTTCTGGCGCTGGGGGCAAAGTTTTTCCGCTGGCGGGTGGATTGAGCCGCATTTCTCGCACCGTGTTGAGTCAGTGCCGGGCAGGTTGCGGACAGGGAAGGGGTTTTCCGGACCGCCGTGAATACATCCCAGTAGGCTTCGGGAAAAACATCCTGTTTTTCACGATCCGGAAAACCCCTTCCCTGCCCACAACCTGCAGAGAAGTCGTACCGGGAGTGAGAAATGCAGGTCAGGCGCGACAGCTGCTCATCAGGGCGTGATCACGGTGACGCCGGCATGTGGGTGCGAAATCATCGTGGACAGCGCCTGAGGCGCCTCCGGCAGCCCGATGCGGCGCGTGATCAGGCGCGCAGGATCCAGAGCACCCGCGGCAATCATCGCCAGCATCCGCGGATAGGCGTGTGCCGCCATGCCGTGGCTGCCGACGATCTGCAGTTCCCTGGCAATCAGCAGGTGAAGTGGCAGCCGCGGCGCCGAATCGCCGCCGGCCAGCAGGCCCACCTGCACCATGCGGCCGTTCTTGCGCAACGACGACAGCGCTCCGATGGCCGTTTCCACTGATCCCAGCGCATCCAGCGACACATCGGCGCCACCCTGCGTATGTTTCCGTATGACCTCTGCCACATTATCGCAATGGCGTGAGTCGAGCGTGAGCTCGGCGCCAACCTCGCGCGCCAGATCAAGCGCGCCAGGGGCGATATCCACCGCAACGGGCCTGGCGCCGAGCGCGCGTGCGATCATGACAGCCGCCAGCCCAACACCGCCGCATCCGAATATGGCCACCCACTGTCCGCGCTGTACCTGGCCCTGCTCTGCCACCGCGCGAAAGGCCGTGGCAAAGCGGCAGCCCAGCCCTGCAGCTGTTTCAAAACTCATCTGCTCCGGCAGGCGCACAAGGTTCACCGCCGCGTGATGCAGCACGACGTACTCTGCATAGGAACCCCAGTGCGTAAAACCGGGCTGGGTCTGTTGATCGCACACCTGCCCGTCACCGCGCGTACAGGACACGCAGGTGCCGCAGGCGCAGACAAACGGTGCGGTGACACGGTCTCCATCGCGCCAGCCGGTAACGCCCTCACCCACGGCCGCAATCGTTCCGGCCAGTTCGTGACCCGGTACGTGTGGAAAGTCGCGAATATCGGCGTCATGCCCTTGCCAGCCGTGCCAGTCGCTGCGGCACAGGCCAGTGGCACGGACCTGCACGACCACGCCAAGTGGCGGCGGCGATGGATCGCGCACCACTTCACAGCGGACAGGACCACGGAATCTATCGTAGAGCACTGCATGCATGCGCTGCTCTCAGTTCAACAGAGTTGGCAAAGGGCAATGAATCGCGGCGCAGATCGCTCGCAGCAGCTCCACCTCATCAACGGTGACCTCGCCATCATGGCTGATGGTCTTGACCAGCGCCTGGATGAACTGTTCCTTGTCTGCCGGTCGCAGGCGGTCGAGACATCGCAACGAACGGTCAAGTGCCATCGCCCAGCCGCCCACCGGTTTGTACGGCAGTCGCCGATGCGGCAACAGATGGCGAACTCCAGCCTCGTAGGCACGCTCCGCCTGGGTCTCGTTCTCGTGCCCGAAGCGGGCCAGGGTGGAGAACAGACTTTGCAGCTCGACGATCACATGTCTGAAAGTCATCGCACGTGGTTGTGCCAGTGGCTGCAATTCGTCCTGCAGATAGACCCGCGCCACGGTGGCCACGACATATTCGTGCACATCCACGCGACCATCGATCAGAATCAGTCGGCTTACGCACTCCAGGAGTTTGCGCCGCCGCGGGCCCGGCAGTCGATGCAACTCAGGAATTGCCGCATGCAGCATCGGCAGGCGCTGTGCACGCTGCAGTTGCACGAGATCCGCATGCACCGCTGCCACCGCATCCCTGCCCTTCGCACCCAGACATTCCGCAATCAATAGCAACTGCCGGGCGTGCATGGCCGGCGCTGAATCCAGCGCCAGCGCCAGCAGCACGCCCGTCGGCCCATCCTTATTGTCCAGCAAGGCGGTAGGCAGCGACCCGGCAACTCCATGCGCCGCCCGTATCTGGCGACCGTCAAAGTTGCCAACTGCTGCCGCAATGACTGCCGGAAGAATTTCCCGACGTGCGCGGTCCGCCGCAGGAGATTTCACCGGTGGCGCCTCGCTGGCCGACAGCTGCGGATCGGCGCGTGCAGTGGCGAACTCCTGCTCTTTGAAGGACGGGTCGAGGGTCTTGATGCGCTCGATCAGTGGCGGGTGAGTGTCGAAAATACGTGCCATGCCCGGTGCAAACAGCATGTGCGCCACCTCATCCACCTCCGGCGTTCTTAGATGCGATCCAGTGCCCAGCCCACCGATTTTCACCAGCGCCCCTTTCAGGCCAAGCGGATCACGCGTGAACTGCACGGCCGAAGCATCGGCCAGCGTTTCGCGCCGCCGCGATATTGCCGCCTGGATGATGCGGCCGAAGAACACACCCAGATAGCCCAGAATAATCAGTGCTGCTGCCGCCAGCACAACGGCCATGCCGCTCTTGCGCGAGCGTCCGCCAAAACGCAGGATAGTGCGCCCGATCAGCGCCACCACCAGCAAACCGAACAACAGCCCGATCAACCGGGTGTTGATACGCATATCGCCGTTGAGTACATGTCCGAATTCGTGGGCGATCACACCCTGCAGCTCACTGCGATTGAGCTTCTCCAGCGCACCACGGGTTACGGCAACGGCGGCGTTTGCCGGCAGATACCCGGCGGCGAAGGCATTGATGCCATCCTCGTGCTCAAGTACGTAAATTTCCGGCAGCGGCACCCCCGAGGCAATGGCCATTTCCTCCACGACGTTGTACAGACGACGTCGCAGCGGATCGCGGTCATGCCGGGACAATTGCGAGCCACCCAATGCACGCGCCACCGCACCACCACCCTCGGCCAGTCGCACGCTCTTGTACAGGCTGGACAGTCCCACCACGGCCAGCACCAGGCCGGTAGTGAGCACCACGGCGCCGGGATGCGAATGCATCCACTCACCGCTGGGCAGGCCGAACATGCCGCTCTGGTCGATGAACACTACAGTCAGAACTATGAAATTGACCGTGGTAACTACGGCCAGCACCGCCAGCACGAACAGCACCACCAGCCAGCGGGTGGTGCGCCGTGCCTCAGCCTGGCGGAGATAGAAATTCAAACCACGCTCTCCCGGCGGTGTGCGTTGCTCAAGAGCGCGTCAGGCATGTGTCCGCTCTGCGCCGGGACGTCCCTGAGCAAACCAGGCAACCGACCACGATCTCAGGTAAAGCTCACCTTCGGCGCAGCACGCATCTCCTTTGTTTCGATCTCCAGCAGTTCCGCTCCCTGGAAGCTGAACATTCCCGCGACGAAATTATTCGGGAAAACCTCACGAGCGGTGTTGTAGGTCATCACCGAGTCGTTGTAGGCCTGGCGTGCGTAGGCCACCTTGTTCTCGGTGGAGGTCAGTTCTTCTGACAGCTGCATCATGTTCTGGTTGGCCTTGAGGTCCGGGTATGCCTCCACCACGGCCAGCAATCGACCCAGCGCACCGCTCAACATGCTCTCGGCTCCGGCCAGCTCCTGCATGGCTGCCGCGTCACCCGGCTTGGCGGCCGCGGCCTGCAGACCGGATACCGCGGCGCTGCGGGCGCGGATCACCGCCTCCAGCGTTTCCCGTTCGTGCTTGATATAGCCCTTGGCCGTTTCGACCAGGTTCGGAATGAGGTCGTAGCGGCGCGTCAGCTGCACGTCGATCTGTGCAAAGGCGTTCTTGTAGTTGTTGCGCAGTGTCACCAGCCGGTTGTATATGCCGACGATGAAAACCACGAACAGGACGATCAGACCCAGCAGAATCCAGCCAATCATAAGCTCCCCCTTTCAGCACCAACGGGCGGGGCAAGTATCGCACACCTGTGGCCCCGGCCGTCCCTGCAGGGCGCCTCGACGGATTCAGCGTCTCAAAGCTCCCGCAAGGCCGTGGTCACCGGCAGGCGCGCTGCCCGCACGGCAGGAAAGACGCCACCCGCGAACCCGATCGCCAGTGCCCACTTCAGTCCATCCCAGACCAGCACGGGGGAAACCTTGAAGGCGAATACCACCTGGCTGAAATTGGAGCCCAGCGTCGATACGGTGTAGTTGTTGAACAGCAGCCAGGCCACCAGCGCCCCCAGGATGCCGCCGCCAAGCGCAAGCAGCATCGTCTCCAGCAGCACCGAGACGGCCACCGGCAGGCCGCGAAAGCCAATGGCGCGCAGGGTGGCAATTTCACGCGCGCGCGTCGCCACCGCCGCGTACATCGTGTTCAGGGCCCCGAATACCGCACCCAGGGCCATGATGGCACCGATGACGATGCCGATGATGCGGATCATCCGCGTCAGATCCTCTGACTGGGCAGTGTAGTAATCGAGCGTTGTCTTCGCCTCCACCTTCAGGCGCGGGTCGCTGGCGATGGCGGCTTTGAACTGATCCAGCGTCTGCGGCGAAGCCAGTCTGACCGTGACGGATTGATAGCCCTGGCGCCTGTAGGTTGTCGAGACCGTTTCCACGTCTCCCCAGACCTCCGACTCGTGCGCATCGTTCGATTCAAACACGCCTACAATGGCCCAGTCCTGATTGGCAAGACTCAGCGTCGACCCCGGCTCCAGGCCCGTGAACTGCGCGAGCGCCCCCTTGCCGACAATCAGTTCGCGCAGTCCCGGCTGGAAGCTGCGGCCAGCGACAATGCTGACATTGGGACGCAACACGAAGGCCTGCTCGCCCACGCCGCGAATCTCCAGGTTGGCATCGGTTCCGCTCGATTTCTTCGGCACATTGGCAACGACCACCAGTTCCGGCGACATGATCGGCCTGTCGTCCGTATCCCGGGCAATACCCGGCAACTGCTGAATCAACGTCGCCTCATCGCGCATGACACTGGAGCTCAGTTCGGCTGTCGCGCCGCCCCGCAGCACAATGGCCGTTTGCACGTCACCGGTCTGCTGCAGGGTCTGGCGAAAACCCTCGGCCATGGCCAGCATGGCGACCAGCACACCGACGACACCGGCGATACCGACCACTACGACGGCGGCAGCACCCAGGCGTTGTGGAATCGTTGCGATGCCGACCCGGGCGGCCGACCGCGCCTGACGGCCGCTGCGCGTCAACCCCATCCATGCGCCGAACAGCACCAGCACCGCGGCCAGCGCCGGCCAGGGCACCACCACCAATACGATGACGGCCAGTGCGATGACAATCAGGATTGCAAGATTGATGAGGACTTTCATGACTGCCCTCCTCAACGTCCTGCCAGCGCATCGACGATGCGCAGGCGCATACCGCGCAAGGCCGGTAGCACGCCCACCACCAGACCGATGCCGACCATCAGCGCCAGACCCAGCAACCACGTCGAGGCGCCGATGGGCGGGAAATTCACCCTACCACCGCTGGCCGCATTCAGGCCAGGCAGCATGACCTGGGCCAGCGCCAACCCGATCGCGCCGCCAAGTACGACCAGCAGCACCGACTCGGCAAGCACCAGGCCCAGCACGCTCCGGTTCGTAAAGCCCAGTGTCTTCAGTACCGCCAGTTCGGGGATGCGCTCGCGCACCGCCTGCGCCATGGTATTGCCCGTGAGCAGGATCAGGGTGAAGAACACGGCCGCCATGATGGCGCCGACGATCAGACCGATGTCGCCGATCTGCTTCATGAATGCGAGATTTGCCGCCTGTTCTGTCTGGCTGCTGGTTTCGTGATCGGAGTTGGCCGACAGTGCATCGATGGCAGCGGCGACTTTCTCCGACTCACCGGGGTCGCTCACACGCACGATGTACCAGCCCACGGTGCCCTCACCAAACGCGCGCCCCTCATCGAAATAGTCCCAGCGGAACAACAGCTGGTTCTCAAAGCCCCGCTGCTTCTCCTCGGCGGCCTTGAAGATGCCGACGATATCGAAGGTCCAGGTGGTTTCGCCGCTGTCCTTGTTGGTGAAGATCGAACCTCTGATCGGAATGCGGTCACCGACCTTGATACCGAGCGCCCTGGCAGCGGTGTCGCCGATCACCGCGCCGGCGCGGGTCTCGTCAAAGGCCTTGCGCTGCGCAGGCGGCAGTACAAACTCCGGGTGCATATCCAGGTATTGCGGGCCGATCGCAATCTGGAACATCACATTCACGTTCTTCGGGTCCTGGTAGTAGCCGCCGAACCAGTTAGCGTAGGTCACCTCATCGACACCGGGCAGGGCCTGGATCTGCGGCAGAAGACTTTGCGGTAGCGACTGAATGATGGAAACCCGCGAGCCGACAAACAACCGGCTGACTCCGGCTGCACTTGGCGGGGCAGTGAAGGCAGTGCGCACGGCATCGAGCATGCCGAACAACAGGAAAGCGGCAAGCACCGACAGCAACGTAAACACCGTGCGTGTCTTGCGGCGGAACAGCGCCGCCCAGATCAGGTGCAGATACTTCATGCCTGCCGTTCCACCTGCTCGACCAGCGTGCCCTTGTCGAGGTGCACGACGTGGCTGGCGTATTCCGCTGCCTTCGGATCGTGAGTCACCATGATGATGGTCTTGCCGTGCTGGCGATTGAGTTGCTGCAGCAGCGTCAGCACTTCTTCGGCGGAGTGACGATCCAGGTCTCCGGTGGGCTCATCGCACACCAGCAACGCCGGGTCGGAGACGATGGCACGGGCGATGGCCACGCGTTGCTGCTGCCCGCCGGACAGCTCGGTTGGTTTGTGTGAGGCGCGATCGGACAAACCCACCAGCTCCAGCGCAATGGCAGCATTGCGGCGACGCTGGGCTGCTGAAAGTCTGGTCAACAGCAGCGGCAGTTCGACGTTCTTCTGCGCGGAGAGCATGGGCAGAAGGTTGTAGAACTGGAAGATGAAGCCGACGGTGGCGGCCCGCCACCGCGCCAGAGCGCTTTCGCCGAGATTGTCGATGCGCTGGCCGGACACGGTGAGGGTGCCGGCTGTGGGAGAATCCAGTCCACCGATGAGATTCAGCAACGTTGTCTTGCCTGAGCCCGAGGGACCCATCAGCGCGATGAAGTCCTGTTGCTCGACATCGAGATCGATACTGTGCAGGACTTCGAGTTTCTGATTGCCGCGTTCGTAGACTTTGCTGACGTTGCGGATTTCGACCTGGGCTGTCATGTATGGGCCTCGTTTGTTTCCGCACTGCTCCTTGCCGGATCCGGCTGGCGCCGGCCAGGAGCAGTGCTAGCTCGTTACCTTGATTCGGGCGCCGTCGACCATCTCCGCTGAAGGCGACCGCACAATTCGCGTGCCGCTGGCAATGCCTTCGACGCGTCGCAGGTCGCCAAGAGCCTGGCCGGCGGTTACCGGCCGGGCGCGTACCCGATCCGCTTCGATCACGAAAACCACTGTCCTGCCATCAAGCTGCACCAACGCTGTTGCCGGGACCAGCACACCCGCAGGAGGGGCTTGTGTGGCAGCTGCCGGGGCCTCCTGCAGAAAGGAAACGCGTACGCCCATGTCGGGAAGAATGCGCGGGTCCTTTTCCAGGATGGCTACGCGAACCTTCACCGTGGCCTTGCTGCGATCGGCGGTGGGCACGATGGCGATGATGCTGGCAGGAATGCTCCACTGCGGGTAGGCGTTCAGGACCGCCTCGGCAGGCTGACCGGACTGTACGCGGTTGATGTATTGCTCATTGACGTCAACTTCGATCTCCAGGGAGTCCATGTCGACGATGGTACCCACGCCCGTGCGCGTAAAACCACCGCCCGCAGAAATGGGCGAAATGATTTCACCGGCCTGCGCGGCCTTGGCCACGA
>JAJFKF010000137.1 GCA_021773365.1 Gammaproteobacteria bacterium | reverse complement strand
GGGCTTTTCCCACCTCCTCTCTGTCGACCCCCCACTCCCTCTTTTTGCCCCCCCCCCCCCCCCCCCCCCCCCCCGGCCCCGAACCTGGCGCCATTTCCGCCTTGACTGCGCATGAATATTTATGCAAAGTCCACGCACATTTATGCACACCGCCCTCCACCAATCCGACCGCCGCGCCGCCATCGTGAAGCTGCTGCGCACACAACCCGTCGGCCGTCAGGCTGAACTGGTGCGCCTGCTGCGCAAGGCCGGCCACGAGGCCACGCAGTCCAGCGTCAGCCGCGACCTGCGTGAGCTCGGTGTGCTCAAGGCCGGCGACCGCTACCTGATTCCCGAGGATGCCGGCAGGGTAAACAATGACTTCGCGCGCCTGGCAGACTTCGTGCGCAGCATCCGCCCCGCCGGTCCCAGCCTCACCGTCATCCGCACCACCATCGGCGCCGCGCAGAGTATTGCCGTGGCCCTGGACCGCGCCGAATGGCCCGAGATCGCCGGCACCATCTCCGGCGACGACACCATATTCATAGCCACCGCCGACGCCCGCCAGCAGCGCAAGGTGCTTGAGCGCCTGCACACTCTCTTCAAGGTCTGATTCCATGAGCAACACTTCCGTAACGGGCGACGAGCCCATTCTGCTGGGCTTTTCCGGCGGCCTGGACACCTCCTTCCTCGTGCCCTGGCTGAAGGAGAAGTACAGTCGCCCGGTGATCACCGTTACCGTGGACACCGGCGGCATCGACGCGCAGGCGGCGACAAAGCTGGCCGAACGCGCGCAGGCGCTTGGCGCCATGGATCATCGACAGATTGATGCGCGCAAAGACTACTTCGACAGCGTGCTGCGCTTTCTCATCATGGGCAATGTGCGTCGCGGGCAACTGTATCCGCTGTGCGTGGGCGCCGAGCGTGTCGTGCAGGCGCAGACGCTGGCGCGCCTGGCGAAGGAACTGGGCACCACGGTGGTCGCCCATGGCTGCACGGCGGCCGGCAATGATCAGGTGCGCTTCGAGGTGGCCTTGCGCACCATTGCACCGGGACTGGAAATTCTGGCACCGGTACGCGATCAGGCCTTCAAGCGCCCGCAGCAGCTCGAATACCTGCAGCAGCGCAATCTCCCCGTCCCACCCTTCGGTGCGGCCTACTCCATCAACCGTGGCCTGTGGGGCGTGACTATCGGCGGCCAGGAAACACTGACCTCCTCCGACACCATTCCCGAGACAGCCTGGGTGCTTTCGCCCGAGGCCTTCACCAGACCACGCGAACCCGAACGGCACAGCGTCGGCTTCGCTCAGGGCGTGCCGGTGAACCTGGACGGCCGCAGTCTCGAGCCGGTGGCGCTGATCGAGCAGCTGGAGGCCCTGGCCGCTCCTTTCGGCATCGGTCGCGGCATCCACCTGGGTGACACCATCATCGGCACCAAGGGCCGTGTGGCCTTCGAGGCGCCCGCAGCTGAAGTGCTGCTGAGCGCGCACCGCGAACTGGAGAAGCTGGTGCTCACCGGCCGTCAGGTACGCATCAAGGAGATGCTGGCCCAGCCCTACGGCGACCTGGTACATGAAGGACAGCTGCTCGACCCGGTGTGCCGGGACATCGAGACCTTGTTTGTTTCCTCGCAGGCCCGCGTCACCGGCACCGTTCACGTGCTGCTGCGGCCGGGCGCCGCCTTCATCGAAGGACTGGAATCGCCGTATTCGCTGATGGCGGTCTCCAAAGGCGTGTACGGCGAAGCCGCAGGCGAATGGAGCCCCGCCGACGCCCTGGGATTCTCCAGAATGCTCTCGCTGCCGGGGCGGTTCTGGCAACGCGCAGCGATGCCAGACCATGAATAATGGGCAACGCGCAGCGGGACCGGACCATGAGCAGTAGAACCATGCTCACGAATGCCCCTGGCCTATCAGGCGCTGTACGGGCGGGGTGGGGATTTTCAGGGCGCTCTTTGACAGGATGTCAAAGCGCGAGCCTACAGGGGTTCGGCGCACTGCGCCGAACGGGTGGCCACGATGGCCACCCTGGGCTTCAGCGGAGCAGGGACTGCGCAGCTGAATGTATTCACGGCGTCCCTGAAAATCCCTACCCCGACCGTACAGCGCCCGGCACGGCGCACTGGCATTAATGCACATCTACAGGTCAGGACAGCAACCATGAAAACCGTCGTCGTCGACAAGATCGCCTCCGTCACCCAGGCGCTGGGACTGAAGCACGAGCTGCGCATCTCCACGGACATTCCCTGCGAGGAAGGCGTGGTGCTGGTGGTGGAAATCCTCAGTGACAAGGCCAACTACAATGCCCTGGAACTCACCAGCGGCCGCATGGCCAAGCTGGTACGCGGCGACATCGTGGCCGGCGCGATTGGGCATCGCAAGGCCTTGTTTGGTTATTCCGGCCATATTCCAGAATCACTCAAGGCCGGCGATGTCATCCAGATGCTGAACATCGGCGGCGTGCTGGGCGTATGCGACTCGGTCAATCCCGAGAAGGGCCGGCCGTTCGACTGCCGCGTGATCGGCGTGGTGCTGCAGTTCCCGTATCTGGGCGAACGCATCGGCGTGCCGGCGCGAGTGGGCGACAAGAAACTCGACTTCAATGCCACGCTGGATACGCGCGGCGTGCCGGTGGTGGCGCTGGCTGGCACCTGCATGGAGGCGGGCAAGACCGCCGCCGCCTGCGCCATTGTCGGACGCATGCGCCATCGTGGTCTGCACATCCATGCCTTCAAGGCCACCGGCGTGTCGCTGCGCCGGGATATCCTGGCCATGGAAGACGCCGGCGCCCGCCGGTCGATGATCTTCACCGATCTGGGCGTGGTCACCACCACGCCGAAGAACGGCCCGGCATTGACGCGCACCATGCTGACGGAGATGGCGGCCGGCAAGCCGGATCTCATTATCTTCGAGCTCGGTGACGGCATTCTCGGCACCTACGGGGTGGAGGCCATCCTGAAATGCGAGGACATCCGCAAGGCACTCACTTCGCTGGTGCTGTCAGCCAACGATCCGGTGGCGGCCTGGGGCGGCGTGAAACTGCTGCGCGACAACTTCGGCATCGAGCCCTGCGTGGTCACCGGCCCGGCCACCGACAATCAGGTGGGCGTGGACATCATCCGTGAACAAACCAATGTCCCCGCCTTCAACGCCATGACGCACGGCGCGGCACTGGGTGATCACATCATCGCCAGCCTGGGGATAACCCACGCCACGCCGGTGGAGACGAGCGAGACATGAGCGAGCGCATTCCAACCTACGTCCTGGGCGGCACGGGCTACGTGGCCGGTGAGCTGCTGCGGCTGATCGCCGGCCATCCGGATCTTGAACTCAAGGCGCTGCTGTCCGACAGCCAGCCCGGCGAGGCGGTGGGCGCGTTCTTTCCACATCTGCGCACCAGCTGGCCGGACCTGAAGTTCAGCTCGCTGGAAGCACTGGGCAATGCACTGGCCGCGGAAGGCAGGTCCCTGGCCGCAAACCCCGCGCCGGGCGGACGCGGCGAACGGGCCTGCGCGCTGTTCTCGGCCGCTCCGCATGGCGTCTCCGCCGCTCTCATCGACGGCCTGCTCACCCGCGCCGCCGATGCCGGCGCACGGGTCCGTGCCGTCGATATCTCGGCGGACTTCCGCTACTCCACTGCCGCGGCCTACGAGAAGGTCTACAAACATCCTCACGGCGCGCCGGCGCGGATCAGCGATTTCACCTGCGCGGTGCCCGAGCAGCTGCGCGACCTGCGCACGCCGCATGTGGCCCATCCGGGCTGCTTCGCCACCGCGGTGCTGCTGGCCAGCGTGCCACTGCTGGCACTGAAGATGATCGAGCCGCGCCTGTTTGTCGCCGGCATCACCGGCAGCACCGGCTCCGGCCGCAAGCCCACCGAGGGCACGCATCATCCGCAGCGGCACAGTGATCTGTATGCCTACAACGCCCTGGCGCACCGGCATGCGCCAGAAGTGACGGCCTGCGCGCTGGCAGCCAGCGGCGTGGAGGCGGATTTCGCCTTCGTGCCGCACTCCGGCCCCTTCGCGCGCGGCATCCACATGACCGTACAGGCCACGCTAACGAAATCCATAGACAGCGGCGCGGCCATCGCTGCCCTGCAGGACTATTACAAGGACAGCTTCTTCGTGCGTGTCGACGCCGGATCGCCGCGCATCAAGAATGTGGTGTGCAGCAACTTCGCTCACCTCAGTGCCGCAGCCAACGGCCGCAGCATCGCCGTGACCTGCGCCGTCGACAACCTCAACAAGGGCGCCGCCGGCGGCGCCGTGCAGTGGATGAACCGCATGCTGGGGCTGGAAGAAACTGCGGGACTGACCGCACCGGCGCCCGGCTGGACCTGACGCCAGCGGACATGATTCCGGATACAACCCATGAACAACCCAAATCACACCCATACCGAGTCGAACGCGCAGGCAGAGAAGAGCCATCTTGCTGCCGTGTTCGCACAGTACCCGATTGAAGTAGTTGGCGCGGACACTGTGTGGCTGCACACCCGCGACGGCCGGCGCGTACTGGATCTTTATGGCGGCCATGCCGTGGCGGCGCTCGGTTACGGACACGCGCAGTGGCTGCAGGCCCTGCGGGACCAGGCACGGGAAGTGCTGTTCCAGACCAACGCCGTGCCCATGGAAGTGCGCGAACGTGCCGCCCGGCGGCTGGTACGGTTCTCCGGACTTAACCTGGACACGGTGTTCTTCGTCAACAGCGGCGCCGAAGCCAATGAATGCGCCCTGCGGCTGGCCTTCATGCAGGGAGCGGGACGGTCGCGGGTGGTTGCCGTGGAGCATGGCTTCCACGGACGCACGGCGGCGGCGGCAGCCGTCACCTATGGCGCCGCGAAGAGCTGGTACGGATTTCCACAGACGCCGTTTGCAGTCGACTTCATCGGCAGACCGGATCAGAACACCGGCACTCCCGACCTGTCCACCATCACCGAACAAACCGCTGCCGTCATCGTCGAGCCCGTGCAGGGCCTGGCCGGCGCCTATGACCTGGGCCGCGACTTCCTGCAGGCCTTGCGTCAGCGCTGTGACAAAACCGGCGCGCTGCTGATCTTCGATGAAGTCCAGTGCGGCATGGGTCGCTGCGGCGAACCCTTCGCCGCCAACCTCTACGGCGTCACGCCCGACATGATCACCACGGCCAAGGCGCTGGGCAGCGGCTTTCCCTGTGCGGCGCTGCTGATGTCACCCGCAGTTGCGGGTCATCTCAAGGTGGGTGATCTGGGCACCACCTTTGGTGGCGGTCCGCTGGCCTGCGCCATCATTGAAGCCGTGGTGGACGCCATCGAAAGTGAGAACCTGCTGGCCAATGTCCGCCGGGTCTCGACACTCATCCGCGAACGCTGCGTCATCGGCCCGGTCACCGACGTGCAGGGCGCCGGTTTCCTGCTCGGTCTGCGCACCAGCCGGCCTGCAAAGGAGGTTCAGCAGGCCCTGCTCAAGCGCGACATCCTGGCGGGTACCAGCTCAGACCCGCATATCCTGCGCCTGCTGCCGCCGTACATCCTGGGCGAGGAGCATGTCGAACTGCTGCGTCAGGCACTGGCCGAGGTGCCCGCATGAACCGCTTCCTCGATCTCGCCGACTTCAGCCGCGAGGAGGTTCTCGATCTGCTGGCGCTGGCAAAGCGCCTGCAGGAAAAGCCGGAACCGCAGGCGTTGTCCGGCCGCACGCTGGGCCTGCTGTTCTTCAATCCCTCGCTGCGCACGCTGTCCTCCTGCCAGGTCGGCATGACGCGTCTGGGTGGAAACTCCTTTGTCATTACGCCCAATCACGGCAGCTGGCAGCTGGAGACCGCCCAGGGCGCGGTCATGGACGGCGCGGCCGCCGAACATGTGCGCGAAGCCATTCCGGTGCTGGCCTCCTACGCCGACGCGCTGGGCATACGCGCCTTCGCCGACGGCCATGATCTGGCAGCCGATCTGGCCGAGACGCGCTTCAGCGCCATGGCCGCGGTCTGTGACAAACCACTGATCAATCTCGAGTCGGCCGTGAACCACCCCTGCCAGGCCCTGGCGGACTGGAAAACCATGGACGATCTGCAGGTGGCGGCAGGGGGGAAATTCGTGCTGTCCTGGGTGTACCATCCGCGCGCGCTGCCGCTGGCCGTGCCGTCGGCGACGGTGCACATGGCCGCCATGCGCGGCATGAACGTGACGGTCCTGCGCCCCGAAGGCTTCGCGCTACCGACCGCCATCATGGACAAGGCCCGCAGCGCCGCCGCGGCGGCGGGCGGATCGGTAAGTGAAACGAACGATCGCGACGAAGCGCTGGAGGGCGCACAAGTGGTGTATGCAAAGGAATGGGGCACAACAGCCCCATACGGCGACACCGAGACGGACGCAAAACTGCGCGCGCAGCTGCGCGACTGGCAGATACGCCCCGACTGGTTCGAGCGTACCGCCAACGACTGCCGCCTGATGCACTGCCTGCCAGTCCGCCGCAACGTCGCCGTAGCCGACGAAGTGCTCGACGGCCCCCGCAGCGTAGTCCGACAGGAAGCGTTCAACAGACTGGCCGTACAGATGGCAGTCTTCCACCGCATGCTGGCACGACAATGAGTCCATCTGGAACCTGGTACGGACTCTCGGCGGAGTGTGGCTTGGGGAGCGCTTTTCAGGA
>JAJFKF010000136.1 GCA_021773365.1 Gammaproteobacteria bacterium | reverse complement strand
ACCGATGGTCATCGCCTGGCGCTGTGCGAGACACAGCTGGAGAGCAAGGCGTCGGCAGGACAGGTCATCGTGCCGCGCAAGGGCGTGATGGAATTGCAGCGGATCCTGGGCACCGAGGGCAGTGTGGAGTTGTCCGTGGGGTCAAATCACGTTCGCGCAAAGATCGGCGACATTCGCTTCACTTCGAAGCTAATTGACGGACGTTTCCCGGAGTACGGCCGTGTGGTGCCGCCCAGTCCTCCCAATATTATTAAGGCCGATCGTGAGCTGATTCGCCAGGCGCTGCAGCGCACGGCCATCCTGTCGAACGAAAAGTACCGCGGCATCCGTCTGGGTGTGAAAGGTAATGCGCTGCAGATTCAGGCGCACAATCCGGAGCAGGAGGAGGCCGAGGAGGAAATCGAGGTGATCTATGGCGGTGATGACATCGAGGTGGGGTTCAACGTGAACTACCTCCTGGATGCGCTGGCCGCAGTGGAAGGCACCGAGGTTGAGCTGGGTTTGACGGACTCCAACAGCAGCTGCCTGATCAATGCACCGGGCGTGACGGGCTGCAAGTACGTCGTCATGCCCATGCGGCTATAGCCCACAGGTGCGGCTCAGCCGCACCGATACCGTGGCGCTACGTTCCATTCAAATTAACGATCTGCGCTGCATCTTGCACGCTCAGCTGGAGTTTTCCGGGCAGATCACTCTGATTCACGGCGCCAACGGCTCGGGGAAATCCAGTCTTCTTGAGGGGATTTACCTGCTTGGCCGGGGGCGCTCGTTCCGGACCACGCATCTGGGCACAGCGATTCGCCGGGGCGCCCAACTGCTGCGGGTAGTTGGCAGCGTGACCTCCGAGGCAGGTCGAAGCTTTGCCGTTGGCGTGGAGGGCAGATCACGCCAGACGACGGCCCGAATCGCCGGAGAACCTGCCTCTTCCCTGGCGGCGCTGAGTACCGCCTTCCCGGTGCAGATCATCGAGCCGGGGGTACACAAACTCATCGATGAGGGTCCCGTCCGCCGCCGGCGCTATCTGGACTGGGGCGTGTTCCACGTGGAACAACCCTTTCTGGCGCACTGGCAGCGGTTTCATCGTGCCGTGAAACAGCGGAATGCAGCCCTTCGTGCGCAGGCTGACGATTCGGAGCTCGACGCCTGGGATCTGGAGTTCACCGTGGCTGGAGAAGCGGTCAGCCGCGCGCGCCAGGCCTATCTCGATGAGATCAGGCCTTTCATCGTCGGTGCCGCGGCAAGGCTGCTGGGTGAACCGGTTGATCTGGCCTACTCGCCAGGCTGGCCGCCCGGTCAGGCATTGGCCGCGGCTCTTGGGGAGGGCCGCCCGCGTGATCGCCGCCGGAAAACCACCCTGCTAGGTCCTCACAGGGCGGATCTCGTGGTCCAGAGCGCCCATTCGTTGGCCCGTGAGGTGGTATCACGCGGGCAGCAGAAGCTGCTGGCGTCGGCGCTGGTGCTGGGACAGCTGGGCTATCACGCCGAGCGCTTCGATATGCGTCCCACGCTTCTGCTCGACGATCCCGCCGCAGAGCTGGACAGCCATCGCCTGCAGTTGCTGATCGACGAAGTCAGTCGATTGCAGGCCCAGGTCATCATGACGGCCCTCCGTCCAGAAAAAGCCTTGCTTGGAGCGCCCGATCAGGTGTTTCACGTGGAACATGGAGGCGTGACGCGCGTATAATTTCGCACCTTCCTGTGAGCCTCCTCATGACCCAGAACGAAACCTACGATTCGAGCAAAATCAAAGTCTTGAAAGGCCTTGAAGCGGTGCGCAAGCGCCCGGGAATGTACATCGGCGACACCGATGACGGCACGGGCCTGCACCACATGGTTTTCGAGGTGGTGGATAACGCGATCGACGAGGCCCTGGCCGGCTACTGCAGCCGCGTGGTAGTCACCATTCACGCCGACGAATCTGTCACGGTCACCGACGATGGGCGCGGAATCCCGGTAGATATCCACCCGGAGGAGGGTAGATCGGCCGCGGAGGTCATCATGACCGTGCTGCACGCGGGCGGAAAATTCGATGACACCTCGTACAAGGTTTCAGGCGGTCTGCACGGCGTCGGCGTGTCCGTGGTCAACGCCCTGTCGGAGTACCTCACCCTGGACATCTTCCGGGACGGCAAGGCCCACCGGCAGGAATACCGCATGGGTGAGCCGGTGGCACCACTGGCCGTCATTGGTGATACCACCCAGCGTGGCACCACCATCCGCTTCAAGCCCAGCGCCACCATTTTCACCAACATCGAATTCATCTACGAGCTGCTGACCAAGCGGCTGCGCGAACTGTCATTCCTGAATTCCGGTGTGCGCATCGAACTGATCGACGAGCGCGAGGAAAAGAGCGACGTGTTCGAGTACGAGGGCGGTATCCAGGCCTTCGTGAAATACCTCAGTCGCACCCGCACCGCGGTGCATAACACCATTTTCGCCTTTCGTGATCAGCAGGGGCCGACCACAGTTGAAGTCGCCGTGCAGTGGAATGATTCCTACCAGGAAAGCATGTTTTCCTACACCAACAACATTCCGCAGAAGGATGGCGGCACGCATCTGGCCGGTTTTCGCAGCGCTTTGACGCGCACGCTGAACAATTACATCGAGAAGGAAGCGCTGGCGAAAAAAGAAAAGATCGTCATGACCGGTGACGATGCACGCGAAGGACTGACGGCCATTCTGTCGGTGAAGATGCCCGATCCGAAGTTCTCCTCACAAACGAAGGACAAACTGGTGTCCTCGGAAGTGAAGGGTCTCGTCGAATCCGCCGTGGGCACCCGCCTGGAAGAGTTCCTGCTCGAGCATCCCCAGGAAGCTCGGGCCATCGTGGCCAAGATCGTGGAAGCGGCGCGGGCCCGGGAAGCCGCACGCAAGGCGCGCGAGATGACCCGTCGCAAGGGCGCCATGGATATCGCCGGGCTGCCCGGCAAGCTGGCCGACTGCCAGGAACGTGATCCGGCGTTGTCCGAGCTGTTCCTGGTGGAGGGTGACTCCGCCGGTGGCTCAGCCAAGCAGGGCAGGGACCGGCGCACCCAGGCCATCCTGCCGTTGAAGGGCAAGATCCTGAACGTGGAGAAGGCCCGCTTCGACAAGATGCTGTCGTCCGCCGAAGTTGGCACCCTGATCACCGCACTTGGCACCGGGATCGGCAAAGATGACTTCAATATCGACAAACTTCGATACCACCGCATCATCATCCTGACCGACGCCGACGTGGACGGCTCGCACATCCGCACCCTGCTGCTGACCTTCTTCTACCGTCAGATGCCCGAGCTCATCGAGCGCGGCCACATCTACATTGGCCAGCCGCCGCTGTTCAAGGTGAAGCGGGGCAAGCAGGAACAATATGTCAAAGACGAGCCGGCGCTGAACGCCCTGCTGCTGAACAGCGCCCTCGACGACGCCATGCTCTACGTCAATGCGGAGGCACCGCCCCTGCAGGGCGTGGGCCTGGAATCGCTGGCGCGCAAGTACGTCGAAGTGCAGGCCATCATCAAGCGCTGGTCGCGGCGCTACGACGATTTCGTGCTGGAGCAGATGCTGTATCTGCCGGAAATGAATGGTCCGTCCTTCGACAAGGTGGACCTGATCCGCGACTGGACGCAGAAGCTGCATGAGCGGTTGAACAAACTGGACGACGCCTCACGCAGGATCGCGGCGGATCTGCATGTGGGTGAAGACGGTACGCCGCTGCGCATCGACATCACCCGCGACGAGCACGGCATCACCGTCGTGAAACACATCCAGCGAGAGTTTTTCGAATCCGCAGAGTATCGTCGTATCGCCGAACTTGGCCAGACGCTGGCAGACCTGCTGGGCGAGGGGGCCTACATCGCCAAGGGCGAGCAGCGTCAGGAGATCAACAGTTTCAAGGAGGCCGTCCAGTGGCTGTTCGACGTGGCCCGCAAGGGCCAGTCCATACAGCGCTACAAAGGGCTGGGTGAAATGAACCCGAATCAGCTCTGGGAGACCACGGTCAACCCGGAAACTCGCCGGCTGATGCAGGTGAGAATCGAGGATGCGGTCACGGCGGATGACATCTTCACCACGCTGATGGGCGATCAGGTGGAGCCGCGGCGGGAATTCATCGAGAAGAACGCGCTGGCGGTGTTGAACCTGGACGTGTAGATCTTCGATGGACTGTCCGGCGCGTGCAGAGTCACGGCGCCTTGCGCTCCAGCAGGATTCTTCCAGCTTCCTCCTCCCGCACACTCACCGGCAGCAGAGCCTCCACGCTGCGCAGCCAGACTTCGATGCTGTCCTCGAACACCGTGCCGGTGAGCAGCAGCTCACCGACCTGTGGATCGGCGATGATGATTGGACGTTCGGAGTAACGGTTGATGTCGGCTACCACGTATTTAAGCGGTTCACCGATGTATTCCAGGCGGCCGCTGCGCCAGGCCGTGGCCGTCTGCGCGGTGGTGGGGCGTAGCCTGGAGGTATCGGAGAACGGCTCTATCGTCAATTGATGGCCAGCGTCGAGTTCGGTGGACTGTGCGGCCTCAGGCGTTGTGGTCGATCCCGTCAATGGCACCACTTTCACCTTGCCTTCCGTGACGGCGACCCGAACCCTGTCACCTGATTTGCGGACGTTGAATGATGTGCCAACGGCTGTAACCGTCGCGGTACCTGCATGTACGACAAACGGTCTTGCGGACTCCGGCGCCACGGTGAAGTAGGCTTCGCCCCGATCCAGCGTTACCCGGCGTTGCTGCTCGCCGAAGCGTATCCAGACCAGCGAGCGGGCGCCGAGCGACAGCCGCGAGCCGTCGGGCAGGAGGGCTTCACGGTGTTCCCCGGTGCCTGTTTCGAATACCAGGGTACCGGCGGGCGTGCCGTCGCGCAGCGTTTGCCACAGGTAACCACCCAGCAGGCCGCCGGTGAGCAGTATTGCGCCCAGTGCGGCGGCCAGGGCCAGGTGGCGCAGGCGTTTGGGCGCCGTTGGTGGAGTCTTGCCGGGCAGGCGCTCCATCCCGTGCCACAGGGATTGCATCTTCTCGAAGGCCGCGCGATGTCCGCCACTGGCCGACATCCATTGCTGCCACTCCGCGATGTCCTCCGCGCTCAGATCGTCGTTCTGTACACGTACAAACCATTCGGCAGCAGTTGCCTGCGTCATATCAGTCCTGTTCATGCGCGGAACCGCCCCGTATCTCTATGCGCCGCATCCAGTCCGGCGCGGCAGTGAATGAGCGCCTGCGCGATGTAACGACGTACGCTGCGTTCGGTGGTGTACAGATCACGGGCAATCATCGCGATGTCATAACCGTGGAAACGGTTGAGCATGAAGGCCCGCTGGCACTTCACCGGCAGCTGTTCCAGCAATTCCTGCAACAGCTGCATGTCCTGTGCATTGGCCGCTTCCTCCTCCGCCGAAGCGGCCTCCCCGCCAGCGCCGAAAAAATCGAATGTGTTTACCTGTTCATGCTGGCGCCGGGTGCGCAGCCGGTCCACCGCGAGATTGGAGGCGGTCTTGAACAGGAAGGCGCGCAGATAACTGACAGCATCCGGCGCGTCGAGCCGCAACAGGCGAACGTAGGCTTCCTGGGCGACTTCCCTCGCCTCCTGATGAGAACCCAATTTGGCGGACAGGAAGCGCAGCAGCGAGTCATTATGTTCATGAAACAGCCGCTCGACACTGGATGCGCCAGCTGTCATCGGCCGTTTGATGTGCCCGGTCAGAGGTGCAGGTTGCTCAGGTCGCCTGATCATCGCAGTTCCGCTCCATGCCCTTATAACGGATAGCCGGCCCGAAATGGACAACCCGGCCGTACCTGTGTCCAGAATGAGCGCGAACCCCGTCTCAAGAGACGTCATTCGCCCGCAGGGGCGGACACTCTGGAGATTCACCATGCCTAGCCGTGCCCGATCCCGTTTTCCATTACCGGCCACCACCAGGAGCTGGACTGGCGGCGCACTCGCAGTTCTTCTGCTGATGGCGTTCACCACCGGCGCCGCCGATCTGGGCGAGTCGGTGAGATTCAACATTGCAGCACAATCGCTGGATACCGCCCTGCTGCGTTTCTCCGAACAGGCCGGGATTCAGGTGCTGGCGACCGCGCAGGATGTGGCGGACAAGAAAACCACGGGAGTTCGTGGTGAGTACACGGCCGAGAAAGCGCTGCTCGCGCTGCTGAAAGGCTCCGGCCTGGCCTATCGGCGCATCAGCGACAGGGCTGTCACCATCGATGCGCAGGCGGTGGAAGGCGCTTCCGGACTGAACGGGGCCGCGAAGCTGCCATTGCAGGTTGCCCAGGTGGAACTTGATGGCGTGGCCACGGCTGAGCAGGACGAAACGGAGCGTGAACAATCCGCGCGAAACAAACCAACCGGCTCGCCCAGGCAGAGTGAAATCGTCGTGACTGGCACACATCTGCGCGGCGTGCGCAACGACGCCCTGCCGGTGATCAGCATCAGCCGCGAAGAAATCCGCGAAACCGGACTGGCGACCCTGCCGGAGGTGATTCAGCGGCTGCCGCAGAATTTTCGCGCCTTCGATTTTCTAACCGGCAGTTCGCATGTGGATCTTCGCGGTCTGGGCACCAACTACACACTGGTGCTGATCAACGGCCGGCGCACGGCGCAGAGCAACGACAATGTCAGCGATGGCGTGGATCTGTCCATGATCCCGCTGGAAGCGGTGGACCGGATCGAGGTGCTGACCGACGGGGCGGGTGCGACCTACGGTTCCGATGCCATCGGCGGCGTGGTCAACGTCATCCTGCGCAAGGACTTCACCGGCCTGCAGACCAGTTTGCGCTACGGCACGGTAACCGAGGGCAGTTTCGATATCCGGCGCGCGAGCCAGAGCGCGGGGATGGCCTGGAGCGGCGGCAACGCGCTGCTGACCTATGTCTACGAAGAGCAAGGCGCCCTCGGCGGCGATGAGCGTGAAGTCAGCCGTGACTTTCCCATCGAAATGGTCAGCGCGCATCGCCAGCACGGCGCCAGCGCCAGCGTGAATCACGCCCTGTCGGGTACGTGGGAATTGTTTGGAGACGCGCGCTTCGGTCAGCGTGACTCCACGCGCAACGTGACCGGATTGCCCGACAGCCCCTACGTGACCGAGAGCCTCGACTATGGCCTGACGGTGGGCAGCCGCTTCTCACTGGGCAGCACCTGGGAACTGGAAGTCAGCGCTTCGGCCTCGCGTTCCGAACCGCAGTATTCCATCGCTTTTGCGCCCACCTATCTTTCGGCCACCGAGCTGGAAGGCAAGACCGGCATCTACGAAGCCACAGCCAGCGGTGAGGCATTTGTCATGCCCGGCGGTGTGGCTCGCCTGTCGGTGGGGGCGCAATATCTGGAGACCGATTACGTGTCGCGTAATCTGGTCAACGGCATGGTGCTCGGCACCAACGAGCTGGTGCGCGACACGCCCGCGTTCTACGCGGAGTTGTTCGTGCCGCTGGTCGGCGCTGGCAACAGCCGCAGTGGCGTGCAGCGCCTGGAGCTGACTGTGGCCGGGCGCTATGACGACTACGATGTCGTTTCCGGCGCCACCAATCCCAAGGTCAGTGTGCTGTGGTCACCGATGCCCGGTCTGAACTTCCGCGCCAACTGGGGCACCGGGTTCAAGGCGCCCAGCCTGCTGGCCACCGGCCAGGTGGGTGTACTGTCGCAGCCCATCTTGCAGGGCGGCGTGCCCGATCCGCAGTCCGGCACCGGCACGAGTATCGCGCTGCGCCGCTTCGGCGTAGTACCTTCGCTGGGCCCGGAAGAATCCACCAACCTTTCCTTCGGCGTGGACATCAGGCCGGCGGCCCTGGAAGGGCTGCGCCTGTCGCTGACTTACAGCGACATCGACCTGACCGACAAGATCGGGCTGCCGGCCATCAGCCTGCTGGAGGAGGCCAGCTACGCCTCGGTAGTCATGCGCCGTCCGCCGGCCGGTGACACCGCGGGCAACGCGGCCTTCGATGCGCTGATTACCCAGTACATCGCCGACGCCGGGGGTGTCGTGCGCTATTCGGGTGGTACCTCGGCGGCCACGCCGTTGAGCAGCGTGGGCGCGATTTTCGATTCGCGCACGCGCAATCTGGCCGGCGTGCGTTCGCGCAATCTCGACCTGCTGTTCGACTATCAGTGGAGCAACAGCATGGGGCGTTTCTCCGCTGATGCGAATATTGCCTATCTGCTCGAGCAATCCGAGCAGGTCACGCCCACCGCGCCAGCGGCTGACGACATCGATGTGTACTCGCGCCCGGTGGACTGGCGGCTGCGCGGTCACTTGGGCTGGGCGCGTGGACGCTGGGCGACCAATGGCTACCTGAACTACAGCGACGGCTATCGCGACAACCGCCCGGGACTGCAGGGCCCGATCGGTTCGTGGACCACCGTGGATTTCAGCGTTCGCTGTGACCTGGGCGAAGCCGACTCCGGCTGGCTGGACGGATTGAGTCTGGCGCTGAACGCCACCAACCTGTTCGATCGCCAGCCGCCCTCGACAGCGCCAGGCTATCCGGGGGATGTCACCTTCGATGTGGCCAACGCCGATCCGCTGGGCCGGTTCGTGTCTGTCGAAGTAACCAAGGCCTGGTAGGAGCGCTGGAATGAGATTCATGATTTCCCTGATCGCCAGCTTGATTGGCATGACAGCCTGCGCCCAGTCACCGCTCGAGGAAACGGTCGGTGAGGACGCTGCCCGGATTGCCGCCATCCAGCAGCGTCTGGACGCCGCCGGAGCCATCGCCGGGCGCATGCGCATGTATGTCGACGATGAGCTGGTTACGGATGCGCGGTTTGTCTTCACCGATCAAAACGTGTTCTCGGTGGTCTCGGCGGATCAGGAGGTACGCCAGTCCGCTGAGGCCATGTGGTGGTACTACCCCGGGGAGCATCAGTACCGCAAGACCGCGCGGCTGGGGCCGGACCGGCCGGTCTGGCTGAAGTTCCTGGGCGGAATGCAGCCGTTCGTCAAGGCGACCATGCCCTTCCTGTTTCGCAATGCGCCCTATTCTCTCGAACAAACACCGAAGTCCATCGAGCCGGTTCGCTGGTCCGGGCACGATGCACTGAGGGTCGAGGTGCCCAACGAACGCGATCCGCAGGGCTACTGGTACTGGTACCTGGATATGTCCGGCCGCCTGCCGCTGGGCTGGGAGCAGTCAAGCTTCGACAAGGTGGTCCGCGTGCTCTACAGCGACATCGTGCTCGATCCGCCGCTGCAGGTGGCGCAGTTCGACTGGACGCCCCCCGCGGATGCCGTGGCCTACGACAACGACAGCTACCAGCAGCAGGTCAACGAAGTGCGCGCAGGCTTGCTGGCGCCCGGTGTGCCCGCGCCGGACTTCACGCTGGCGCGGTATGGCGGTGGAGAAATGTCCCTGGCGCAGCGGTTCCAGAGAAACAAGCTGACCCTGCTGACGTTCTGGTTCTACAACTGTGCATCCTGTCTCGACGAGCTGCCCTACCTCAATGAGCTGCATCAGAAGCTGGACGGCAAGGGCTTCGAAGTAATCGGCATGAACTACAACGACCCACCCAGACTCATCGACAAGCTCTACGACGAGAACGGCTACTCCATGCCCGTGGCCATGATCGATCCGAAGAATGGACCTGACGTTCCCGGCGCGTACAAAGTCGTGATGTATCCGACCAACTACCTGGTCGATTCGCGCGGACAGGTGGTGAAAGGCTGGCTGGGCCCGCCGGAAGACCTGGAGCAGCTGCTCAGGGACGGCGGATTCGAGCTCCAGTGAGCTATTCCGCCGCCGCCTTCGGAGCGCCAAGACTCTTGCTGTAGATTCCGGAGCGGTCGAAGCAGCAAACGCGTCGCTTCCCGGCGCCGAGCATGTCACAGGCATTGTCGATCCGCCGCGCGCGTGTCTCCGGCCGTTTGGCGGACGTAATCCAAAGAATCCAGTCTCTGCGCGCAATGGGCGTGATGTCGGACCATAGCGCCCGAGCCTTCGGGGCAGCCGCGAGAGCCTTTCGCAGGTCTGCTGGAACCCTGGGTTCCGGCTCCTTTCCAGCCGGCATGATCTCCAGCGTGACGCTCTGGCCCACCTCCGCGCCCGCGCCTTCGCGCATCCTCCTGCTCACTTTGAGCCAGTGGCTTCCCTGACCATCCGGCGCGAGCGTGGCGCGAAAGGAATGGCCATTGATGGTGCCGCTGACAGATGTCGCGCTTCGCGTGGGCAGCTTCGCACTTGCGGCTTTGGGCAGAACAAGAAAGGTCCAGGAGACGCCCTTGGGAGCCGCTGGCTGCAGGAGTCTTGTCTTGCAACGGATTTTCGAGGTGGCTTTGCTCATTCAGAACGATCAAGGCTCAATGCCCTGTTTCCGGGCATAGTAATTTAACAGCTCCTCCGCTTCTGCTGCGGCAGCCAAGTCGGCATCTCCATTGTCATTCACAATGCGATCAATAACAGGGCTGTCCGCCCAGCCATCTATCACGGCGTTCAGCTCGTTTAGCGTCTTCGGTACTCGTCCTCCGTACAGATTGTTGATGGCGAGCACCTGAACGCGCGCGGATTCTGCGCCAATCAACTCAAGCGCAGCCACAAGATCGTCGACGTGTTTGGCATATCCGTTGTAGTAATAGCTAATCAGCCCTCCGTCCCGAACACAGAATATGTAGCGCGTAACGGTGAACCACACGCGCTCAGGTTCCGTCAGGGACGAATAGTCTATGGCCGCCTTGGCTTCAATCAGATGAGACTGAACTGGCGAGAAAGTCGCGTCACCTTGCTTCATTTACACAAGACCATGCCAAGAGCGCGCTCCAGATGCAAAGAATCGATATCGTCGAGCGCAACACAATGGAGTCCAAACGACTAAGCTCCGCCGTCGTGGGGCGACGTTTCAGCGCGCGAGGCATGGTCCTGCGTCGGGCTCCCGCTCGGCTCCGGCTCGTAGGGCTTGCCGGTATCCACCGCCTTGATCAGGTTTTTAATGCATCTGACATTGGCGCTGGTGTCGATGATGATCAGCGCGTTGTGCGAGGGCAGCACGGCGAAGTGACCGGTGGAGGGGATCATCGGGCGCAGCAGTGGGAACAGGGTGAGGGCATTCATTGCTATCTCCTTGGGTTGCCCGCGTGACGGCCGGATCGGGTCGTACGGCAACTGTATGCCCGCCGCTCCTGGATTGGAAGCCGCCGAAATCGACCCAGCTATAGCCCTACTTCAAATCAGCGATAGAATAGAAACCTTTCGCGCTCCACGCGCCACGACTGCTCATCCGGACTGGCCAGCGCATCCAGATCCGCCGGCCCGGCAGCCCCATCATCCACCCATTCACGCAGCTGCGGTCCACCATTGATCACATCGATGGCCAGTCGCCCGCGCTCGTACTCATAGGGGAAATCCCGCCACAGCGCGTAGTCCGGCTGCAGTTCGCGCAGCGCCTTGAAGGCCAGCGCTTGCAGCCGCCAGGGGCGGAAGGCGGTGTGACCGTAGCTGCCGTCCTCCACATGAATCTGCAGTCCGGCGCAGAGGGTGCCGGCATGTTTGTGGAAGGTCGGTTCGAACCAGCATTCGCGCAGCCTGCAGCCGCCCAGCCACTGCGGCGCCAGCGACTGCATGCGGGCCAGCAGCGCGCGCGCATTGATGTCGGGCGCGCCAAACAATTCCAGCGGGCGGGTGGTGCCGCGGCCTTCCGACAGCGTCGTGCCTTCCAGCATGACCGTTCCGGAATATGCCCGCGCCATCCACAGGTTCGGTGCGTTGGGGCTGGGATTGATCCAGGTGCGCTCACCCAGTGGCCAGCCGTAGCCCGGTCCCGTCTCGGGTTGCCAGCCTTCCATCTGCACTACCCTGAAGTCGATGCTCAGGCCCAGCGTACTCACAAACCAGTGCGCCAACTCTCCCGGCGTCAGTCCGTGACGCATGGGCAGCGGGCCGGCGCCGACAAAGCTCTCCCAGTCTGCGAGCAGGCGCAGACCTTCCACCGGCCGCCCCGCGGGGTTGGGGCGATCGAGAATCCAGACGGACTTGCCGTGTTCGGCGGCCGCTTCCAGCACGTAACGCAGGGTGGTGATGAAGGTGTAGACGCGGCAGCCCAGATCCTGCAGGTCGACCAGGAGCACATCGAAGGTCTCCATCATCGCGGCTGTCGGCCGGCGCACCTCGCCGTACAGGCTGAACACCGGAATGCCGTGTACGGGATCGTGGAAGGTGGGCGATTCCACCATGTTGTCCTGTTTGTCACCGCGCAGTCCATGCTGCGGTCCGAAGGCGGCGGCGAGGTTCAGCTCCGCGCAGGCATGCAGCGCATCGAGCGAATGGGTGAGGTCGGCGGTGACCGAAGCCGGATGCGCCAGCAGGGCGAGCCGTTTGCCCGCCAGGCTGCGACGCAGGGCCGGATCACTCAACAAACGGTCGATGCCGCATTTCATGGGCTGACCTTCATGGACAATAGGCAAAGGTGGCGGGATGGTGAAAGTCGGGATTGCCCGGGGCATGTGCCAGGGCCCAGTAGGACAGGCGCCCTTCCATGTCCTCGATAACCACGGCAAGGCCCAGCCGCAGCGCTTCGCCCTGGAATTCCTCCAGCGCCTCCAGCCGTAGCCCGATGCGCGCCTCCAGCAGCGCCTCTCCCGAGTGGCAGGCGATGGCAGGGGGCTGCGTGCACGGCACCGGCCGCATGTCCTGGCGGTAGTCCTCGAAGCGATAGGCCGCCCATTGCGTCGAGGGAGAAAAATTGAGCTCGAAGTAACCGGGTCGTCCGCGCGCGCCGATGAACGCCTCCAGGCAGGTGTGCTTCCACAGTTCGTCCGTCGGCGCCGTCGCTGCTGCCGCGATAGCCGGTATCCGCAGGTTCTCGATGTCGCCTTCGATGCGGTACACCAGCAGAAGCGAACCAGTGGCCGGCGAGGCGACATCGACCGAGATGGCGCGTACGCGGCTGCCGGCGGAGGAGGGATGCGGGGTCAACCAAAGTGTGGCGTTCATTTCACGGCGACAATAGACACCCCGCACCGCGCTCACAACTGCTTCAATGTGCTCTCGATCCAGGCCTGTACCTGGTCGTTGAGCTGTCTTGGCTGCAGACCGGTCGGGTCGATGGGCGGGCCCACGACCACGCGGATGGTGCCGGGCTTCTTGAGTAGTCCCCGGCGCGGCCAGAATGCCCCGGCGTTGTGTGCTACCGGAACCACCAGCCGGCCGGTCTGCGTGGCCAGCAGGGCTCCGCTGATGCCGTATCGGCGGGTGGTGCCCGCCGGAACGCGCGTGCCCTCGGGAAAGATCAGGATCCACATGCCGTTGGCCAGCCGCTGCCGTCCCTGCTCGATAACCCGGCGCACGGCCTTTTGGCCGCTGCCGCGATCGATGGCGATGGGGCGCATGAGCTTGATGGCCCAGCCCACGAAGGGGATCCACAGCAGCTCGCGTTTCAGCACCCACGCCTGGGGTGGGAAGACGGCCATCTGCGCCATGGTTTCCCACGATGATGAGTGCTTCCACATGGAGATGTGGTTGTCTGCCGGAATGTTCTCCCGGCCCTCGACCACGTAGTCCAGTCGGCAAAGCTGCTTCAGCATCCACAGCACAGTGCGCGCCCATAGCGCGGCTAGTTTGTACCGCAGCCGGTACGGCAGCCAGAACAGCAGCGCGATGAGCGCGCCATAGAAAAGGGTCACGATGAAGAAACACCCGGTGAACAGCAGCGACCGCAGCTGTTGGCCGATGCCGATGGAGTCTGGCGCCGCCATCAGCCGCTGAGGTGGGAGAGGTCGGCCACGCGGTTCATTTCGGTGCGCAGGTCGCGCAGCAGCGCCAGTCGTTCGCGCCGCAGATTCGCGTCATCCACCATGACCATGACCGAATCAAAGAATGCATCCACCGGCGCCTTGAGCACGGCGAAGGTTTTCAGGTATCCGGTGTAGTCGCCACTATCGAACAGCGGCCTGGCCTGCCGCGCGGCCGCCTGCAGCGCAGCGTGCAGTTCGCGTTCAGCGGGTTCCTTCAGCAAACCGGCTTCGCCCTTGCCGAAGGTCTCGCCCTTGGCCTCCGCCTGTCTGAGGATGTTGGCCACACGTTTGTTGGCCGCAGCCAGGCTTTCCGCTTCGGGCAGCTGTGCGAAGGCAAGAACGGCGTCGAGCTGGCGTGGCACCTGCGCCAGCAGGGCCGGGCGCATGCACAGCACCGATTCGATGGCCCTGGCGTCGTAGCCTGCCTCACGCAGGTAGCCGCGCAGGCGCTCGTAGAGGAAATCCTCGAGCTGGGCATGCGTATCGTTGAGCATGCCCAGGGGAAACACGGTGAAAGCCGCTTTCACCAGTTCCTGCAGCGACAGCTTCGAATCCCGTTCGACCAGCAGGCGCACCGTGCCCAGGGCATGGCGGCGCAGCGCAAAGGGATCCTTTTCGCCCGTGGGCTGCTGGCCGATGCCGAAAAGTCCGGTCAGCGTTTCCAGCTTGTCCGCCAGCGCCACGGTGGCGGCAACCGGGTCTGCCGGCAGTGCATCACCCGCGAACCGTGGCCAGTAGTGTTCCTCGATCGCCTGCGCCACGCGCGGATCCTCGCCGTCGGCCAGCGCGTAGTAGCGTCCCATCACACCCTGCAGCTCGGGGAATTCCCCCACCATGAGCGTGGCCAGGTCCGCCTTTGCCAGCAGCGCCGCGCGGTCCGCCAGGGCAGCTTCCACGCCATTCATCTGCGCAATGCTGGCGGCGAGCGCGCGCACCCGTTCCACGCGTTCCAGCCGGCTGCCCAGTTTGTTGTGATAGACCACGCTGGCCAGCCGCTGCACCCTTTCGGCGAGCCGGGTCTTGCGGTCGGTGTCATAGAAGAAACGCGCATCGGCCAGCCGTGGCTGCACCACACGTTCATTGCCGGCACGGACCTGGGCGGGATCGCGGCTTTCCAGGTTGGCCACGGCGATGAAGTGGGGCAGCAGGCGTCCGCTTCCGGCCTCCTGCAGCGGGAAGTACCGTTGATGGTCCTGCAGTGTGGCGGTGAGCACTTCGCGCGGCAGCTCCAGGAAGCGCGGATCGAAATTGCCCAGCAGGGGCACGGGCCATTCCACCAGCGCGGTGACCTCATCCCACAGAGCCTCGCTGCCCACGGGTTCACCGCCGTTGTCATGCGCCAGCGCGGTGACCTCGCTCTGGATTTTCTCGCGCCGCTCCTGGAAATCGGCCAGCACGTAGCCGCGTTTACGCAGCAGATTGGCATAGGAGGCGGGACTGGAAACACGCAGCGGCCGGGGCGCGTGGAAGCGATGACCTCGCGTAATGTTGCTTGAATCAACATCAAATAAGCGCGCAGGCACGATATCCCTGCCAAAAAGCATGACAATCCAGTGCGCCGGCCGTACGAATGTGGCCTCTCCGTCACCCCAGCGCATGCGCTTGGGGATGGGCAGGGCATCCAGCGCGGACTGCACGATTCCCGGCAGGAGCTGCATTGCCGGCTTGCCGGCCCGGCTGCCCTGATAGAAAAGAAACTCGCCCTTGCTCTCAACCACGCGCTGCAGTGAGTCCAGCGTGGTCTCGCAGGACTGCGCGAAGGCCTGCGCTGCGCGCGTGGGCTGTCCGGCCGCATCGAAGGCCACGGATACCGGCGGACCGCGCCGCTTGACCTGCTGTACAGGCTGTTCCTCGGGTACACCCTTTACCAGCACGGCCAGCCGCCGCGGAGTGGCGAAGCTGTGCACGCGTCCGTGTTTGAGGTGAGCGGTTTCAAGGCCGCCGACGATGCCGGCCGTGAAGGCATCCGAGAGCGCCTTGAGTGAACGCGGCGGCAGTTCCTCGGTGCCGATCTCCACCAGAAAGGCGCGCCGGCTCATGCTGTTTCCCTGTTCATCGGGAAGCCCAGTGCCTCGCGGCTGTCGTAGTAGACCTGAGCCACACCTCGCGCCAGCGTCCGCACCCGCAGAATGTAGCGCTGCCGCTCGGTGACCGAGATGGCGCCGCGCGCATCGAGGAGATTGAAGGTGTGCGAGGCCTGCAGCACCTGCTCGTAGGCCGGCAAGGGCAGTCTGGCCTCCAGCAGCTGGCCGCAAATGCGCTCGTGCGCATCGAATTCCTGGAACAGCCACGCTGTGTCGGCGTGTTCGAAGTTGTAGGCCGACTGCTCGACCTCGTTCTGATGGAAGACATCACGATAGGTCACCCGCCCGCGCGGTCCGTCAGCCCACACGATGTCGAACAGGCTTTCCACGCCCTGCAGGTACATGGCCAGGCGCTCCAGCCCGTAGGTGATTTCGCCGGTGACCGGCCGGCAATCCAGGCCGCCGGCCTGCTGAAAATAGGTGAACTGCGTGACTTCCATGCCGTTCAGCCACACCTCCCAGCCCAGACCCCAGGCGCCCAGGGTGGGCGACTCCCAGTTGTCCTCCACGAAGCGCACATCGTGCACCAGCGTGTCGATGCCCAGCATCCGCAGGGAGTCGAGGTAGCGGTCGAGGATGTCCAGCGGCGAGGGCTTGAGCACCACCTGGAACTGGTAGTAGTGCTGCGCACGGAACGGATTGTCACCATAGCGCCCATCGGTGGGACGGCGGCTGGGTTGCACATAGGCCGCATTCCAGGGTTCCGGGCCGATGGCGCGCAGGAAGGTGCCGGTGTGAAAGGTACCCGCCCCCATGGGCATGTCGTAGGGCTGCAGGATGGCGCAGCCCTGCTCGGACCAGTAGCGCTGCAGGGCGAAGATCAGCTCCTGGAACGTGGCCGGTGGCGCTGGGGGTTTACGGGCGGTCATCGCGATGAACTGTTGGTGCTTTTCAAGGCGCGCGAGTATACCGTGCTCCAAATTCGGGCGTGCGCATCGCGCTGGCGCACTGATGAGGTGCGTCGGGGATGAGCGCACCTCCATAAGACCCTGATTCCAAGCAGGTGCGCGGATGGCACGCTTACTGCACCATGCGCGAATCACATTCGATCCCTTCCCGAGGAGTAGCCGTCCATGAGCCCTGCCGACGTTCTCAAGCTGATGAAGGAAAAGGAAGTCAAATTCGTCGATCTGCGCTTCACCGACACGCGCGGCAAGGAGCAGCATGTCACCGTGCCCACGCGTGTCGTCGACGAGGAGTTCTTCACCGACGGCAAGATGTTCGACGGCTCCTCCATCGCCGGCTGGAAGGGCATCAACGAGTCGGACATGATCCTGATGCCTGATCCGGCCAGCGCCGTGCTCGATCCTTTCTTTGAGGAAAACACGATTCTGCTTCGCTGCGATGTGGTCGAACCGACCACCATGCAGGGCTATGACCGCTGCCCGCGCTCGCTGGCCAAGCGTGCCGAGGCCTATCTGAAGTCCACCGGAATCGCCGATTCGGCGCTGTTCGGGCCGGAGAATGAGTTTTTCATCTTCGACAGTGTGCGCATGGGCTCGGGAATGAGCGGCTGTTTCTATGAAATTGAATCCACCGAGGCGGCCTGGAGCTCCGGCCGCACCTACGACGGCGGCAATCTTGGCCACCGGCCGGGCGTGAAGGGCGGCTACTTCCCGGTGCCGCCGGTCGACTCGCAGCAGGACATTCGCTCGGCCATGTGTATGGCGCTCGAGGAGCTCGGATTGCTGACGGAAGTGCATCACCACGAGGTGGCGACAGCCGGCCAGGGCGAGATCAATGTCTCGGCCAGGACGCTCACCCGCAAGGCCGACGAGGTGCAGATCCTGAAGTACGGCCTGCAGAATGTCGCCGCCGGTTACGGCAAGACGCTGACCTTCATGCCCAAGCCGGTTGTTGGCGACAACGGCAGCGGCATGCACGTGCACATGTCCCTGAGCAAGGGCGGCAAACCCCTGTTCGCTGGCGACAAGTACGGCGGTTTGTCAGAAATGGCGCTGTACTACATCGGCGGCATCATCAAACATGCGCGTGCGATCAATGCCTTCACCAACGCCAGTACCAACAGCTACAAACGACTGGTGCCGCACTTCGAGGCGCCGGTGATGCTGGCCTACTCGGCGCGCAACCGTTCCGCCTCCATCCGCATACCCTGGGTGGTCAACCCCAAGGGCCGGCGCATCGAGGTCCGCTTCCCCGACTCTACCGCCAACCCGTACCTGGGCTTCACCGCCCTGCTGATGGCCGGACTGGATGGCATCCAGAACAAGATTCATCCCGGCGATGCCGCTGACAAGGACCTCTACGACCTGCCCCCGGAGGAGGCCAAGAAGATTCCCGAGGTGTGCTACTCGCTGGATCAGGCACTGGAATCGCTCGACAAGGACCGGGGTTTCCTCAAGGCTGGCGGAGTATTCACCGACGACGTCATTGATGCCTACATCCAGCTGAAGATGCAGGAAGTGACGCGGTTGCGCATGACCACCCACCCGGTGGAAATGGAGCTGTACTACAGCCTGTAACGGCCTTTTCCGAAGCCCGCCCCCGTTCGCGGGGGCGGGTCTGTCACCACCGCTGCGATAGCGCTATGCTTGGCCCATGCGTACCCGGCTCCTTATGTTCAGTCTGCTGCTCGCTGGCACCGTATCAGCGGCCACCTACAAGTGGGTGGACAAGGATGGTGTGGTGCACTATTCCGACCGGCCGGTGCCCGGCGCCGTGCTGGTGGACACCGGCAAGGTGCAGGGCTACACCCCGCCGAGCTCAGAGACCCGGCCGCCGCAGCCGGATTCTCCACCCGACCCGGTCGATTCCAGCTACACCAAGATTGATCTGTGGCGACCGTACAAGGATGAGACCTTCAGGAATACCAGCAACACCGTGCCGGTGCGGGTACGCCTGGAGCCGGAGTTGCGCCCCGGCCATTCCATCTGGATCTACCTCGACGGCAGGCGCGTGGACGGATTGCCAGAGACTGGCGAAAGTTTCGAGCTGACCGAGGTATGGCGCGGCGCACATACCGTTACGGCCATCGTGGCCGATGGCCAGGGCAAGCCCATCACCCGCAGCCAGGCGGTGACTTTCCACATGCATCAGACCAATCTGCTCAACCCGGGCTCGCGCGTGAACCGCACGCCTCCGCCAAGCGCTGGCGGCAAGTAAGCACAACGGTGGATTCCCGGGAGATTCTCGACGGGCTCAGCACCGCCGTGCTGGTGCTGGATGAGAAATTCCGCATTCTGCAGATCAATGCCGCCGCGCAGGATCTGCTTGGCGCTTCCGGGCGGCGGTCCATACCGGAAGTTCTGAAGTCCTCTGTCGAACTGCAGCAGGCGTTGCTGCGCGCACTCAAGGACTCCGGTACGCGCGCGCTGCGCGAAGTGGATTTGCAGTTCACCGGTACTGAAGCGCGTGCGGTGGACGTATTCATCACGGTACTGGATCGAGACGGCGGCCATCCGCGCCTGCTGGTGGAGATCGCCGACGCCACCTGGCGCCAGCGCATCAGCCGCGATGCCGCGCTGCTGGCTCAGCTCGGCGGCAGCCGCCTGATGGCCCGGCAGCTGGCACATGAAATCAAGAATCCGCTGGGCGGTCTGCGTGGCGCGGCCCAATTGCTCGCCCGCCAGCTCGGGGACAGTGCCTTGTGCGAATACACCCAGGTCATCATCAATGAGGCAGACCGCCTGGCGGCGCTGGTCGATTCCATGCTGGGCCCGGCGCGCATGCCAGCGAAGTCGGCCGTGAACCTGCACGAACTGTGCGAACACATTCTTCATTTGTTACGCAGCGAAGCGCCCGCGGGAATCACGCTGGAGCGCGACTACGACCCCAGCCTGCCCGAAGTGGCGCTCGACCGGAACATGATCGTACAGGCCATGCTGAATATCGGCCGCAATGCGCTGCAGGCACTGGTGCAGCAACAAACCAGCGGACGCATCGTGCTGCGCACCCGCGCCCTGCACGGCCACAATATCGGCGTGGTGCGACATCGTCTGGTGTGCAGCGTGCAGATCGAGGACGACGGCCCGGGTGTGCCGGCCAATCTGCGCGATACTTTGTTTTATCCCCTGGTGACCGGCCGCGAAGGCGGTTCCGGCCTGGGTCTGGCCGTGGCGCAGGAGCTGGTTACCCGCCATGACGGGCTGATCGAATTCGAAAGTGCGCGCGGGCGGACAATATTCACCGTGTTGCTTCCCTCACCCTCTCCGGTTGCCGACGTATGAACAACACCGCCGAAGTCTGGCTCGTTGATGACGATGCCTCCATTCGCTGGGTACTCGAGCGGGCGCTGGAGCAGGCCGGTATGCGCTGGCGCAGCTTCGAGCAGGCCGATGCGGCGTTACAGGCCCTGCGCGAACAGATCCCCGATGTGCTGATCACCGATATTCGTATGCCCGGCCGCAGCGGACTGGCGCTGCTGCAGGACATCCATGCGTCCCAGCCCGACCTGCCGGTCATCGTAATGACTGCGCACTCCGATCTGGACAATGCCGTGGCTGCGTACAAGGGTGGCGCCTTCGAGTACCTGCCCAAGCCCTTCGACGTCGATGGCGCCATCGATCTGATCCGGCGCGCGGCGCGCCAGCGCAGCGCCGGCAATGCCGCCGAGGATGCAGCCGCAGCGGACGAACTGCGCATCCCCGAGATCATCGGTTCCGCGCCGGCCATGCAGCAGGTCTTCCGCATGATCGGTCGCCTGTCCCGCGCCAGCATGACCGTGCTGATCACCGGTGAGTCCGGCACCGGCAAGGAGCTGGTCGCCCGCGCACTGCATCGCCATGGGCCGCGCGCCGAGCGCGCATTCGTGGCGCTCAATACAGCGGCATTCACGGCGGAACTGCTGGAGTCGGAGCTGTTCGGCCACGAGAAGGGCGCCTTCACCGGCGCTGACGGCCGGCGCCGCGGCCGTTTCGAACAGGCTGACGGCGGCACGCTGTTTCTGGATGAGATCGGCGACATGTCCGCCGCGCTGCAGACCCGGCTGCTGCGGGTGCTGGCCGAAGGCGAGTTCTATCGTGTGGGCGGGCAAACGCCCATCCGCGTTGATGTGCGGGTGATCGCCGCAACTCACCAGAACCTGCAGGCCAGAGTGGATACCGGTGGGTTTCGCGAGGATCTGCTGCATCGCCTGAATGTCATTCGCATGGACATTCCACCGCTGCGTGAGCGCCGCCAGGACATCCCCGAGCTGCTGCGCCACTACCTGACGGTGGCGGCGCGCGAACTGGGGGTGGAACCGAAGCGGCTGTCCGCGTACGCCCAGACCCTGCTCGTGGACTGCGCATGGCCGGGCAACGTACGCCAGCTGGTCAATGTGTGTCGCCAACTCACGGCGCTATCCGCCGGAGGACAGATTGAGGCTGCGGATATTCCCGTGGAACTCGTACCGGTCACTGCTGCGACCAGCACAGCGACTGACACGACAGGGCCGTCGGACTGGCAGGCGCAGCTGGCGCACTGGGCCGGGCAGCAACTTGATGCCGGGGCTGCCGGGCTGGTGCGTGAGGCGCTGCCGCAGTTCGAGCGCACGCTGATCCGCATCGCGCTGCTGCGGGCGAAGGGGATGCGCCAGGATGCAGCCAGGCTGCTTGGCTGGGGTCGGAATACCCTGGCACGCAAGATGCGCGAACTGAAGATCGACTAGGTTCGTTGTCCGGGGCGCTATAATTCACGCTCCGCTGGCCGCTGCCACTGTGAACTCCATGCAAGACCTGCTGCAATTTCTGCAAATCGAATACCTGGGCAACCGTCTGCTCGACTGGTCGCTGGGGCTGCTGGTCTTCCTCATCACTTTTACCGTTCTGCCCATCGTCAAGCGCTACATCGGCGCTCTGCGCAAGCGTGGCGCCGGCAACAAACATCCGGTGGGGCTTGAGCTGGCCATGCTCCTGGTCACGCGTACCACGCGCCTGTTCCTGTGGGCGCTGGCTGTCTGGATCGGTCTGCGTTTCATCACGCTGCCACTGCGCTTCGAGAACGCCGCCGACAGCATCATCCTGGTATTGAGCTGGTTCCAGGCCGGCATCTGGGGCGCTTCCGCGGTCGGTTACTTCATTGATCGCCGTCGCACCGAGTCGGCTGGCAAGGGACTGACCGGTTCGCTGAATATTGCCGAGTTTGTCGGCCGCACGATTGTATGGGCGCTGATTCTGCTATTGGCGCTCGACAACCTGGGCGTGGATGTCACCGCGCTGATCGCCGGTCTCGGTATCGGCGGCATCGCCATCGCGCTGGCCGTGCAGACGGTGCTGGGGGATCTGCTGGCATCGCTGTCGATCGCGCTCGACAAGCCTTTCGCCGTTGGTGATTTCCTCAGCGTCGGCTCGGAGCTGGGCACGGTGGAGAGAATCGGCATCAAGAGCACGCGGGTGCGCAGTCTCAGCGGCGAGCAGATCATATTTTCCAACGCCGATCTGCTCGGTTCGCGGGTGCGCAATTTCGGGCGCATGTACGAGCGGCGCGTGGTGTTTTCCATCGGCGTTACCTACGAGACGCCGCGCGAGAAATTGCGCCGCATCCCGGACATCCTCAAGGCCGCGGTGACGGCGCAGAAAAACACCCGCTTCGACCGTGCGCACTTCAATGCCTATGGAGATTTCGCGCTGAACTTCGAGACGGTCTACTACGTGCTGGGGCCGGACTACAACATGTACATGGATGTGCATCAGGCGATCAACTTCCAGATTCATGAGGAGTTCGAGAAGCTGGGCGTGGAGTTTGCGTACCCGACGCAGAAGCTGTTTCTGGCCGGCGCCGTGCAGACGGACGTGTCTGCGGCGGATGACTGACCGGCGTTTCCCGAACCTCCGCAGCCCGCGGATTCCCGCTCAGCCCGCCAGGGGTGAGTCCTGCTGGCTCTTGCCAGTGCGCAGTGTGCCCACCAGTTCGCTGATGTTCGTCAGCCTGTGTTCTTCCAGGTAGGCCACGATTCCTGCATTGATCTTTCCGCACACCAGCGGATCGTAGAACAGCGCGGTGCCCACGCCCACGGCGCTGGCGCCGGCAATGATGAACTCCAGCGCGTCCGTCGCCGTGGTGATGCCGCCCTGGCCGATGATGGGGATGCCGTGTGGTCCGGCGACCTCGTAGACCTGGTGAACCTTCAGCAGTGCGATCGGTTTGATGGCCGGACCTGACAAACCGCCCTGGATATTGCCGATTACCGGGCGGCGCGATTTCGCATCGATCGCCATGCCCATCATGGTGTTGATCACGCTCAATGCGTCGCTGCCCGCCTCGATGCAGCGGCGGGCGTTCTCGCGGATGTCCGTCTGATTTGGCGAGAGTTTGGTAATGAGCGGCTTCTTTGTAACCGCCCTGCAGGCTTCGACCACGCGCGCGGACATGTCCGGATAGTTGCCGAAGGCCACGCCGCCTTCCTTGACGTTGGGGCAGGAAATGTTGATTTCGATGGCGTCGATGGGGGAATCATCGAAGCGGCGTGTGACCTCCGCGTACTCTTCCAGCGTGGAACCGGAGACATTGGCAATGAAGCGTGTCTCCGAAAAATCCAGTTGCTGGAGGATGGTCTTCACCACATGGTCAGCGCCGGGATTCTGCAGGCCTATGGCGTTGAGCATTCCCATGGGCGTCTCGCACAGCCGATGTGGCGGGTTGCCCAGACGCGGCTGCAGCGTGGTGCCCTTGAGCACCACCGCGCCCACGTCGCGGTTGGAAAATCCCTTCACCCGCGTGTACTCCTCCCCGAACCCCACGCAGCCGGACAGCAGCACGATGGGCGAGGGGAAGTTCAGACCGCAGAAGTCGACAGCGAGGGTGGGACTCATCGAAGGCTCATTGTATTTCGGGTCCGGTTGCGCGCGCCATCAATCCCTGCACCGCTTCGGTGATCGACAGGCCTTCGTACAGCACCCGGTAGATAGCCTGGCAGATGGGCATGTCGATATTCAGTCGCGTAGCCACTTCGTGTACGGCACGCGCGGCATGATAGCCCTCCACGACCTGCTGCACTTCGACCTGGGCCGCATCGGTGGAACGGCCCGCGGCGATCGCCAGTCCGAAACGACGATTGCGCGATTGATTGTCGGTGCAGGTCAGCACCAGATCACCGAGACCGGCCAGTCCCATGAATGTTTCGCGTTGCGCGCCCAGCGCCTCGCCCAGCCGCGTCATCTCGGCCAGGCCGCGCGTAATCAGCGCGATGCGCGTGTTGGCGCCGTATCCGAGGCCATCGGCGATTCCGGCGCCGATGGCCAGCACGTTCTTCACTGCCCCGCCGACTTCCACGCCGACGATGTCGGCGGAGGTATAGGCGCGAAAGCCGCCGCCGGTCAGCCGGCTGGCCAGCTCCGCGGCGAAGGTTCCGTCCGCGCAGGCCACGGTCATCGCCGTGGGCAGGCCTGCGCCGACCTCGCGCGCGAATGTCGGCCCGGACAGTACGGCGGTCGGCCACTGTTCTCCGAGGACTTCGTGCGCCACCTGGTGGGGCAGTTTGCCGCTGCCGATCTCAAATCCCTTGGTGGCCCATGCCACGCGCATGCCGGGTTTCAGCAGCGGTTGCACCTGCTGCAGGATGCCGCGAAAGGCATGGCTGGGCACGGCGACCAGAATGTCCTGCGCGCCCTGCAGGGCGGCATCGAGCTGCGGCACCAGTTCCAGGGCGTCAGGAAATGCGGCATCCGGGAGATAGCGGCGATTGCGCCGTTCGCGCTGCAATTCGGCCAGGTGCGTGCTGTTGCGGCCCCACAGACGCGCAGGATGTCCGCTCCGTGCAAGCTGAATGGCCAGCGCCGTACCCCAGGAGCCGGCGCCAAGTACGGTGATCGATGTGCTCATGGACAGGCCGTGCCGATCATGAAGCACCTCCGCGGTCAGTTGGCGGTGGCGTGATCCGCCTCCGTCGTATGGCGATCCAGCAGTGATTCGAAGTTCACCGGTGGCAGCAGGAATTGCGGGAAGCCGCCCTGCGTCACCAGGTCCGAACAGATGGCCCGTGCATACGGGAAGAGGATGGTCGGACAAACGCTGCCAACCACCTGCTTGAGCTGATCCTTGCCGCAGTTGCGGATCTGGAACACACCGGCCTGCTTCAGCTCGACCAGGTAGGCCACCTTGGGGCCGACCTTGGCTTCCACGCGCACGGTGAGCACGACTTCCAGCGTCTCCGGCCCCACCTCACGGCTGGCGGTGTTGAGGTTCAGCGAGAATTCCGGTTTCCATTCGCCCGGCGTGATGAGCGGGCCGGCGGGCGCTTCGAAGGAGCAGTCCTTGAGATAGATCTGCTGCAGCAGCAGCTGCGGTCCGGTGGTCGCTGCGTGCGCGCCCTCGTTTTCGGGCTGATTGCTGAATTCTTCGCTCATGGGGTTTTCCACAATTTTCCAAGCTCGCCGGAGCGATCCAGCGCGTAGAGCGCTTCAAAGCCGCCGACATGACGTTCACCAATGAAGATCTGCGGCACGCTGCGCTCCGTGCTCCGGGCCATCATCTCCTCGCGTGCTGCCGGATCCTCATCGACCCGCGCGTCGCGAAATGGAATATTCCTGCTTTTCAGCAGCGCCTTGGCCCGCTCGCACCAGCCGCAGAAACCGGTGCTGTATACCACCACTTCGGGTGTCGCTGACGCGGTGTTCATGCTTTGGCTGCCTTGCCGCGCGAGGACTTCTCATCGCCCCGGACCAGCGGCAGGTTCTCGCGCCGCCATGCATCCAGGCCACCGCGCAGGTTGACCACCTGATTGAAACCGAGCCGGCCCAGCTCGCGAGCGGCCGCGCCGCCGTTCATGCCGGTATCGCAGCACATGATCACCGGTTTGTCCTTATACTTCTTCAGTGATTCGGCCTCTCCGGCCAGCGCTTTCAATCCGATGTTGCGCGCCTCGCCGATGTGACCGGCCTGATACGGCGCTGCGTCGCGAACGTCGACGACCAGGGCGCCTTTGTTCATCAGCCGCACGGCGTCGTGGGTGCCGACAGCGGCAAAGGCTTGAGCACGTGTCCGCATTTCGGAGACGATGACGATCACGACCATCAGTGCGGCGGCGGAAACCAGGTACGGGTGGTTGCCCGCGAATTCTATGAGTCGGTCCATAAGGGCAGAATCGAGCCTGATGGCAGCAGTGGAAACAGGGGCGAGTATAGCAGTGAGCGGTGCAATGAAAGCGGTGGTGAGGGCAGTGGTTCTGCTGGCCATGACCACCATCGCCACCACGGCCATGGCTGAGCGAGACAGCAACGCGCGCAAGCTCGACCGGGTGCGTGAGCAGATATCCGGCGTGCAGAAATCCCTGCGCGCGGAAACCAATCGCCGCGATACGCTGGCCGCGCGGCTTCGCGATGCCGAGACCACCGTTGCCAGCGCCCAGCGCGAATTGAAGGAGCTGCGTCGCCGCAGGGCCGCCGGCGAACGGCAACGGGCTGAACTGCAGAAAGAGCGCAGCGGCGTGCAACAGGCGCTGGGTGCGGAACGTCGGGCGCTGGCCGCCCAGCTGCGGGCGGCGCACATGATTGCCGCCACCGGGCGCCGGGAGCAGCTGAAGCTGCTGTTCAACCAGCAGGATCCCGCACGGCTCGGGCGCATGTTTGCCTATTACGGCTATTTCGGTCGCGCCCGGGCGGATCGCATCGAGACTATCCGGGCGCGGCTGGATCAGCTCGAGGCGCTCGACCGCAAGCTGGCAGATGCCGACGAAGCGCTGCAACAGCTGGAAGTCAGTGCAGGGGAGAAGCTGGCAGCGCTCAAGCGCGCCCGTTCGCAGCGTGCCGGCGTGGTGCGCGATCTGGAAAAGCAGATCGGGAACCGCCAGACCCAGCTGGCGCGGCTGAAGCGGGAGGAAAGCACGCTGGAGAAGCTGCTGGCGGAATTGCGGCGGGTCACCGCGGATTTCCCGGTCACCAGTGAGGTGCCCTTCGTGAAGGCAAAAGGCCGGCTGAGCTGGCCGGTGTCGGGCCGGGTGGTGGCCGATTTCGGTGCTGCGCGGCCGGCGGGCCTGAAATGGAACGGGGCGTTGCTGGCCACTGAGCGCGGCACCCGGGTCAGGGCCGTGTACTTCGGCCGGGTGATCTATGCCGACTGGCTGCCGGGCATGGGTCTGTTGACCATCATCGAGCACAGCGGTGGCTATCTCAGTCTTTACGGCCACAACGAGCAGCTCTTCAAGGCCGTGGGGGACTGGGTGGAGCCCGGGGATGTCATCGCCAGCGCCGGAGATTCCGGTGGCCGCGAGCGCCCGGAGCTGTACTTCGAAATACGCAAGGGTGCCCAGCCCCTCGATCCGCGGCAATGGATCGGGAAGTAGTGACCTGCATCGCATAACGTGAATCAGCGCCAGCGTAAGGCGCCAAATAGCCAACTGCTTCAAGGCCCGTCCAGGCGCCACGGCAGATGATCGCAGGCCCACGCTTTGGCTTCCCCGGATGGATTCCGCCCGCATGACGATCAAACAGACTGCCACCACAGCCACCGCCGGTCTCCCCCGGTCCCTTGAGCCCTACGGCCAGCTCATCCGCATGCTGATGCCGCGAGCCGAGAACATTGACCTGTTCGATGCTGTCGGGGTGCGCTTCTGGTCGAGCAGCGACATCGAGAGTCCGGATCTGCATCCGCTGGTGGAAGCCGCCTGCGAGACCCCGCCCGGGCCGGAAGAGGGTCTGCTCAAGCGCCTTGATGACGGCACGCCGGTCTATCTGTTCTGGCTCCAGGACGATTCCGGCGAGCGGCTTGCCCTGCTGGTAGTTACCGCCCGCACCGAGCGCACCGAGATCCGCGCCTGGTCCTTCATTCACAGCCTGCTTCGTCCAGCCATTGAGTGCCTGCAGCGCGAGCTGGCATCCCAGGAGACCATCGGCGCGCTGGGCCGCAGTCTCGCCTCTCATGACCGCGACCTTGACCTGCTGGTGGCCATCACGTCCGACGGCCATGCCACCGGCAATCCGGATGAGGAATCGTTGGGCGACGACACCGATGAGTTGCGCTGGATCGTGCAGCGAACGGTTGATCACCTGGATGCACCCTTCGGTGCGCTGGTCATTCCGGAGAAAGGAATCGCCATCTGCCGTGTGTCCAAGGGCACCTCTTCGGCCCAGGGTGCCGAGGCGCTGACACGAACGCATCGTCACCTGATGACCTGGGCACAGCTGCAGGGCCGCACGCTGGTGGTCAACAAGGTAATCGCCAGCGACAACCCGACCTCCACGCCCTACAAGATTCTTTCCTGCCCGGTGCGCCAGTCCTCGCAGCGCGTGGTGGGCTTCTTCGCCCTGTTCCGCACCGAGAACATGCCGGATTTCGACCACCGCCACACACGTATCGCCCGGCTTCTGGCCCGCAAGGTGGCCGCCGTTCTGCAGGCCAACTATGACAACGCCACGGGCCTGCTTACGCGCGCGGCCTTCGAGCGCCATGCCATTGCCGCGCTGACCGAAGCGGGCAGCACCGAGCACAGCGTGGTGTATGTCGACATCGATCAGATGCACGTCATCAATGAAAACTTCGGCATGCATATTGGAGATTCGGTGATCTCCCGGGTGGCTGAGCTGATGCGGCGCGTGTCCCATTCGCGCTCGATCAGCGCCCGTATGTCGGGCGATCGCTTTGCGCTGCTGCTGCCGGATTGCGACCTCGATACAGGCAAACAAATAGCCCGCGAGCTGTGTGATGCCGTGCGGCGCATTCCCAGCGAGACTGGCGGTGAGCAAAGCCCCGAGATTTCAGTCAGTGCGGGCGTAGCTTTGCTCGGCGGGCCCAAGGGCAAGCTGGCGCACACGCTGGCTACGGCCGAGGTGGCCTGCAAGGCTGCCAAGGACCGCGGCCGCGACCGCGTCGAGGTATACGAGGATGCCGATGTCAGCATCGTGCGCCGTCATACCGACATCAACGTGGCGGCACAGGTGCGTGACGCATTGCGCGAAGGACGTTTCGTGCTGGATCTGCAACCCATCCTGCCGTTGCAGGGTGAGCCAAAGGCGCCTCATTTCGAGATGCTGCTGCGGATGCTCAACGAGGATGGCCAGCGGCTGCCGCCGGAGAAATTCATGTCAGCCGCCGAGCGTTACCAGCTGATGCCGTCCATCGACCGCTGGGTAATTGAGAATGCGCTGGCCGGGCTGGTAGAGCAGGCGGAACTTACCCGGCGCCATGCCTGCTGTTTCACCATCAATCTATCGGCGCAGTCCATCGCCCAGCCGGAATTCGCGGACTTCGTCGAGTCCGCGGTACGCGCCTGCGGCCTGCCGCCTGAACTGCTGTGTTTCGAGCTCACCGAGACCGCCGCCGTGGCAAACATGGGGCGGGCCGAGACCTTCATGAAGCGGCTGCGCGATCTCGGCTGCCGTTTTGCGCTTGATGATTTCGGCACCGGTTTCAGCTCACTGGCCTACCTGAAGGCCCTGCCGGTGTCAGTGTTGAAGATCGATGGCAGCTTCGTGCGCGACGTGATCCATGACGCCCGCTCGCAGTCGATGGTTCGCGCCATTGCGCAATTGGCGAAGACAATGTCCATGGAAACGGTGGCCGAGTACGTCGAGACCGACGAAATTCGTCGGCAGATTGCGGCCCTCGGGGTGGATTACGGCCAGGGATTTTGTTTGGGCAAGCCGCAGCCTTTAGCTGACGTTTTGCGCGATCTGCCTGTATTTGAAGCGTTTGCGCAGTCGCCTGGACGCGACGGCGCCATGCCTGCAGGCGTCATCGTCACCGCCACCACCCACTGAGGAACCTTCGCCACCACGGAAGGCTCATATTGGTCTGGACGCGACGCCGCTGTACCATCACGGGCGCGCCCTGTAATTCATTAGGGGCAGCTCAGGAGCATGTGATGTCGGTGAAACTTTCCACCCTGCTGGCCGTGTGTACGGCGTTGACGCTGGGCGCGAGCCTGCCTCTCAACCAGGTACATGCCGACAAGGAACCCGTTGCCGAGACTCTGCCCTGGGAAGATGCGCGCCTTCTGGCGGAAGTCCTCGAGCACGTGCGCCGCGACTATGTCGAGCGCGTCGATGACCGCACCCTGATTGAAAACGCCATCCGCGGGATGGTCTCCTCCCTCGATCCGCATTCGGCCTTCCTCGACAACGAGGAGTACGACGAAATCCGCATCAGCACCACGGGCAACTATTCCGGCGTGGGCATTGAGGTCACCATGGAAGGCGGCGCGGTAAAAGTGGTGGCGCCCATTGAAGGCACTCCGGCAGCCAAGGCCGGCATCGAGCCCGGCGACACCATCATCAGCATCGACGGCGTAGCGGTGGAACAGGCCACCCTCAACGAGGCCATCAACCGCATGCGCGGCCGGGCAGGCACCACGGTAAAAGTCAGGGTTACGCGCGAGGGCGTGTCCTCGCCGCTGGAATTCCTGCTGGAGCGTTCCAACGTACAGGTTCACAGCGTCAAGCACGAGTTGCTCGAGCCCGGCTACGGCTACGTGCGCATCACGCATTTCAGCGAGACCACAGGCCTGGATCTCAACAACTCCATCACCGCGCTGAAAGCCGCCAGCCCCACGGGCCTGAAGGGCCTGGTGCTCGATCTGCGCAACAACCCCGGCGGCGTGCTCGAAGCGGCGGTGAACGTGTCCGATGCCTTCCTCGACGATGGCATCATTGTCACCGCCAGCGGCCGCGTGGCCGAATCGAAGTTTGAAATGGACGCCACGCCTGGCGACATCACCGATGGCGCCGAGATCGTGGTGCTGGTCAACAGCGGGTCGGCGTCCGCCTCGGAAATCGTGGCCGGCGCACTGAAGGATCACGGTCGCGCCCTGCTGGTGGGACGCACCACTTTCGGCAAGGGATCGGTACAGACCGTCATGCCGCTGTCGGATGGCCGCGCGATCAAGCTGACCACGTCCCGGTACTACACACCCTCGGGAGTCTCCATTCACCACAAGGGCATCACGCCCGACGTTCTGGTGGATCGCGACATCGAACCGCACGACTTCATGCCGGGCATCGGCGGCGAGGCATTGCTCCGGGGCGACCAGCAGATCGTGCTGGCGCTGGACAAGCTCAAGGACGGCAGCGTCATCCGCCAGAGCCGGGGCAAGAGTCGCTCGGACGTGAAGAAGCGCTGACCAGCGCTGCTGCACTGTCACTTTTTCGGTGGGCGCTCTCACCGGGGTGATGGTAGTTTCACCGGCATGAAATCCATGCCCTCCACGCGCGAGATGCGCCGGGCCTTCATGACCGGCGATGCCTCCTACGACGGGGTGTTCATCACCGCCGTGCGCACCACGGGCATTTTCTGCCGCCCTTCCTGCCCGGCGCGCAAACCGCGACCGGAAAACGTGGAATTCTTCGCCACGCCAAAGGAGGCCGCCTTCTCCGGCTACCGCCCTTGCAAGCGCTGCCGGCCACTGGATATCGCGGGACGCGGCCCGGCGTGGGTGCAGAAACTCATGCACAAGGTCGAGCGCAACCCCACGGTGCGCCTCCCGGCCGGTGAACTGCGCCGCCTGGGTGTCGATCCCGCGCGCGCGCGGCGCTACTTTCTCAAACACTACGGTCTGACCTTCCAGGCCTGGTGCCGATCCCGCCGCCTGAGTGCGGCATTCTTGCGTATCCAGGAGGGCGCCACCGTGAGTGATGCCATGAGCGAAGCGGGTTTCAGTTCCGAAAGCGGTTTCCGTACAGCCTTCGAACGGGTATTCGGCGCGACGCCCACCGCAGCCCGCGCGCGTGACGCCATCCATCTGGACTGGCTGGAAACTCCGGTAGGCCCGCTGGTGGCCGGTGCAACAAACGACACCGTGTGCCTGCTGGAATTCAGCGACCGCCGCATGCTGGAAGCGCAGCTGCAGACCCTGAAGCGCCGCTTCCAGACCACACTGGTGCCGGGGACCAACCGGGTGTTGCGTACATTGCGCAAACAGTTGGCGGAGTATTTTGCCGGCAAGCGCAGCGATTTCGACCTGCCGCTGGATTACCGCGGCACACCGTTCCAGGAAAAGGTATGGCAGGCGTTGCTGACCATTCCGTACGGACAAACCTGGTCCTACCGCGATCTGGCGAGCGCGATAGGCGACGCCAGGGCCTGCCGCGCGGTCGGTACCGCCAACGGCATGAACCGCATCGCCATCGTCATTCCCTGCCACCGGGTGGTGAACGCCAGCGGCGAGCTCGGTGGCTACGGCGGCGGGGTGTGGCGCAAGAAATTCCTGCTCGATCTGGAGAACGGGCAGGCATCGCTGCCCGGGAGCTGAACGGATACCGCGCCATTGCTGGAGGGGCCATCGTGGATCGTGCGGCTACCTTCCCTCGGTGTCGACGTACTCACCCCGACCCTGGGCGATGACCAGATGGACCCTGTCGCGAGGTACACCCAGTCTGAGCAGAGCGTGCTCGATCATGCCCAGAGCCAGCTCACGCTCTCCCATGACTGCGCAGCTGATGTTCTGTCCTTGCAGATACTCCAGCTCCTCACTGCTGTGAGTCCGCACCACCAGGTCGATACCGGGATTCTCCTCGCGCGCGATCTCGACGATGCGCCGGGTCTGGAATCCATCCGGCGAGGCGATCACCAGCAGTCGCGCGGATTTCAGTCCCGCAGCCGCGAGCACGCCCGGCGTGCTGGCGTCTCCATAGACTGCGCGCACACCTCGGTTCCGCAGTCCGGTCAGCAGATGCGAGTCGCGCTCGACCACCACAACCGTAAAACCCTGATGCTCGAGCGCAGGACCGATGACACCACCTACCCGGCCGTAGCCGATGAGAATGGCGTGATCCTTCGGTGCGGGCTTGCCGTCCTCTGGCGTCGTGGCCGCGGGTGGAGTGGAGCCACTGCGGTCGAGCAGCCGCCGCAGCCGCGGATGCCGTTCCAGCCAGGAGACGGTGGGTGCGATGCCGGCAAAGGCCAGTGGATTGAGCGCGATGGACAGCAGCGCGCCGGCAAGGATGAGGTTGTAGCCCTGCGCAGGCAGCAGCCCCAGCGACATTCCCAGCCCGGCCAGAATGAAGGAGAACTCCCCGATCTGTGCCAAGCTGGCTGATACGGTCAGCGCCGTGACAGCTGGATAGCGGAAGGCAATGACGATCAGGAAGGCGGCCACCGACTTGCCGATCATGATGGCGCTGAGTACGGCCAGCACGGCCAGCGGCTCGCGCACGACAATGCCGGGATCGAACAGCATGCCGACTGATACGAAGAACAGCACGGCGAAGGCATCCTGCAGCGGCAGCGAGTTTGCCGCCGCCTGATGGCTCAGATCCGACTCGCTGAGCACAACACCGGCAAAGAAGGCGCCCAGCGCGAAGGACACCCCGAACAGTTCGGCCGAGCCGTAGGCGATCCCCAGCGCAATGGCCAGCACGGCCAGCGTGAACAGCTCCCGCGAGCCGGTGCGCGCCACCTGCATCAGCAGCCAGGGCACCACACGGGTTCCGACTACCAGCGCCAGCCCGACAAACAAGGCGACCTTGGCCAGCGTGAGTCCAAGCGCAAACGCTACATTGCCACCCGCCGCGTATCCGGCCAGGCTGGCTGGCGCCTCGCCGCCGAGCAGCTCCGACACTGCCGGCAGCAGCACCAGCGCCAGCACCATCGCCAGATCCTCGACGATGAGCCAGCCTACGGCGATGCGCCCCTCCGGGGAGTGCAGGGCGTTGCGCTGTTCCAGAGCGCGCAGCAGCACCACGGTGCTGGCAACAGAAAGCGACAGCCCGAAGATCAGCCCGGCGCCGATGCCCCAGCCCCACAACTGCACCATCGCGATACCGATGAGCGTGGCCGTGGTGATCTGCGCCACGGCGCCGGGTAGCGCGATGCGCCGCACTGCCATCAGGTCGGCGATGGAAAAATGCAGACCCACACCGAACATCAGCAGGATGACTCCGATCTCCGCAAGCTGTCCGGCGAGGCCGAGATCGGCCACGAATCCCGGCGTGAACGGCCCGATCAGCACACCAGCGAGCAGGTAACCCACCAGCGGTGGCAGGCGCAGCCGCACGGCGAGCAGCCCCAGCACGAATGCCAGCACGAAAGCGGCTGCAATGGTGGTTATCAGGGAGACATCGTGTGGCATCGGCATCCTCCGGATGCAGCCGCGCGGGCGGCAGGACGGGTATTGAAGCAGAGCACGCCGCTGGCCGTCAGCCTCTTTCTACCCCGTTGAGCACTTGAACCTGCCATCAGCGATGCTGCAGCAGCGGCCGCTGTCACCGTCACGCCGCCCGTGTCAGAATGCCGCCGGTTCGCCGGCAGGGAGATCCGCTTGTCCATAACAATTTCCGATGAAGTGGCCTACGTCATCCTGCTGTTTGGCCTGTTCATCGTGCCGCGCATCCTGCAGCGCTTCGGCATTCCCACGGCCATCACCGGGTTTGCGCTCGGCGCGGGGGCCGGCATGGGCTTCGGACTGTTCGCTGGCGATCCCACCGTGTCGCTGCTGGCAGCGCTGGGCATCGCGTCGCTGTTTCTGTTCGCCGGCCTGGAAGTGGATTTCCGCGAGCTGCGGCGCAATATCGCGGTACTGCTGCAGCATGTGCTGATCCAGCTGACCATGCTGGGTGGTGTGGCGTACTTCATCCAGCTCTTGTTCGGACTGGAGTGGCGCCCGGCAGTGCTGGTGGCGCTGGCCCTGGTGACGCCCTCGGCGGGCTTCATCCTCGATTCGCTGTCCGCGCTCGGCAGTAGTCCGCAGGAAAGCTCCTGGATCCGCTCCAAGGTCATTGCGGTGGAGATCATCGCCCTTGCGGTGCTGTTTGTTGATCTGCGCTCCGAGACTGCCATGGAACTGACGCTTTCCTGCGCCGCGCTGCTGGCGTTGATTGCCGTGCTGCCCTTCGCCTTTCGCGTATTCGCGCGCCTGATCGTGCCCTACGCGCCAAAATCCGACTTCGCCTTCCTGATCATCGTCGCCGTGACCTGCGCCCTGATCACCAAGGCGCTGGGCGTGTACTACCTGGTCGGCGCCTTCCTGGTCGGTGTGGTGGCACAGCGTTTTCGCGCGCAGATGGCGGCCACCGAGAACGAGAAGATGCTGCACGCGGTGGAAGCGCTGGCGTCGCTGTTCGTGCCGTTCTACTTCTTCTATGCCGGCCTGCAGCTGAGAGCCACGGACTTCAGCTGGATGGCGCTGTTGGTGGGATTGGGCTTCCTCGCCGCCATCGTGCCGTTGCGGCTGTTCTCCGTCGGCTCACACCGCCACCTGGCGCTGGGCGAGTCACGGCGCCACGGCATGCGCGTGGCCATTCCCATGCTGCCCACGCTGGTGTTCACGCTGGTCATCGCCGGGATTCTCCGAGCCGAGTTCGCCATCTCATCGATGATCTACGGCGGCCTGGTGATCTATGCCGTGGTTACCACCATGCTGCCCAGCCTGCTGCACCGGGCGCCGCCGCCGGAGTTCGATCATCTCACCGCGCGCAGCATGGTGCTTGCGCCCCATCAACCAGACTCTGTCAAACCAAACGAATGAAGATCTATTCCTGGAACGTCAACGGCATCCGTGCCGTGCTGAAAAAGGGGCTGTTCCAGCCCTTCCTCGCCGAACACCAGCCGGACATCCTGTGCCTGCAGGAGACCAAGGCCGAACGCAATCAGGTGGAAATCGACCTGCCGGACTACCACGAGTACTGGAACTCCGCCGTCAAGAAGGGCTACTCCGGCACGGCCATTTTCTCGCGCACCGAACCGCTGCAGGTAACCAATGGTCTCCCGGACAGTTTCGCCAGCCGTTTCACCTTTGCCGATGAGCTGCAGCGCGACAGCGCCGAGGAAGGTCGGGTCATTACCGCCGAGTACGAGAAGTTCTACGTCGTCACCGTCTACACGCCCAACGCCAAGGAAGATCTCAGTCGCCTGCCGCTGCGTTTCGAACACTGGGATCCGGCATTCCTTGCCTACTGCAAGCTGCTGGAGAAAAAGAAACCGGTCATCTTCTGCGGCGACCTCAACGTCGCCCACACCGAGCTCGACCTGGCCAACCCGAAACCCAATCGCGGCAAGAAGGGATTCACCGACGAAGAACGCAAGGGCTTCCAGAACTTTGTCGATGCCGGTTTCATCGACACTTTTCGTCTGTTCACGGAAGGCAACGGCCACTACTCCTGGTGGAGCCACTTCGCCAACTCGCGCGCGCGCAACGTGGGATGGAGGATCGACTATGTGCTCGCTTCTCCGAAGCTGCGCAGCCTGGTGAAAGCGGCAAACATTCATCCGGACGTCATGGGCAGTGATCATTGTCCGGTGAGTATCGAGCTGGCCCAGCCGAAATAGCCTCGACATTCCCGCCCTGCGTCGGAATCTTCCGCTCGAAGGTCAGCCCGCATTTCTCGTGCGCCGTGGAAAGGCACGGCGTCCCAGTGGGTGCGAATCCCACCCGGCAACTGTCGCTCCAGCCGGTAGCAATCGGAGCAGTCGCACAAGGATAGGCGGCTGAAGCCTTCGGTGTAAGGGTCACCTT
>JAJFKF010000135.1 GCA_021773365.1 Gammaproteobacteria bacterium | reverse complement strand
TGGGACTGTTGCCGAGCAGGATGTCCTTGCCCTCGATCAGGCCGTGTTTGGCGAAATGATCCTTCACCAGCGTCGCCATGCTGGAAGGCGCCAGCGTGGACTCGAAACACACGATGGGAATATTGCCGGCCGGCTTGTTCTTCAGCACCAGGGCCAGGCCTTCCAGGGCCTCGAACAGCGGACCGTAGTCCGGGCCGAAGCCCTTCTTGTCGGTCTGCACGCAGACGAGGATCAGATCCGCGTCAGTGGCTGCGGAATACTCGTGGCTGGCGGAGAGAATGCCCTCCTTGACGCACTCGGCGACGACCCTGTCGAGCGCCGGCTCGACGCCGCCGATCACCGACTTGCCAGAATTGATCGCCGGCACCTTCCACCCGGAAGTGCGCGAGTTGCGCTGCAGGACCACCACCTTCGCGGGGGTGTCCGAACCTTCCTTGATGCGGGCGTCAGCCAGCAGGGCGGCCATGGGCATCCCGACGATACCCGGACCGATGACTGCGATCTTCTTCAGCGACCACTGGTAGTCGTCGGCGGATTTGAAACTAAGCGGCATGGATCACTCCCATAGACCGGGTACCCCCGGCGTCGATGAACTCACGATGCCACAGCTCCAGCTGCAGCAATCCCCAAAGAGCACGGCTGAAACTCGATGCCTCACGCATCAGACGTTCCACCCGCGCCATGTCAAAAAGACCCCGCTCACGCGTTCGCTGCGAGAGCAGGACATCAGCAAAAAATTCCTGCGCCGGCCCGCGCGCCCAGTGCTGCAGCGGAACCGGAAAGCCCATTTTGTCCTGCCGATTAAAGACCTTGGGCGGCAACAGGTCACGAATCGCCTGCTTGAACAGGTATTTCATCTCTCCGCCGCGGAACTTGATCCGGGCCGGGGCCCGGGCGACCAGCTCCACGATGCGCGGATCCAGCAGCGGTACGCGCGATTCCAGCGACACCGCCATGCTCACCCGGTCCTCCACATGCAGCAGCGAGGGCAGGCCGGTCATCATGTCGTAGTACAGCATGCGATTGTAGTACGAGGTCGTGTCCGGCTCGTTGAAGATGGCGCGGAAGCGGGCAAACACTCCTTCATGCCCCCCGCCTTGACCATACTGCTCGCGGAAGGCGGGACTGAAAGCATCCAGCGCCCCCTCGCTGCGGTCCATCAGCGCGAAGTAGCGCCGCTCCGGCGCCTCGAACAGACCCGAGCCCAGGAAGCGCTGCAGCAGCGGCTGGTACTGGCGCAGACAGGCGAGGTTCGGCGCCAGCTGCGCCAGGGCAATGGCTTCCTCACCCTCCTCGTTGTCACCGTGTATGGCTGACTTGATCGCCTGCTCAAGGTAGGCGATTGAATAGCGCGCATAGCCGCCGAAGATCTCATCGCCGCCCTGCCCGCCCAGGCACACCTTCACATGCTGCGCGGCCAGCCTCGAGACGATGAACTGCGGAAACAGGCCCGGACCGGCTGCCGGCTCATCCATGTGGTAGGCCAGCTTCGGCAGCAGGTCCACGAATTCCTTCTCGGTGGGATGCACGAAGAACATCTGCGCGCCGCACTGCCCGGCCACCGCGCGTGCATAGTCACTCTCGTCGAATTCCGGCCCCTCGCGAAAGGCGCCGGTAAAGGTCTTGATGGGGGTGGAGGTTTCCCGCGCTGCCAGCAGCGTCACCGTACTCGAATCCAGCCCACCGCTCAGATAGGCGCCCACCGGCACGTCACTGCGCATCTGCTGGCGCACCGAGTCGCTGAGCAACTCGCGCAACTCCTCCACGAACTGCACTTCACTGCGCTGATAGTCCGGCTCGAACGACGGTGTCCAGTAGCGGTGGCGCTGTGTGGCGCCATCGGCCAGCGACACCACTTCGAAATGCGCCGGCGGAAGTTTCCTGATACCCGCGAACAGCGTGGAATCGCCCAGGGTGTACTGCAGCGTTACGTAGTCGTTCAGCCCCTGGGGATCAACCTGGGCAGCGATGTCCGGGTCGGCCAGCAGCGCCTTGATCTCCGAGGCATATACCAATCGCTTCGCATTGCGGTGGAAATACAGCGGCTTGATACCGAAGTGATCGCGCGCCACAACAATGCGCCCGCGCGGCTCGTCGAACAGCACGAAGGCGAACATGCCGTTCAGCCGCGCGATGGCATCGGTGCCGTACTGCAGATACATCCGCAGCAACACCTCGGTGTCGGAGGTGGTGCGGAACTGATGGCCGACGCGTTTCAGCTCCTCGCGCAGCTCCACGTAGTTGTAGATTTCACCGTTGAAGGCGACGGTGATGCCATCGAAGCTCATCGGCTGATGACCGGTGGTCAAGTCGATGATGGACAGGCGCTGATGCGCCAGGCCCAGCGGCCCCTGCAGATACTCGCCACTGTCATCTGGTCCGCGATGACGAATGCGCTGCGCCATGGCGCGCAACACGCCAGCATCAGGCCGGCCGCCGTCGAGATGAAGAATTGAAACCAGACCGCACATGTCCGCTCAGGCCGCCTTGCGCACGGGCAGTGCACCGCTCGCCTTGATGCGAGTGGTGTGCTCACCCATCGAAATCAGCTCGTAGTGCTCGCCCAACACCTTGAGCACCTTCTCCAGCAACGCTGTCTTGCGCGCACTCGGCATGTCCATGCCCGGAAAGAAGGCCAGCTCCGGCGCCTGATCGCCGCCGATCACGTCCAGCGGATGCAGCAGGAAACTCGGCTCGGTGCCCGTGACCCGGCAGGCGGCCAACGCGGTGCGCAGGTACGCCATCATCAGACCTTCGGAGACGCGCGCCAGGTAGGCCAGGTAGCTGAAGTGAAAAGGCGTCTTGAACCCCGGCATGGTGGTCACCGGAATCTCCAGCAACTGCTTGCCGCCCGCCAGGGACCAGTAGTAGGGCTTTACCGGTCGCAGGCCGTCGGCGAACTTGCCGAACAGGGATTTGCGCTTCTCGCGCTCCTCCGGCGTGAGTTTGGCGGTCCAGAAATAGTACGCGCGCGCCAGCGGCCCCAGATACGTGGGCAGTGTCGAGGCATCGAAGGCATGGCCGCGTGCCTCCAGCACCGACAACAGCTCCGGGCACCAGCTGAATCCCGGCCCGCGAAAGCCCACCGGCTTGCGTCCCGTCGCCGCCTCGATGGCCGCATCCGCATCGCCGATTTCCTTCTCCAACTGCTCGTGGGTGTACAGGTGCAGCCACGGCTCGTGCTCAAAGGAGTGATTGCCCACCTCGTGGCCGGCATCCACCAACGAACGCAGCGCGGCATGATTACGGCTCTCGGCCGCATCCACGCCGACGATGAAGAAGGTGATTTTGAGATTCAGCCGCTCGAGCACTTCGAGCATGTAGGGCACGAACCGGTCCAGGTAGGAGGGGCGCGAAGCCCAGCCATCGGAACCGTGGATCTTCAGATAGGACCAGAGATTGTCCAGGTCCAGCGAGACACTGGCGCAACGTTTGGCGGGGGCGGTCATTAGCGGGCTCCTCGTTGGTGCTTCTCGTTGGCGCTTCTCGTTGGTCCTTCAGGACTCGCGGCCAGTCCGCGCACCAGCGTGTCAAGGTTTTCATGCACCACGCCCAACGTCTCATTAACGTTCAGCGTGCCCGCCGCAATCTGCGCGGAATTCAGGACAAAGACATTGGGCAACGAGGTGCGTACTGGCGGCAGTAGCTTCTGTGAATACCCCAGCGTCGAGATGGCCAGCACCTGGCGGGCACGTGAGACATTGAAGGCCAGCACATCCTCGCGGCGGAAGTCCGGATACATCCGCTCCAGCGCGGCCAGGAACTCCTCGCGGATATCCTCGTCGCTCTTGCGCCAGTACGCATCGTCCTGCGTGAGATAGCACGGCAGGTACACCAGCGAATTGCCGCCGAAGCGCTCCCGATCCACCAGAGCCGTCATCTCGATGACGCCGGTGAAGGGCACCCAGCGGTCGGTGATGTTCGTGACGTAGTAAGGGCCAAGGGGCTTTCTGGTCAGCATGGAGGCGCAGGCGATGCCCTGGTAGGTCACTTCCTGCAACCGGGTCTTCTCCTGAGCGTCCAGCTGCGGACAGAGTCTGGCGATGGCGCCGGTGGGCACGGTGGCTGCCAGCGCATCGAAGGTCTCCTCCTGTCCACCGTCCAGGCTTACACGCACGCTATTGCCGTCATCCGTGACCTGCTGCACGCGCGCGCCGTAGCGAATCTGCACGCCCTCCTCGACCAGCTTGCGTTCCAGGGCTTCCAGCACCCGCGCATAGCCACCATCCACGTAGCCGAACATTTCGCGCTTCAGTCCCGAGCGGCGCGCGGCGTACATGCGCGCGATGATGGTCCAGATAAAGGCCGCGCTGGCAATGCGGTAGTTCTCCCCCAGCTTGCTCTTCAGCAGCGGCAGCCAGATCTTCTCCACTACCCGGCGCCCCGACCACTTGCGCAGCCACTCCACGCAACCCTGGCGCTCCAGGGCCCGCCAGTCCTTCAGCCGTGAGGCCAGGAAGATGGTGCCACCGAGGCGGAATTTGTCGATCAGGGAAAGCGGGGGAAAGCGCAGGAACTCCAGGCTGTCGGACAGCGAATAGAGCTTACCGTCGGTGTAGAAGCCGGTGCGGGTGACGCCCCAGCGCAGGCTGTCGGTCAGCCCCAGCTCTTCCAGCAGGGCGCGGGTGTGCAGGTCCGACAGCAGGATGACGTGATAGAAGCGGTCCCAGGTATAGCCCCCTATGACATCCGGCTCAGCCAGCCCCCCTGCCCGGCCGGCGGCCTCCAGCACAGTGACCTGTGCCCCGCGGCGGCGAAGCTGCAAGGCGAGGAACATCCCCAGCACCCCCCCGCCCAGAACGGCGTAGTGGCCTGAAAGTGATTGATTGGACTGGGAAACTGGCTGGGAGTCAGGCACGCGCTGTTTTACTTATGACGGTTGGCGGAACAGGCGCGCAGTATAGGGAATCGCCCTGTCGATACTACGTGCATGGTTCACAGGGGCCCGGCCGTATCCGGTCAACTACGTCACTTTGGCGCAAGGGCGGCGCCTCGATCACCCGCCGCCCCGCCCCGACGACTTCCGCCTGAAGCTACTCGTCCCGCATGCCTTTCAGGGCCGAGCGATTCAGCGAGATGCCCAAGTAGAACACCTCCTCGAAGTACTTCTTGGACTGCAGGGCAAGCGCGCCCATGCCGATGAGCTGCAGCGAGAGCATCAACGCCAGCAAACCGATGATGAAGGTATGCGGATACTGGGCATAGGCCTGGGCCAGAGCGGCCGACGGCCCCTCGGCCGCCAGCACCTCGGCAGGCAAGGCCGACAGCGCCCGGAAGAAATGGATGACCATCCAGATATTCACGTACATGGAGAACAGCAACATCACCAGGCCCGGCGCCACCAGGAACATGAAGGGCCGGAAGATAAAACCGGAAATCATCGTGCCAAAGATATGGCGCACGATGCGCATGCTGGAGGAGCGCCGCGGCGGGCCGGCAGACACCTGCCGGGTCCAGTCCAGGTGAGCCGGAACCTGCCGGATCCGCCCGTGCAGCACCATGGTCTTGTAGACCACCTCCGGCATGATATCCATGCCGGTACTGCGCAGGACCAGAGAGCGGATAAACACTCCGTCGTAGGCGCGCACCATGCAGGTGATGGTGGAAATGCCGCCACGAGCGAAGCGGCGCAGGAAGCGGTTGCCCCAGACGCTCAGGGTCCTGCGCAGCCAGGGCACGTTGGTCAGGCGGCCGCCCTTCATGTAGGGCGAAGCGAGCACCAGCTTGGCACGGGTGGTCTGAATCTCTTCCAGCAGCAAGCCGATGTGATCCGGCGAATAGCTCAGGTCCACGTCCAGCGTCACCACATAGTCGCCGCGGGACTGCGCAAAGGCCGTCTTGAATGCCTGGCCGAGACCGAAATTGGACGGGTGATGGATGGCGCGCAAGCTGGAATATTTGGCCGCCAACGCATCTGCCACCTCGGCCGTGTTGTCGCGACTTCCATCATTGACCAGCAAAACCTCGAAGTGATACCTCGCCTCCAGCGTACGGAGGTACCGCATGATTTCCGCGATGTTGTCGTCCAGCACGCCAGCCTCATTGTAGGCGGGGAGAACGAGAGAGACGAGGGGAAGATCTGTCATAGTGAGTCGCCTTGCTCAACTGCATATAAACTATAGTAACGATTAGACACCAGCTGACGCGGATAAGCTGCCAGCAGGATAGCTATCTGGTCCTGCGTCAGACGATCGGAAGACCCCGGCACACCGAAGAACTGAATAGCCGTTACATTGCGGGCATGGAATATCCCCAACAGCTCTTCCATCGAAAGCTCTCCAACCTGCAGGCGCTGCCCTATATTGAAGAAGTCCAGCTCCGAAAACCTGCCTGCCCGCATACACAGAACAGCATCCTCACACGCCACCGTCCCCTCGAGACCGCGCAACGTCCGGACCACTTCCAAGGCCGCTGACTGCCTGTCTGCTCGTGCCGAGAAATGCTCAAAGAGCGGCTCGGCCGTTCTTGCGAAAGTCCCCACCAGCAGGACTAACGCAGCACCAGCCATCCACAACCCCTTGCCAGGGGCTCCATGCAGTACATGGCCGAAGGAAGCAGCAAAAACCAGAGCAAAGGCCACCAGGGTATCGTAATTGTGATTGCCTGATATGCCGGCACCAAGTTGAAAAATCATGGCAAGCAACACCGAGACGGCTAGATAGATGACTGGCCACAGCAAAAGCTTATGAGCACGCGCTATACAAATCGCAACGACGCCGGCGACAAGCACGGCAATATAAAAAAGCGCCTGCTGTTCAAAATGCAGCCGCAGCCGCCATAGCTCATAAGTACGCGCCGAGAAAATTCCGCCCCAGAAGTCCGACCCCCAAACCGCCGTACAAATAACCAGACCGAGGGCAACGAAGGCGCCCAGGGCCATTGAAAAAATCCAGAATGAGCGTCGGTCCGTCAACAGGAAACACAAGAAAATACTCACCGGAACAGCCAGCAGAGAATGCTTCACGAATCCGCCGACGCAACACACTACCGCCGCAATCAGCAATGACCCCGTAGTACGGTTCAATGCCAGCCAGGCTCCGCACAACATCAGCGCCAGACCAAGAAAATGCGGATCGTTGATACCAATGTAGCTCGGAACCCATGCCGTGGTAGCGCCAAGAAAAACCGCAGCGCCAGACAGCGCAGCAATCCTGCCAAGCGCCAGCCGCATAGAAATGAGGTACACCAATAGACCGCAACTCAAGAACGCCGCAAACTCGACCATTCTCCCGGCAGCATTGATCTCAAGCCCAATACGGCCAAACGCTGCCAACAATAGGTACCACAAGGGTGGATAATTATTGACCATCAGCGCCTGCGAGTCAGCATACAATGGCATGCCTTCCAGCAGCCGACTAGCGAACTGGAGCATCCAGCCCTCATTATAGTTCCTGGCAATATCCACGCTGATTCCGGGTATCTGCAGGCAAATGCATACAGTCGCAATTGCGGCGGCAACCGCGACGGCTGCCGCCAGACAGGCATGAGTCATTCGCCCTTTCATAGAGCTCTCTGTTGTGTTTGCTAGCATTTCCGCTGTACCACTACGCCGATGGATTCGGCTTGGCTCCAACTTTAAGCGCCCGAAACCAGCTCTTTACAAGCTCCCCCAGCTTAGGCTGGATGCCAGCACTGCGAATTTCCTTTCGCGCGCTACGCAACGCACCCATTCCGCGACAGGAGGCATGATAGATGTACTCATGTGCAGCATCCGTGATCGCAGCCATAAGCTCCGCCGTGGAATCGGCATAAGTACGGACCTTGCTCAAGGCCCTGAACTGATACGCGCTCATCATGAACCTGTTTCTGGAAACACTGGCCTCTCGCTCGTACTTGACAGCCAGGGTTTCAGGCAGGAAATAGAACCCCCCAAATTTGGCAAGCCGTAAGAAAAGGTCACGGTCTTCGACGGCGCGGAAGACGTCGTCCCAGCGCCCACATGCCTCCAATGCACTGCGCCGAATCACGGTGCATTGGTTTGGAATGAGGTTGCAGCGAACGTTGGCCCGGAATGGATCCCTCACTTTCTTCCATTCTCCGAATCCGGCATCGTCCACGTATTCGGCAAGGTTGCGGGAGGTGTTACCTGCGATCTCCCGACCGGTTTCATATCGAGTCAGCACATCTCCACACACCAGCGCTGCATCTTCGAATCGCTCAAGACCCGCCATCAGTAACTTCAGCTGATCGGGCAGCATCTCATCATCGGCATCAAGAAGTGCGACTGCCTGACCCGTGGCTACCGCAAGGGCACGATTGCGAGCTGCTGCGATGCCGCCATTGCTGCCCTGCACGATAACGACAGAATAACCACAGCTCTGTGCCCACTTGCGCACCATGTCCGCCGTGCCATCAACAGACCCATCGTCGCTGACAATGATCTCATCGGCCGGCCGGGTCTGTAACTTCAGACTGTCCAGCGCACGACAAACATAGGTGATAGCGTTATATGCAGGAATAATTACTGAGACCTTCATTTTTTATTACCCAAATAGATATCGTCGTTTCTTGCCCTTATTCTGCTGCAGCATTATCAGCCGCCACCGAATACAACCTTCTTTGCCCGCTGGCCATAGCGGGTAAGTACGGAGAACGCCTCGCTTTCCGCTCCCTCCGGCCTGCTGCCGGCAATCCACAGCAGATACAGCACCGTGAAATAGCTTGCCGCACCGGCGCCGACCATTGCAGTCAGGCGCACCCATTCGAATCCAGATAGGCGCTCTTCGAACCACCCCCCCACGAACATGACGACGGCCCCCATCGCCGCGCTGGCGGCCACAACGCGCCAGTTCCGGGCGATGAAATCACCGAGCGTCATACCAAGCGTACGAAACAGCGCCGTAAGGTTGACTACAGCGACGATACCAGAGGCCACCACCTGCGCCCAGGCAACACCGAGCAGACCGTACCTTTGGCCCAAAATCAGCGTGAAGAATATAAAACCAATCGATCCGATAACGGACAGACTGGTAACAAAGCGCGAACGACCAAGCGCCCAGTACACGTACTGCGTATTTGCCGTAATAACGCCCAATAATCCGGCCGCGGCCAGGATTTGTAGAACCAGTGCCGCCTGATCCCATTGATCCCCGAGCAGGACGCGCACAATCGGCTCGGCGCACACCCCAGTCCCCACCGCGGCCGGCACACCGATCAACCATAGTAGCCCAGATACGCGCAAATAGCCCTGGCGTAGAGCGGGAACATCGCCGCTACGCTGTGCATACTTAGCGAAGACAGCACGATTGATGGGGGCAGCGAGCTCGCTGGTCGCCAGCGTAGAGAGCTCCGATGCCATCGAATAGAAGCCCACCCCGCGAGAGCCGATATTTCGCCCCAGCCACATGTCTGCGAAACGCGTGCGTATCGTCTCGGCCAGGTTCCCCAACAGCAGCCAGACAGAAAAATTAAGCAAATCGCCACGCATTGACAGATCCCAACGCGGTCTGGATGCATGTAGACGATAGCTTAAAAATGTCGCAGTTACCCTTGAAGAAAGCGCACCTACCACAAGCGCCCAGTATGAATGGGTCATCACCGCCCAGCCAACCCCGGCAATGAACCCAACCACCTTTGCGCCCATACGCAGTTTGAATTCGGGCTCGAACTGGCTGTGGCGGCGAAACTCCGCCATCCATATGTTCTCCATGGAGCCAAGCAGGCTGCTGGCCCCCATCGCCACGATAATCCACGCCACCTCTGGATGCGTAAACAACATTGCGGCAGGGTAAGCAGCTGCCGCCAGGAGCACAGCAACGAGGACCCCGCACAGAAGTCGCAGTGTCCACGCCGAGTCATAGTGCGCACGCGTAGGTTCGGCTAGTCTGACTACAGCCCAGTCGAAGCCGAAAGTTGAGATTACTTCCACCACTGCTACAACAGAAGTGGCCATGGCGACCAACCCGAAGTCCGCCGGCGACAGTAGACGGGCGAGGATGGCGATGCTGATAATTCCGAGAAGACGCTCCCCCTGGCGTGCCGCCAGCACCCAGAACACCGCTCGGGAGGCGCTGCCGTCTTGCGGCTTTGGCGGTGAATCTGTCATGCGTTAGCGTGCCAGACGCTCGAACAGCTGCTCATGCTCGGCAGCCATCCGGTCCAGAGAGTATTGTTCAACAGCCAGCTGCCGTGCCCGCGCGCCCATAGCCGCGCGTTCCTCAGCACTAGCCGCTTCCATGCGCAGCATAAGCTCGGCAAGGTCCGCAGGCCGGTCTGCCTGACATACCCATCCGCAGCAGGCTTCATTAACCAGATCCGGCATGCCTCCCACTGCCGTACCTATGACCGGGCGACCCGCCGCCATCGCCTCCAGGATACTTAGTGGCAGGCCCTCACTCAGAGAGCACAGCATCGCACAATCGATCTGCCCCAAAAATCCCGGAACATCGCTGTGATAGCCATGGAATTGAACCTGCTCCGCGATACCGAGCGCGGCTGCCTGCGCCTGAAGCTGCGTATGCAACGGGCCGTCGCCCAGAACCTCAAGTCGGACATTGGGCTTGGCGCGCACTACCAGTGCAAAGGCTTCCAGCAATGACTGATGGTTCTTGACCGGCACTAGACGGCCAACAATCCCAAATACGAAGTTTCCATCCACTGGGCGTGACTGAACAGTCACAAAATCATCAACTGGAATGCCATTGTTGATGGCGACCAGCTTTCCTGCAGGGATGATTCCGCCCTCTCTAAAGGAGCGATACGCCATGGGACACACTGCCACCACGCCGTTACTGAATCGGCAAGTCAGGGAGTACAGCAGTTCCTTCGCTCCTGGTTTTTGTGCGACATTGCCCAAGCCGTGCACAGTGTTGATGATCACGCCTGCACCCGCCAGACGACCCGCAACCAATCCATAGTGATGGACCAGCGGATTATGCGTATGCACCACTTGGATCTGCCTCTGCCTCAAATGCCGAACCAGGCGCCATACCACGGCTGGGCTCGGCCCTTCTCGTTTATCGAGGGCCAAGACCTCGATTCCGGCCTGTTCCAGCGGCCGAACCAGCGGGCCCTTGCCGCGCAGACAAACTACCGTCAGGACATGACCCTTGCGCTGCAAGGCAACTGACAGGTCAACCACCAACCGCTCTGTGCCGCCAATCTCCAGGTTGTTTACCAGCTCAACGATTCTCACGCGCTCGATCCCACTATTAGTGGCAACTGCGCCAACTGGCAGCTTCTAATCGCATTCCATCGCCAGTTTAGTCGCGCCTCGACTTTCTGGCGTGCCTGCGCCCCTAAGTCCCGGCACGTATCTGCGGATCCGTACAGAGCGGCCAGCACCTGCTCCAGCGCCTGTGGCTGACCATCTCTGAAAGTCACGCCACTGCGGTTGTGATCAAGAATGTCCAGAAAATTCTGTGTATCCGGAGTAACCACCGGCTTCCCGAGCGCCATGTATTCGATAACTTTCATCGGAGAGGCATAAAACGTCGCGCGCGGACTTACCGCCACATCGAACAGCGCCACATAGTTGGGAACGTCCGCGTGCGGCACGCGGCCGGTAACACGAAGCCGATCGCCTATGCCTGCCGAGCGAGCCATTTCCTCCATGGACACCCGATAAGGCCCATCACCCACGATCAGTACGTAGATGTTCAGCCCTTGCCGCACCAAGCCCGAAGCGGCAGTAAGTAGCAGATCGAGTCCGTGCCACGGCCTCAGCACGCCAGTAAACCCCACGACAAAAGCTTCCTCTGGGATGTCCACGCGAGCCCGCAGAAGAGCATCGCCAGCGCGCGGGACAAAACGTTGCGGATCGACGCCGTTGGGCATCACAAAGCATTGCCCAGTCGGCACGCCTATCGACTCCAGATATTCTTTGAGCGGAGTGGAAACGACGATTGTCCGGGCGGCATGCGTACACGTCCACCGCTCCATCGCCTTGGCCACGCGACGCCAAAACAGGCGTTCGTCCTGCTCAGCACTTCGCTCCAGAGCCAGCGGAGCATTTACCTCCAGCAACACAGGAACATTGGCCAACTTTCCAGCCAACACCACGCCAGCATTAAAGGTTATGTAGCGGTCGTAAATAAAACTTGGCTTGAAACGAAAGATTTCGCGCAGAGTCTGGACAAATGCGTAGACACTATATGCAATCTCCAGAAGTTCGAACAATGCCCCCGGCACTGCACGCTTCAGCGCACTTAGCCGCCTGGACTTTCCGGTCGGCTGCGGGGCCGCCTCACCGGCAGGACCGATTACGCGCACCTCATGCCCTAGAGCACGAAAAGCCCGCACCATCTCCCGAATATGAATACCCTCCGCTCCATCGCCGAGCGTTCGATGATGATACAAAATCCGCATTGGCCCGCTTTCATTACCCATTCTGATTGGTCACATCAGCGAGTACCGTACCGTAGACTTCGCGAACACGCTCCGCGCAACTCCCCCAACTCCACCGCTGCATGTCCTGGGCAATAGCCGCCCGATCCCATGATCGACTAAGCGCACTGTTTAGTGGCGGACAAAAACCAGCACCGGAGCGCAGATCGACCAGCGAGCCATTGCGCCCCTCCTCGACAAATTCAGGAATCGCTCCTACCCTGGCAACAACAACCGGAGTACCACAAGCCAGAGCTTCCAGGACTACATTCGGACAGCCCTCTCGGCGAGTGGCTAGACAGAACAGGTCGGCAGCGCTATACCACAGCGGCAGCGCCTCATGTCCTATACCATCGACAAAATGCACATTGCTCAAATTCAGCCGCCTTACCAGATTTCGCAGAGATAACTCGAAATCATCCTCTGGATTCACTCCCCCAATAATGTACAGCTGCACATTTTCAGACTGTGACAGCCCCGGCAATGCCGCGATAATGTCCTGATGACCCTTCCCTTCGCTCAAGCGCCCCACGCTGAGCAGCATCTTGCAATGCGCTGGTACGCCCAACCGAGTCCGGCAGGCGGCTCGGTCCAAAGAACGGAAATGATCAGTATCCACCCCATTCAGAATCACGTGGGCCCTGCTCGGAGCGACCCCAAGCCCAATCACAGCATCACGCAACTCCGCGCTGAGAGTCACAACTGCGTGCGCCTTACACAGGTAGCGGGCCACCAGACGGCGGCGCAATGTATTTTCCCCAAGATAAAGCGCCTCATGACCCCGCACCGTGACAACAAATTTCTTCTTCCATAGCCGCGCCAGCCAACAGGCTGCAACGATATCAGGGTATGTCCAATGCACATCCACAAGGTCAAAGTCGAACTGCTCTCTCCGGCGCAAACCCCGGGCAATCAGGTAAGCAACAAATGCAAAAGACAGCGCATCAATCCACTTGAAGTATCGAGGAATGACTGCAAAACGCGGATGGAAAACATCGATATCGGCAATACTTTCTCGGCGAGGCACGTACCCGCCCCACAGGGAACCGCGAATCCAGCGAATAAAGGGATACCACTGCACTGGCGCAATAACCCTGAGGTCACATAGTCGCTTTACTGCCTTAAGCCGATTGAGAACGAATATCCCATATGCCGGCTGGGCTCGGTTGGGAAACAGATAGCTTACAGCCAAGACATTCAGCCGCACGGTCATCTTGTCAGGCACGCAGCCGTTTCAAAGTACGGGCGCCCCAGGCCAGCACCGGATAGAGTGGCGGTCCATACAGCCATCGCTTCTTCTGCGCCTGCCAGAAGCTGTCGCATGGCGCGCGTGCGCCAATGAGAACACTCCAGCGTCCAAGCGCGCCCTCCTTTGAACCGATTTGTGTCAGCTCTACCTCGTGAAACAAAGACTTGTCGAATATCAGAGCATCGCCCTTGCGAACCGCTAGATCGTGCTCCACCCTTCGACGCCGACCGTTCTTCGAATACAACACAAGATTGCCACCCTGGTAATCCTCGTCGGGCTGAGACAGCACCACCCAAAACTGAATCAACGGAAACGGTGCCGGTCCACTGTAGTCCTGATGTTTGGCCAGCATTCCCTTGTTGCCGTAGTACTGGGTTACAATTACATAGTCGAATAGCGCCTTCTGCTCAGACAAATACACCGGATCACCCAGCCATGCCTGTTCAACTTCATTGCGGATCGCCATGGCACGTTGCAGAAAGCGGCCAACCGCGTCATTACTATGATTATGGAAATATTGGTAGATTCGCGCTGTACGCTGCTCTTGATCGTGCGAGCGAGGGTGGACATAGTCCGGCATCGTAGCGGTCGTGATCCGCTCCCGAATCTTTGTTCCAATGCGCATGAAACGCTCGCACTCCGTTCTGTATGAATCAACCTCCTGCACAGAATAGAGCCCACGCATGACATGAAAACCCACCCCTCGATCCAGCAAGCTGGATCTGATTTCAGACGCATCAATCATGGAGTCGCTCCGGATGTTCTCTAATTAACTGCAATGCATTTTCAAGCATGTCGTGCTTGCGATCAGCCAAGCTTTCAGCCATATGCGGCGTTATATAGCAATTATCAAGTCGCAGAAACTTATCAAACAAAGTAATGGGTTCGCGCCAAAAAACGTCAGCCGCATAGTACCCGATGATCCTACGCTTGAGTGCCTGGTATAGCGCCGCCTCGTCCACCACTGCAGCGCGCCCACAATTGATCAACACCATGCCTGACTTGGCTACGCTCAGGAGAGAAGCGGAAATTAGCCCCATCGTATCGGGCGTCAAGGGCAACTGCACGAAAATCGCATCGCAGCCCTGAAACATTGCTTCCAGCGCCATATACTCCATGCCCAAACGCTGTTCAACCCCTGCAGGATATCGGGACCGACGATAGTAGAAAATACTGGCACCGAATCCGCTCAGACGCTTGTGAATCTCGCGGCCAATCAGGCCATATCCAACGATGCCCACCTTCTTGCCGTAAATGGTGCCGGTTCGCATTCCAGCCCAGTTGTGAGCCCCCTGCGTCTCTCCTGCTGGAGCAGACATGAGCAGGCTCTTCAGGCCTCCGAGAGACAATTTTCGCCTAAGCGCACCGGCTGCAGGCAGACACTTGAGCGCGACAAGCAGCAACGCCAGAGCATGTTCAGCCACCTCGTAGCCCCGGTCTTCATCCAGAGTAAGCACATCAATCTCCGGGCGAGACCCGAGATCCACCATCCAGTCATCGGTTCCCAGGACGACTATGCCACGCAAATTTGGAAATCCGCTGGCACGCTCCACATCGATGAAACGAGCTCTGTTGACTATCCAATCCACTTCCGTGACATCGTATTCCGAGGTTTCATCGACCATCGCTAGGCCGTAGCGGGCATAAAGCTGCATAAGCGGCGCGCGGCGCACCGGATCGGTATGGAAATTCTGAAAGACAGTCAGCATGTGGTCACATCATTCGGCTCAGTAGCCGAATCGGCGATGCCACTCTTCCAGCACCACCAGCTGCCAGATTTCACGGTGGTTCGCCGCCCGACCGCTACGGTGCTCGGTCAACAACCGCTCGACTTGCGTGCGCTCGAAGTAGCCGCGCTCGACCGCGCGACTAGACAACAAAAGATCCCTCGCGTAGCCATACAATTGGCCACGAAACATCAATTCTAATGGCGTCGGAAATCCCATCTTTCGACGATTCACAATCTTTTCCGGAAGCATGCCCTGCAATGCGCGTTTCAACACATACTTAGTCTCACCGCTGCGGATCTTCCATTCAGAAGGCAAACTTGCAGCGTACTCGACAAGCCGATGGTCGAGAAACGGAACTCGCAACTCGATCGAGGTTGCCATGCTCATACGGTCAGCTTTGATCAATAAGTCATCAACCAGCCAAGTCTTGGTGTCGAAATAGAGCATCCTACTCAGATCATCCCAGCCACGCGAGCGAGTAAACAATGACTCTATAAATGCGGCGCACTTCGCCGAACCAGCACCTGCCCCGCCCGCAAACCCAGCACTGTATAGGCGGCTCTTCTTGGCTTGCTCATAGCCGGAGATGCCGCGATAGCGCTGCTCCAGCGGAAGAGAAGCCAAATGCAGGTATTTTTGAAGTTTGCTCAAGCGTCGAACCCGCCCAGCAATTTTGGCCATACCCGAGAATAGCGTAGCACTAGCGAAGCGGCGGGCGCGCTGCATTGCGAGGTTATATGAATAGAGATCGTAACCCGCGAATAGTTCGTCTGACCCCTCGCCACTCAGGCATACCACCACTTGCTCTCGAGCAAGCTGGGATACGTAGTACAAGGATATCGCTGCCGCCTCCGTGACCGGTTCATCCATATGCCAAATGTACTGAGGTATGAACTCCGCAAATTTTTCCGGCTGAATCCGTATCTCGTGATGATCCGTGCCAAACGCCCGTGCCACTTCACGAGCATAGGGAGTTTCGTCATACTGTGGGCCGAAGTCATAAGCCACTGAAAAAGTCTTCAGGCCCCGACTAACTCCCTGTGAGAGCAAGGCTACAACGGCGCTGGAATCCAGCCCGCCGCTGAGAAAGACTCCCAATGGCACATCACTACGCAGATGAAGTGCAATCGAGTCCTTCAGACGTTGGCGAACCTCATCCGCATAGTCTGCCTGCCGGGTCGGCGCCGCGCAGTCGAACCCCAACTCCCAATAGCTCGATACCGTAGTGCGCCTGTCCTTCCACTTCAGCGTATGACCCGGCAACAGTCGCTGTACTCCCCTATGCAACGTCTCCCTACCAGGCACGTAGCCGAAGTCCATGTAGGCATCGATCAGATCCGTCTGCACACCCTGCGCCATGCCCTCAAGCGCTATAATTGACTTGACTTCCGAGGCGAACACCAACCCCGAAGGGGTCTCACGATAGTAGAAGGGTTTTATTCCCAGGCGGTCCCGAGCAGCGAACAGCGTTCGCTCTTGACGATCCCAAATTGCGAATGCATACATGCCCATGCAGCGGTCCAGACATTCCGCTCCCCACTGCTCATAGGCGCGCAATAGCACTTCGGTATCAGTTCCGGAATGAAATGCGTGTCCCAGCCCCTCCAGCTCCCGGCGAATTTCCAGGTAATTGTAAATTTCACCGTTATACGTAATCCAGAAGCGCTCATTGGCACAGGCCATCGGCTGATGACCAGCTGTCGAAAGATCAAGGATGCTCAGTCGGCGGTGCCCCAAAGCTACGCCATCGGGGTGCAAGCACATTTTTCCAACGCCATCCGGACCTCGATAGGTGATACAACCCAACATCGCGTCCAGGTTTGCGTCAGTTGGAGCGCGATTCGTATCGACAATACCCACTATGCCGCACATGAAGATCAGCCGTCTGTCTGGGCGTATGCAAAACGCGGGCGGCGCCAAAGATAGCGGTGCTTTATGAAGTAGTAGATCAGCCCTTTCACATGGCTCAGCTTGGCACGATTGAGCTTGAATCCGCGGGAGATTTCCTGCGTATGATGGGTAATTGTCACCGATGGCACATAAAGAATCCGGTAGCCAGCGCGCCAGACTCGCAAACAGTAGTCCACGTCTTCTGGGGCGTAGAATATTCGCTCATCCAACAAGCCGACCACTCCGATCATCTCCCGGCGCATCAACCAGAACGCAGAAATAGCGTAGTCCACAGCAAAAGGCTCGACATGACCTTTCAACTCCTGCCCCTGACGCTCCTCGATCTCACGAAGACGGAAGAATCTCTCTATTTTCCCCCAGACTGTTGGAAAACGATCGAATGATTTCTGCCAGGCACCACTCGGATAGACAATACGCGGTACGACCATACCGAGCTGCGGATCCCGCCGAAGATACGGCAGCATCTCTTCGAATACCCCAGGATCAAACTCCACATCGCTATCCATAACACAAACAAACTTACCCCTAGCGACCCGGAGCAAAATGTTGCGGGAGCGTGTGGTGCCGAGATTTTCAGGGCGATAGTGCACAACCAGGCGATCCAGGTATTTTTCTTCCAAACGACGCAACAACTCTACCGTGCCGTCGCCGGAGCCGTTGTCGAGCATCAAAACCTCATAGTCCAGCCCAGCTGGACCCAGGGCACGTACAATGCTATCCAGGCACCTCTCGACATATTGATGCGAATTCCAAGTCAAAATGATAAAGGAAATATCCAATCTACATCCTTCAGCTCAAAACCTTGACACAAGTGCAACATTCACGTTCATTGCCTACGCAGCCCCAGCAAAGCAATCAACCTCGCCAAGGTCGTTGTAAACATAGAAACGTATCACTGCCTTCGGCGACACGCTCAATGGTTCATGGGCCGGCAGCGCGTCATTATGCCCATCTTGCATATTTTTCCCACATCGATTCAACAACATACGTGAAATGTCATGCGCTTTAAGCACAGGCACAGGCACAGGCACACCGAACCACCGCGCAAGGCAACGCAAGACTACGCGCTCACGAAACTCTTCCACACCACAGATAGCGCTGTTGGCGTTGGGCGGTATGACTATTTGGTATTTATCAGGTCGGGAGGCCCTATCTTCGGTCAGAAGGACCAAGACCTCATCTTGATTCAGATGCTGTTTTTCGAAATGACGGATAACCGTGACACGATTTACTGTCCCTTCGACCCCATAATGCCGCCCTTGCCTCATACTCCGGGCATGCGGCCAGAAGTGACTACGCGTAGATGGCAATAGCAGCTGCAATGCCGCGCGGCTTAGTAGCTGACTGTACATTAGACCCGCATCCCTCAATGCTGCCCCAACCTTGGAGGCGTCGTGACTTACTCTGGACCAGGCGATGCAGCCCGCATAAGGCAGTTACCCAGCCCATACTGGGCAGCATACCGATTATGCAGGATCAAAAAAAATCCGGCGGTGAAACCGCCGGATTGGTCACAATTGCAGCAAGTTTACCGCCTCACACCCGCGTTGGAGCAGGCAAAGCGGCCTCGCAGGGACTTAATCGACTTGCACATCCCCCGGGGGCTCCGGAGCTATCGGGGCCTGCGACGTCGTAGGGAGGGCAATCTGGCGAAAAAGACTGGAGTCTTTTGGTTTAATTGCAACGTACACCATGCTCTTGCCCGAAACACTGATACCCGTGGTCGAGTACTCCATTAAGTTGTACGCCCCGTTGCCATTTCCCGAAATGGACCCACCAGGCGCAGGAGTAGCATTGTCCCAACCTAGGGCATGAATATCCTCAAAGGCGTAGCGTACCTCGTAGGCAAGCGTATCCTGGTTCTTTCGCCTTGCCCAGCCAACCTGGACCCTGTTCGATCCAGGCACATACACACCGTGCAGGCTATACACCTGCTCGATATTTTCGTTTGCCGGGCGAGTAAAAAGTTCGAACTTATCAAAGTAAAAAGTAGCCTGACCGCTGAGCGAGCCTTGGCCATCAAAGTAGAATCGGGTAAGCCCGTCCATGTAGTTCCAGCCCGAGCCGACCTGCTCGACATTCCCCACTTCAGTATTTCCACCGGCCCCAATCAGGTACGTTGGATGGGAGTCAAATATTACCTGCTCCCACTCACCGGTATGTTCAAAATTATAGAAGTGATAGTAGTGGCTTCCTTGGGAATTGCGATCGCCGTTCTTTGAACGCACATAGGTGCCCAGCTGAATATTCTCCTTTCCACCGCTTGCCTTCCGAATTTGCGGCGGGACCTTCACCCAGAAACGCATAGCGTTGTACGTGTTTGCCGTCCAGCCGGAAGACGGCTGAACATAGCTATGCATGAAATTCCAGAAGCTGGTAGCTGGATAGAACTGCAAATACACGTTCCCGCTCGTGACATCAATCTTCAGACTATGCGTACCATGATACGCCTGAGAAGTCGTAATGCTTTCTATACCCGGATCGGGGCCCGCATAAAAATCTCCTTCATACTGGTTCCACAGGAATTTCACTGAAGGACTGGACTCACCCGGATTGATGATCCTGATCGAGCCGGACTCAAAATCGTCCAGCTCAATAGTTTGCGCGGATACCATCTGCAACGGCGCCACGGCGAACACAAACGGCGCAGCAACAATCAACGCGCGACAGAATTCTTTCCTCATAATTCCTTCCTCCAACATAAGGTACTCGGGTCTTAACTGACGTAACGCACCTGCAATTCGCACTCCATTTCAACCCCATAGTAGCCTAACGCAAGAGACTCGCAAATGTCTCCGAATCGAGACTCGAAAAGGCGAGTTCCACCGTCTTCAGCTGCCGACAAAAGGCCTCTTGAAACTGCGAAGCAGTTCACTAAAGCCAGCCATTTCGGCGCGAAACTCCACTTCAAGTATGTCTTCGCTGTCCAGGAATCGGCGGAGCCCATAAACAGGAGTATTCCACCTATTAAGGCCCGGAAGGCATGTCGTAGCGCTCTTGATCCCCCATTCCTCCAGCCACGGCCATTGATCGACAGAGAAAATCCCACTCGGGTAGCACAAGTGGTCCGCCCTTCGACCCGTAGCCTGTTGTAGTTGCGTGCGGTTTAGGTCAATCTCAAAACAGGCTCGACTCTTGTCTGCTGGAAAGCGGTGGCGATGCGTATGCAACTGCACATCCATTCCCAGCTGCGGCAGTTCTGCGACATCACTACCGGACATCAATGTAAGAAGGCGAGCGCCATACAGGAGCTCAACATTGAGCTCAAGCAATTTGCCTATCTTGCGTATGAGATCCTGCCTGCCCTCCTCACTCTGCAACTCTTCACCATATGCAATTAACTTCCACATAAGAGCTTGCTGATCGTCTTCCCGACTATCAATCACTTGCTCATTGCCCAATATCTTTCGCAACTCAGCGCAATCCAACGCCCTGCTGCCCGCCCTCCAAAATAGATACTGCACGGCCAAACGAAAGACCGGAACGGCCTCACTCATGTAGTAGCTCGTGACATAGACGGTCGACGGCATGGCGTACTGCCGCAACAATGGCGCAGCCACGCTATATGTACTATAGAAGCCATCATCAATTGTAATCACGACCGCCTTGGCAGGCAGAGTTCCTTGCCGCAGTCGTGCAATTCCTTCCTCCAAAGATAGAACATGAAATCCTGCCCGCCTAATTCTGGCCAGGCGTCCAGCGAAGGTCTCGGGCCTGATGAAAAGCTGCGGCCGGAACTTCCATTCATCGTCCAGCGAAAATCCATGGTAGCAGAGGATATGCAGACGCCCGGCATAGATTCTCTCGGTGATCCGAAACAGACCAAACAGTTCACAAATCCGCAAAAACACGCACTTCAGTCTACGCACGCCTCTACCTTGCAACCGACAACAAGCCGGTGAAAATTTGTGCCAGTTGCCCTGTTTGTACCGTGGCGTCAAATTGCTCGCGAAACCATTCGCTTGGCAATACTGGGACCGTAGGCAGAACAAGAAACTCTGCCAGCTTACGGCATGTCTCATCAGGACCGTCATCTCTGTACAGACAGGCATGCGGCACTCCGCTTCGCTTGAGAATTCGCTCTACAGGCGAAGCGTGGGTCGTCAATGCAAGGATTGGCCTGCCAATTCGTATGTACTCAAAAAGCTTGCCTGGAACCTGAAGGCCCGTACCCCGCTCGTTGAGGTCGAGCAACAGCAGATAGTCGGCTGTTGCCATCTGTTCGTGTGCCACCGCTTGAGGCAAGACCTCATTGTGAAATTCCAGGCAGCCGCGCGCAACCAGGGCGGCGCACTGACGGCTGCGCAACCAGGGCGCGTCGCGATCGAAGGAGCCTACCAGCTCAATGCGGAAGTCTGTTGCCTGCAGGGCACCGGTTGCCAGCATGCGCTCAACGTTTTCCAATAGCAGGCCAGGATGGCGGCCACCGTAGATGGATCCAAAGTGGGCTATCTTGCGAAAGCTGCGAGCCGGAATAGGAGCAGATACAAGTTCGTCTTGTGGGTCGTAGCCATTCCAAATGACGTGAATCTTCTCTTCACATTCCGGATAATGCTCGGATAACAAACGCTTTACGGCATCAGTATTGACTATTACTGCATCCGCCTTCTGTATGATCAGCCGCTCTACGAACTGGTCGCATATTGATCCCCAACGACGAGTACGAAACGGATTCCCCCATAAGGGATCTCGGAAATCAGCAATCCATGGAAGACGAAAACGCTTCTTCAGCCTCATGGCAACCAAATGCGTAGCTAATGGCGGTGAAGTCGAAACAATAGCCCGAATGCGCTTTCTCAGCACTAGCGCTGCCGCGGCACCATATCCATCGGCAATCCATTCAAGCCGGTCGTTATAGGGCGCCAAACGCTGTACCGCCCTCCAGAAGAGTCGGGACAAGCTGCTGGCCCTATAGGCATTCCCCGGCGTGCGCAGAACACCCTGAGTCTCTACATCGTGGTTGGCTGATACTACATGCGGCCAATATCCATGTTGGGGCAGGTACTTGCAGAAGCGGTAGGGTCGCAGCGCGCCGGATTCATTTTCGGGGGGATACCAGTAGGCAATCATAAGCAAGCCATGCTGCGATGCAGATTGCTCTGGAAGTGACACCCGGGACGATAAACTGCCAGTAATCATCAACTGGCCTACTTGACGCCCACCAGACTGATAAATAGCAGATTCCGTATGCCTGGCAGACTTGCAATCGCACGCCGCAAGCGGTGCGGCAGCACATCCAGCGTGGCCTCGAGGGCTAGCAGGCCTCGCAGCGGAATCCGCCCATAGCGATGACTTAATCCCACATAGGCCTCCACACGCGCGAACCCAACCGAACGAAATAGCTGGCCAAGCTCACCGTACGTGTACTCCTTCAGATGAAATCCACGGGCAACGGAATCAAAATACCGCGATACATCATGTGGTCCATTCAAGCGATTGGGCGTGACACACAGATAGCGCCCACCCGGGACTAGAACTTTGTGAATATTGCGGAGCTGCTCAAGCGCATCGTCAGGATGGATATGCTCCATGACTTGGTAGCTATACGCCAACGAAACGGTATTATCCGCAAGAGGGATAGAGCAGCCATCTGATAGCACCATCTCCATATTTCGCTCGGCGGGAATATCCAATATCTCTTTGGAGACATCCAACGCATAGATTTTAGCTGCATCCTTGGCAACTCGGCGAGACAGGCTGCCGTCTCCCGCTCCAATCTCCAAAAACACGGTATCCGTGCAGAGAAAACCCTTCAGCAAAGCCATCCTCTCCGCGACGGCGTCGTCACTTTCATCAGTGCTGTGCTTACGCATGAGCTGCGGATGACTTCTTACCCGACGAAAAAGCTCATCGTAAACCTGCCCATACATCCGCGCGCGCTGCTCACGGGGCGCATGCCGCAGGCGATCGGCGAGTTCCAGCTCAACCTCATAGTGCTCACGAATTTCTTCCGTAGTACGCATATATTGTCCGCTTCAGCCCGCGACTTGCGCGGCACTCTCGTTGCGCGACTTGACAGCAACCATAAACATATCCTCGACCATTAAATCCTCCTCGCAGAGGCGGCCAAATCTACCTTGAAGCCTCGGCCTAATTTGGCGCAGCAATTCCAGAGTCTCTTCTGAGTAATGTGTGCCACTGACAAGGCGCGAAACGCCGGGGCCGAACTCATCCGCACAGCCCACCACACGGACAATCTGAAACTCAGCAGAATATCCGCGGGTCTGCATCTGCTGACGGTAGTAATCAATGGTGCACCGGTTTGACTTACCCGAGTCCTGCGAAATGAGCCGATACAACCAATCCGGGACCGTCAGGAATTCGAGCGGATGATAACCATTCTGCCTGAACATCCAATCCAGACACGCTATTTTGTGAAGCATGACACCGCCCGGACGCAGAACACGATCCAAGGCTGCGAGCGCCCCGTCAATGTCGTGAATCTCCCACAGCACCGCCCGAGAAACAACGATGTCCACCGACTCCTCTCCAAGAAGCTCGGCGCATCTCTCTGCCGGTGTGCCATAAATGTACCGTATGCAAGCGGGATCAAAAATGATGCCGGCCGATAAATCGACAGCGGTATCGTACCGCGCCCGCTCTGCGACCGTCAGCTGCTGCCGCAGGGAGGCATAGATTGCCTTCTGTTGCTCCTCGTCCCTCCGGGCATAGAACTTATCCAGACAAATGACCTGGGACGCGCCAGCCGCATAAAGGCGTAGCGCCACCCCAAGATTGTCACCTGGGCCTAGTTCCAGTATGCGCTTGCCCTGCAGTTCCGCAGGACCCCGACGGCCAAATTCGAGGTAATCTCGATATACCCGTTCGATGTATTCAACGCTCTGTTCCGTTGACAGGGACTGGTGAGTGGAACCGATGTCCGAAGCCACGTCACCACGTGCCAGCCGCCAGCGCGCCATAGCGTTGTGCCAGAGGTTACCGGCGATAATCCGAAACTTAGACTTTCTTGGCATACCCACCCCTAGATTGAACTCGAGCAGGAGGTCGACCCGAAGTCTCGGCCGATTGGGCAATCGCCTTGGTGCTGACCGCAGCCAAAGAAGCCAACACCGCCATCAACCATATCTGTACTTCCGTTTTCAGCAGATTCAAGAACAACCCAGACACAAACAGACTGCCGAGCGCAGCACCCACGGCGGCACGCATCAAGCCCAGCTCCACAGGCAGCCCCTTCTTGTCCATACGCTTGAGTCGCAACAAAGTTACCGCCATCCACAAGTACATAAGGATCAACGATATCGCGCCCACGAAACCCTGATCTACAAGCGCGGCCATAAAAGTATTGTGGGCTGAGCGTCGACCTGAATTCGATAGTAGCTCGGGGGGCATGTATTGAGGGCTGAGAAATTCGTTGCCGCGGTGCCCTGCGCCAAATGGATGATCCTTAAACATTTCTAGCTGCGGCTTTATCAGCTGCATTCGAGTCTCTTCGGTAGTTTGCTCAGACCCTTCAAATATCGTGGAAATACGCTCCCAAAATCCCTCGTTTGCAAGAATGAGCAACAACCCCCCCCCAAGAACTGCCGCGCCCGTAACAAAGAATCTATACCGCTTGGGAGACAGGAAGAGGGCAGCCCCTCCCGCAGCAAACATGGACAAAAACCCCCCGCGACTCTGGGTAAGAATGATTGCATTCATCATAAATGGAAGCGTCAGAAACGCCACCCAGCGCATGTAGCCACGAATACCGATGAACATTAGTCCGGCAATGACCAACCCGGTAATCAGGTGCGCAGCTAGCAGGTTGGCATCATCCACGCCGGGACCGCCAATCGTTTCCAGCCTTCCAGAAACATTCATCCGAAACGCCATCCAGCCGAAAAGAAAACACCCCCCGATATGCGCCCAGAGAAATCGCTCTATGTTCTGCCGATCACAGGCTATCTTGTAAATGACGTACGAAAGAATGGCGTACTTTGTAAATAGTGTCGCCCCCTGCACATGGGCGGGAACATTAACAGCCCAATACGTTTGCACCCATGTCCAACCAGCATAGAGCATCAACAATTTCATGCCGCCGCTCGCGCTCCAGGTGCTGGTACGGACATCCTTCAGACGAATTGCGGCTATCAAGGCAACGAGCGCCGCGACCAGTGAATAGCGCAAATCCGGCAAGTCCTGACCCCACCAGCTGCTGGTGGGGTCGTTGTAAAAGATCCATAAGTAGGAGAACAATGCGAAAATTGGATGGCGACCAAAAGCAAGGAGCAAGCCCAGCAGATAGACCGCGAACACCAGAACCGCCGTAATACTCATTATCGGAAGTCACTCACGGCAGATGCCGCGCAATCCGCGGTCCCAGCAGATTCGCACACCAAAGGGGCATCCGCTGCCAGACCCTTGTCGCCAGCGCGTACTTCGGATTGGAGTGATTCAATTGCGGCAGGGGAGCATCACCAGCCATCGCATAGTGCCCGTGCAGCTGATGCGGCCGCGCACCCCACTGCGCCTTGAACTTATAGGTGCCCGCATTCAAGCTTGAGCGCCCGAAGTCGAATGCCTCCGCACCGCGGTCGATAGCGTAGCGAAGCATTTCCCAATACATGCGCATATTCACCGCATTGCGCTTGGCCTCCAGGGTAGCCACTGCCCACGGCACTTCGATCCGACGCCCATGATTGACTACCAGCGCGACTGCCTGAGGCAGTCCATCGACCCGCACCACAAGCAGCCTACAGCGCTCCTGCAGCGCCTGACACACCACTTCGAAGAATCGCTGCGGGTACACTGGCGTACCCAACTGATGCATGCCAGCAGCAAATACACGATAAAACTGTGGAATGAGCTCCTCGCCTCCCCAAACCACCTGCGGCTGCTCACGTTCAGCACGTCGAATTTGCGAGCGCAGCTTCGAACCCAACGCCTTGGACAGGGCTGTCTCAGAATCAGGAAGGGGTAGCACCATCGATACCTTATCCAACCGTTCGGGCAGTGACAGCGTCGGCATCGGCGCAGAGTGACGGAGCTCCACATGACGAGCCTTGCGTTCGTACCCAAGTTTTGCCGCGCGCCCTGCCAACTCAGCAGCTACTTCATCGTCGTCCGCGAGAATACCGCCGTAGGTCAAAAAAGGTACCGATACCAGAAAGCGACCGAACATCACACTGGATTGCTCCACCAGTGGAAGCACGCCTCGGATAGAGCCGCTGGGATTCCGCGCGGTCAGGAATGACGTGCGCAGCCCAAATGCGTGTAGTCCTATATGGACCGCTGCGGCACGATGATACGCTGTAGCCTGATTGTGCCGCTCTACATACGCATCCCACTGCGCTGGCGCCGTCGGCGTGACCTCGATCAACATGAAAGAAGATGCATCGGACGCAGACCTCTCAGCGTGCCAGCGGGGTCCAGGTAAGAAACAGCGAGATGCGATTTTCCTGGTACTCGGTTGCCACCAGAGAACTGTCGCGGTCAATGCGATCGAATTGCGCCGTCCACTGCAGCGTGGCGCCCACCTGCCGAATCAAGGCGACCCCCAAGCGCAGTTCATCGCTATCGAAGCCCGAAAGATCGAACTTCTCGTTCACCATGGCGCCGTGCAGACGCAATCCCAGCACCGGCGAGAGTCTACGGGTAAAGTACCCTTCGTAACCGAATCGCTTGCGATCCAGGGATCGGGTCTGCTCATAGGTATCATTGCTGCCCCGAATGCTCAGACCGAAGCCGGTACGGTTACGACTAAAATCCCAGCCAAAGATGGCATATCGGCTCTCGAACGCATCGCGTGAAGCAAGTGCAGCGCCAGTCTCGATACTGACCCCACCACTGTCTTGCCCCGAGCGGAACAGTTCGCCAGCGTCCGAGAAGCGAGACCCAGCATCCAGCCGCAGGCTTGAGGAAGCGGAAAGCTGGCGAGTAGCGCTAAGCTGTAGCTGCACGCCATCTGACGACTCTCCCCCATCCGCGATTGCGCCGTAGCCAATATCAGCAGTAAGGTCCGTGCGCGAGCCACGTGCCTGGTATCGAACAAGAGCATAGTGATAGTCATATCCGCCGGTGAAACTCATTGTGTCAAATTCCACCCGCTCGGCACCGGCCTGAAACGAGATGCTGCGAGGGCTATTCAGGCCGCGGATCAACGCAAGCGTACCACCGAAGCGATTGGCATCGAGGTCGGTAAGTTCGTAATTGACATTGGAGTACCGCCCTGACAAACGAAATGCGGTGCTACGCGTCAACGCCAGCGTAATATCCGGCCCGGTAGTGAAATAGTTGATGTCTTCGCGATTATCGGGCGTCGTAGCCGCAAAAGGACTGATACGCACCTGCCCAAAACTGTCCTGCACAAACCATTCAACGCGCTTGGGCACCAAACCAAATACCAGCGAGCCATTCAGCCCACCAAGAACTTCACTGTCAAACTCATTATCAATATAGTGCTCGTAGCGAGCATTGACATCAATATCAGTCTTCAAGCGTCGACGCTCATGGTGAAAGCCGAGATTCATACCGGCACTGCCGGTCACACCATCTATTCCATCGCCTGGTAACAGAGTGATGTTGTCCGACCAGCTGCCTCCGATCGTCAACCCGAATTCAGTTGTGCGCCCGGTCTGCTGATTCTGAGACTGGCTAGCAACTTTCGGTATGCCGCGAGACTGCGCTGCCGCCGGCTGCATGCCGACAGTCGTTGCAACGATCAGCGCCGCGCCAGCGCCCAGGCGAAGAATATTGTGCAGCATGTTCCAGCTCTCCCGTACTTCGTTAACTATTGTCCGCTGTCCGCTTCCGGCGTGGCGGCATCGCCGTAGCCATAACCGTAGTAATAGCGCGCGGTACCCGTATCCATGCTCTGATTGAGAATCAAACCCACCGACTTTTCTTTCTCCACATGACTGAGTGCATCAAGCACGGCGCTTTGCGGCGTGAAGCCGGCTCGCACCACCATGACCACTTCCCCGGCGATTTGCGTCAGCACCTGCGATTCGGTGGTCATCAACAGCGGCGGCGAGTCAAACAGCACGATGCGCTTCGGATCACGCTCGACGATACGCGCCAGCACCTCACGCATACGCTCGCTGGCCAGCAATTCAGTGGCATTGTCACCGCGATGCCCGGCCGGCAGCACAAACAGGTTGGGAACATCGGTTCCCAGAATGACGTTTTCAACATCGCTGCCCGAATCACGCAATACGTCGAGCAATCCCGGCTCCCCATCGACGCCAAACAATTTGCTGATATGCGGCTTGGGCGTGTCGGCATCCACCAGCAGCACCCTCACGTCCTTCTCGCGCGCCATGCTGAAGGCGAGGTTGATCGCTGTGAACGTCTTGCCCTCTCCGGGCATGGCGCTGGCCATCATGATCAACCGCTGAGCGATATCGGCCCCGCGGGCCTGCGCCCGGGCGATGAGTGGACGCTTGATCTGGCGGTATTGCTGGGCAATCTGCCGCTCCTGATGCTCCGGTGGCAACAGGCCCTCGGCGCGCAACGCCGTCAGATCGATGGCGATGATGCGCTCCGGCACCGGCGGCTCGGCCAGATCGGGCATGCTGATATTGCGCATGCCGGTGTTGACCAGCGTGCCGAAGACGCGCTCAGGCGGACGGGCCAGTCCGCTGCGCTGCGACTGTTGCTGCATCTTCTTGATGGCTTTTTCGACCAGACTCATCGACGCTTGAACTCCTGCGATCTAGCCGAGTAGACGCTGCAGCAGCTGTGCCGCCGGACGCTGTACAACCACCACGGCGCCAGCCAGCAGCAACAACCCGCCTGCCATCGTGGCGTAGGCAAAGGTACCCTTGAACGCACGCGCCTTGTGCTTCTCGATCCAGGTCATGCTCACCATGCCCAGCACAGGCAGACCGGTCACTTCATTAAGCTGGCGGATATTGCCGAACACCGGCCGCACTTGATGCAGCAGCCAGGCCAGTCCACCGCCCGCGCCCGCCGCCAGAAACAGCACCACTACGACCAGCAGCCCACGCTTCGGGGCCACCGGCTCAAAGGGCGAGGCAGGTGGATTGGTAATATCAAACTGCACTGACCCGGTCTCCTCGGCCTGCTCGGACAGGCGCGCGCGTTCCAGCCGCTCCACCAACGTCTGGTACTGCGCGTGGGTCACTTCATAGTCGCGATCCAGACGGGCCAACTCCGCTTCCACCTCCGGTGCGGTATCCACCAGACGGCGCAGTTGACTCACCTTGCCCTGCCGATCGCCGACCTCGGCACGCAACGCGACTATGTCCACATCGGTCTGGTTCAGTTGCAGCTGGATATTCTGATAGACCGGGTTGGCGGCCAGTCCGCTGTCTGCGGCTGCGCCCGGATCGCCGCGCTTGAGCGCCTCCAGCTCCTTCTCCCGTCGAGCCTGCAGCCCGGCCAGCGTTTCGCGCAGCGCGATCACATCGGGATGCTTCTCGGTGAAGCGCAGCAGCAGCTCATCCAGGCGCGTCTGCGTCTCGCGGATGCGGGCTGCGGTTCCGTTACTGCCAGCACCGCCCTGCGCCGTGGAGCCGGACGCGCTGCTGGTGACCGGCTGCTCACCTCGCAACTGACGCTGCAGTTCATCGCGTCGGCGCTCGGCGATGACCAGTTGGTCTCTCGCCCGACTCAGGCCGTCCATCTCCGCCTGCAGGCGGGTGAAATAGCCGCCCTGCGCCCCCGGCATCAGGCCCACGTTCGTCTTCTTGAAATCCGCCAGCCTCTGCTCTGCGGCCGAGAGACGCTGTTCATGCGCCTCGATCTGGCTGACGAGGAAGCGCTGAGCCTGCTCG
>JAJFKF010000134.1 GCA_021773365.1 Gammaproteobacteria bacterium | reverse complement strand
CGGACTCATCGCGCATACCTTCGGCGGCAATCCCGATCTCAGGCCAGAGGATTCTGATACCTGGTCTGTCGGTGTGGTGTTTGTGCCGCCCTGGATGGAGGATCTTCGCCTGTCGGTCGATTGCACCCGTATCGACAAGGTCGACGAGATTGCCTCGCTGAACGGACAGGAGGTGCTGTTCTTTGAGGATTCCCTGCCAGCGGGCCGGGTGACACGCGGTGAGTTAACCCCAGAGGACATCGCAAACGGGTTCGAGGCGGGTCCGGTACAGGCGATCAATGTCAGCAGCGTAAATGTTGCCGAGGCACAAGTGCAAGCCTGGGACTTCCAGGCGGACTATCTATGGCGCAGCGACCGCGTCGGCGAGCTGCACTTCTACGCGCTTGCGACCTGGCAGCCGCATTTCAAGCGCCGGCCCGTTCCCGAGGCTCCGGCGCTTGACCTGGCCGGCTTCAACAATGGACCGCTGCAGTGGCGCGGCAATGCCGGCATCGACTGGGTGAGAGGATCATGGACGCTGGGCTGGAACGCGCAGTTCTTTGATTCGTACCGCGTTTACGCGGCCGGCTCCAGTCAGGGTGCAATCAATACCGCAATGCTGAATCAGGGTTCCGCAATGATTTCCAGTCAGACCTATCACGATGTATTCGCACGCTACCGCGTGAGCAACTCGTCGCACTTTGCCTCCGGATGGCTGGAAGACATGGAGTTCTCGCTGAACATCCAGAACCTGTTCGATCGTATTCCGCCGATTATCGCGGGTACTGGATCCTCAAATGGTTATAGCACCTACGGTGATCCGCGCCTGCGCCGGTACGTTATCAGCGTACGTCGTCGATTCTGATGTCCGATACGGGAATGCCGGCAGCCCGGTGGCGCTAGGCTGCTGCGGCCAGCCGGCCCGCCTCACGACCGGCCAGCGGCAGGCGGATGCTGAAGGTCGTTCCCTTGCCGGGCGTGGACTCGAAGCTCAGCAGCCCGCCATGACGTTCCACAATCAGTGAGTGGGCGATGGGCAGGCCCTGGCCGGTGCCCTTGCCTACGGGCTTGGTGGTGAAGAACGGTTCAAAAATGCGCTCACGTGCGCTATCGGCGATACCGGTGCCGTTGTCGGCTACCGTGATGATCAGTTCATCGCCACTCTCGCGGGTGCCAATGCTGATCAGGCCTTTGCCGCCCTGGCGGTCCTTGCAGGCGGCAATGGCATGGCTGGCGTTGACGATGAGATTCAGCAGTACCTGCTGAATCTCGCTGGCATTGCAGGGTATCTCGCGGCAGTCCTGCAGCTGCAGTTCAACGTCGGCCACGTACTTGATCTCGTTGCTCGCCACGATCAGGGCATTCCTGACGGCTTTGTTGATGTCGGCGGGCTGCTGCTCACTGCTGCCGGGATGGGACAGTTCCTTCAGTGCGCGCACGATGTCCGCGACACGGCGGGTGCCGTCCTGGCAGCGCTGCAGCGCTGCGGGCACTTCCTCGCGCAGGAAGGGCAGGTCGATCTGGGCATTCTGGCTGGCAAGCTTCGCCTTCAGTGCTGCATCTATCGTTGAATCCATGGCCTGCTCGCGGGCGCTCAGCAGGACAGACAGGTCGGTAAAGGCAGCCTGCAGGAACTGCAGGCTGTCGCTGATGAACTGTACCGGGGTGTTGATTTCGTGGGCGATGCCGGCGGCAAGCTGGCCCACCGCGCGCAGTTTCTCGGCCAGGTGCAATTCCAGTTCCAGACGCTTGCGCTCGCGCAGTTCGTCCTCCAGGCGGCGATTGCGCTCGAACAGTTCCCCGGAGGTCAGGTGCAGCGAGCGCTCCAGTTGGGCGCGGTCCTCGTCCGCCGCTACATAGGCGGCATCGACCGCGCGCAGGAATCCGGCGAACTCATCGTCGACCTGGATGTGTGGAAAGGCGTTGCGCAACTGGCGCTCGAGCAGGGGATGCATGTCAACACTCCGATATTGTGGTGATGGTCATGGTCTGGTTGTGCAGTTCGCTGCGCGTGGCGGGTGCGAGCGGGGCGATTTCTCCGTACGAATAGAATCCCGTGAGCGCGGTGTTTTTGCCCAGTACTTCGCGTACCGCCTCGATTTCCTCTTCAACACGTTGTTTGAGCACGAGCTTGCGTCCGACGCAGCTGATGAGAATGGCAAGATCCGTTTTGTCGCAGTCGGGATGCGGCCGGCTGGCGCGCGCTGCGCCGGTGGCGCCGTCCAGCAGGCGCTCAAAAGTCGCTTGCATCAGTCGCGCACGCCAGCCGGTCGGCACGTCGCCGGCGAAGGTCATCGAGCGGGCCTGCTCGTCCACGGCCAGGATGGTGCGTACAACGGGCGTGGAATCAGGATTGGCTGCGCGGATGGCCAGAGGGAAGTTCAGGCCCGCTGCGGGCAGGCCGGCGGCATCATCGCCGAGGTAGCGCTTGTACAGGTCGAGCGCCGACTCTCCATCCAGCTCGTACAGCACGTTGCCCCGCGCGCGGGTGATCTGGCGTTCGGGACCGAATGAATCCCAGCCGCCGAGGGAGCCATGGCCGATTCGTAGTTGTGGACCGTACAGACCGATGGCGGCAATCTGTGCGGTGGTGGCCGGACCGTCGATACACACTGCGGTGCGCTCGAATCTCACGTCATCGCCCGCAAGGCCGCCGGTGATGGCCACACCCGCGGGCAGGCCGGCTGCCAGACCGCACACCAGCGCGCTGCCGTTGACGTTCAGTCCTTCGGACAGCACCAGCACATGTACCAGGTCTTGCGCCGGCAAACGTGAGGCCAGGAGCGAACCCAGCGCTTCCCCGTCGGCGGCTTCTGTGAGTTGTACGCCAGCGATGGTGGCGTGGCTGTTGTCGAAGGTAATGGCGGTGGCGGTGACCGAGTCGTCCAGCACCCGGACGCCGGCGATCTCTCCGGCGCTGGAGCAGCCGACAATACGCGCATACGGATAGAATGCCTGCAGCCGCGACCAGGTCGCTGGCTCGCGCAATGAACGCTCGCTGCCGAAGACGAGTACCAGCTGCGCCCCGGCCGCCTCGTCGGGCCCGTGCACATCCCACTCGCCGTTTTTCCTGACTTTCTGCTGGACTTTCACCGGTCCCTCCCGCCCGCCGGTCGGCCGGCCGGGTGGCTGGTCGATATCGCGGCGTGTCAGCAGTGTCGCAAGCCGGGGACTGAGCACGGGTGAGGAGATTGCTGAATCCCGAACGCGTCATCGGCTGAAAGTGGTGCAGGAACCGCGCGCTTTCTGTCGGAAAGCGGCTTTTCTCCGTTCCGGATGTGACGTGCCGCCCGTCTTATGCTTGGGGGACCGCAGTGATGGCGGATTATGTTCACGCGGGGTAGGGTTGGCGGACGGCGACATGTGTGGAGGGGCGCGTGGCATGAGCAGGCCTGATGAGCCGCTGCCGGCTTTGCCGGAAGCATGCCTGTGCGCTGCCGGGCCACGTCCGTGGCGCGGCATGGTGCTTGCGTCGCTGCTGACTCTTGCCGCCTGCGGCAGCGGCAGCGGCGGCGGCAGTGGAGGTACACCTCCCGCGCCTCCGGCACAGCCATCGGCGCTTGATACGGAGCTGCGCACGCTGGCTCGCGTCGATCTCGACCTCACCGGCGATCCAGCTGTTTCTCGTGGCCTGGCACGGAAGCGGCCGGCCGACGACCCGCTGGTCAAGCTTGGGCAGATGCTGTTCTTCTCGCAGACGCTCGCGGCCGGTTACGACGTTTCCTGTGGTACCTGCCATCACACCGACTTCGCCGGCAGCGATGGCCTGTCCCTTCCGGTGGGAGTGGTGCCGAAGAACGCAGCCGTTATCGGACCTGGACGTGAAGTCGATGCGGCGCGGGATCTCGACCCCAGCGCCGATGGTGGTCCCAACATGCATCGCAACAGCATCACCACTTTCAACGCGGCACTGTTCGACCGCAGCCTGATGCACGACGGGCGGGTATTCGTGCTCGACGAAGAAACAGTCGCGGGCGGTCACGGCCAGCGCATCCGCACGCCGGAGTCGGGCCTGACGAATGATCTGAACGCGCTTGAGGGGCTGCAGCAGTTTGCGGTGAAGGGTCCCATCGTCAATGACAATGAGATGCGGGGCTTTGCGTACACTGGTTACTCCACGCCGGCGGCCTATCGTCAGCACCTCGTGCAGCGGCTGCGCGGTGAAGTTGATACGCAGTACAACCCGAAGGCTGATGGTCCGGCGAACTGGCTGGCGCTTTTCAGGGCCGGCTTCGGGCAGCCTCAGGCAGCGGCCAATGAGGTCATCACCATACTGAACGTGCAGCGGGCACTGGCTGCCTTTGTTGACGCGCAGATCTTTGTTGAGACGCCGTGGCGCGAGTACCTGGAGGGAACTCTCACTGCCATTTCCGAAGATGCCAAGCAGGGTGCGCGCCTGTTCCTGAAGGCAAAGGCGGACGGCGGCCTGGGCTGTGCTGGCTGTCATGCCGGAGACCGCTTCACCGACGAGGCCTTCCACAATGCTGGCTTTCCACAGATTGGCCGTGGCTTTGGGCGTGCCGACCATACCGATCCGGGACGCTGGGGCGTCACCCGTGTGGAGGAGGATATAGGCACCTTCCGCACGCCGATTCTCCTTAATGTGGCGCGCACCGCGCCATACGGGCATGCAGGTACCTTCCAGACGCTGGAGGAGCTGCTTCAGTACCATGCCGATCCACGCCGCGCGGTTGATAACTTCGATTTTTCCCTCGCGCAGCTGCAACAGTTCAGCGGCGGTGGGGTCTCTTACCCATATGCCGAGGGCCACACGCGCGCCGCCATTGCCCTTCCCAGTTTCGATACGGCCGAAGCCTCGCTGCCGGTTCGCGTGCTGTCTGCCACCGAAGTACGCCAGCTCGTTGCATTCTTGAATGCGCTCACCGACGACTGCGTGGCCGAACCATCGTGTATCGGTCAGTGGACGCCACAGGCCGTCGATGATCCCGATGGGCACACCGTGATCCGCGATCAGTCGCAGGGCAATCCAACGGATGTGGATACGGATCGTCCAGGCGACTATCCGCAGCAGCTGCCGCTGTCCTTCCCGGCCACGCCCGCGCGCCCTGTTTTCGCCGATGTGCAGTCATGCACCAACCGGCTTGCAACTCACAACAATACCGGGCAGAGCGTGTTCACACGAAGAGAGGAGGAGTCCTTCGGGCTGACTCACGACCATGGTTACAGCGCCGAGACCTGGTTCAGTCAGCATCAGTCCACGCTGGAGATTGCCATGATCGGCGGCGGCGTTTCTGGTGCCTACCTTGATGCGGACTGCTGGCCGGACCTGATTTTCACGGGAGGCGCCAGCTCGGGTATGCGTTTCTACCGCAATGCGCAGGGCATGGGCTTCGAGGATGTCGCAATGCTGGCGGGCGATGCGGAGCGGGAGTTCAGCGGCGCGGCCATAGTCGATCTCAACGGTGACTACCGGCGCGAGCTGCTGTTCGGCAACATCAAGCCGGGAGAAGTACCGGTGTACGGGCAGGATGGCGCCGGGCAATACGCCAAGGTCGGAGCGCTGCCGATGGTGCGACCCACCTTCGGGATGTCGTTCGCCCCCCTGGATGGCAGCGGCTATCCGTACTTGTTTCTGGCGCATTGGTCCGGCGGCACCGGCACCAGCGGCACCTCGCCGGCACTGTGGAAGAACGATGGCGCCGAGCTGCGACCCTGGGATGGGCCGGGCCGGACTTCCTCGGCGTTCGTCGATCAGAGTTTCAACTTCACACCCTCGTTTGCCGATTTCACTGGCGATGGCCGGCTTGATCTGGCAGTGGTCTCTGATTTCCAGACCAGCGCCACGCTGCGCAACGTCGATGACGGGCAGGGCGGCTGGTACTTCGACAACCAGACCGACCGGTCCGCAATCACCGACCAGAATGGCATGGGCAGCGCGCTGCTGGATATCGACAATGACGGCAACCTCGAGTGGTTTGTCACCTCTGTGTTCGATCCCACCGGGGTGCCGGCGGGCAACTGGGGTGTCAGCGGCAATCGGTTGTATCGCAGCGCCAGTACCGCTGGTCGCATCGCCTTCACGGATATCACCGAGCAGGCCGGTGTGCGCCATGGTTACTGGGGGTGGGGTGCCTGCGCCGGCGATTTCGACAACGATGGTTTCGTCGACATCTTCCACGTCAACGGCTTCGGATATATTCCGGATACAGTGGTCACTGATGACGACACATTCGTGCAGCAGGGCTATTACAGACAGGTGACCGGCGAGCAATTCCAGGGCAAGTCGTCGCGACTGTTCATCAATAATGGCAATGGCACGTTTTCCGAGCGCGCCACGGCGTGGGGAATTGATGCGCCCTCCGAGGGTCGTGGTGTGGTCTGCCTCGACTACGATCGCGATGGCGATCTGGATATCACCGTGTTCGATCATTCGCAGGGGCTGCAGTTCTTCGAGAACCGCAGTGGCAGCGGGGTGGGGCGCGGATTTATCAACGTGCGTCTGGTCGGCGCGCCGCCGAATACCGATGCCATCGGGGCAAAGGTGTTCGTGACCGCCGATGTGGGCAACGGGCATGGCGTGCAGACGCAGCTGCGACTGGGCGAGGCCAACAGTAACTTCAACAGCCAGAATCTGCCCGATCTGCACTTCGGTCTGGGGCAGGCGGCGATGATTGACCGGATTCGCGTGGTGTGGCCGGGAGGCGCCGAGCTGGTTTGCACGAATGTGCCGGCCAATCGGTTTGTGGTACTGGATCAGCGGCTTGGGCAGGCGGCCTGCCCGGCACCGTAGTTCGCAATTCCCACACGGTGTTGAGTCAGTGCCCGGCAGGTTGCCCGGACGAGGCGGGCGCAGCAGGCGCACTTTCACCAGGGCAGGATTAGTAAGGGGGAGTGGATGCAGGGGAGAGTTATCCACAATTCCCTGTCAGGCCACTGCCCTTCTCAGAACTCAATCTTCAAATAGCTGCAGATGCCTTGAGTATCAGGGAACAGCCGGTTTCCTGGGAATTGTGGATAACTCTCCCCTGCATCTACTCCCCGGCCCCGATGCCCGGCGTTCAACGCTCCTTGTAGTACATCCGCAGCGCAATGGGTGCGAAAATCGCCGTCACTATCGCGCTGGCGATCAGCACCCAGGCGATGCTCGCCAGCACCTGCTGCCCATGCATCAGCCCGCGCGCGGCGGTGGCCAGGTGCGTGACGGGATTGAAACTCACCACCGTCTGCAGCCAGCCGGGCATGGTGGCGGGATCGACAAAGATGTTGCTGGCGAAGGTAAGCGGAAACAGGAACAGGAAGCTGGTGGTCATGACCGATTCCGGAGTCTTCACCAGCATCCCGACAATGATCCAGATCCACGAGAGGCTGAAGGCGAACACCAGCACCAGTGCCGTGCCGAGCAATACGCCGGGTACGCCGCCTTCGGGGCGGAAGCCCAGGATGAGGCCGAGCGTGATGACCATGAGCGCGGCCAGGCCGTAGCGCAGTACATCACCGAGCAGTGCGCCGAAGATCGGTGCCGGCTGCCAGATGGGCAGCGAACGAAAGCGGTCGTACAGGCCCTTGGTGATGTCGGTGTTCAGGCCCACGCCGGTGTAGACGGTGATGAACACGATGGCCTGCACCAGGATGCCCGGCAGCAGAAATTGGATGTACTCACGCGGTGAGCCAGCCAGCGCGCCGCCGAACAGGAAGGTGAACATCAACGTCATCATCAGCGGAAAGGCCGTCACGTCGAACAGCTGAAACGGTACGTGCTTGATCTTCAGCAGTGCGCGCCAGCCCAGTGTGATGGTGGCCGCGAGGCCACTGGCCACGGCCGGGCGCGGCGTGCGTGACAGCACGGCATGCAGCTTTCCTGGGGAAACGGTGGTGGAAGATAACGTGTCTGTGCTCATGTGCCGGTCTCCTGCGCCACGGCTGGACTGTCCTGGCTGGCCGTGGGTTGCGCGGGGTGGCCGGTCAGCGCGAAGAACACCTCGTCCAGGCTGGGTTGGCCGAGGGAAAATTCGGCGATATCGATTCCCGCTGCCGATAGCGCGGCCAGCGCATCGGCCACCCGTTTCACGTCCGCGATGGTCACGGACAATGAACAGGTATCGGCGCCACTGTGCACCTCGGCGTCGAGTGCGCGGGTCAGCTGCTCGCGAGCGCGCGACTGATCCTCGGTGGTCACCAGCTGGATGTGCAGGGTGTTGGCGCCCACCGAGGATTTCAGGTCGCGGCTGGTGCCTTCGGCGATGAGCCTGCCGTGATCGATCACCGCCAGGCGATCGGCCAGGCGGTCGGCTTCCTCCAGGTACTGGGTGGTCAGCAGTACGGTGGTGCCTTCGGCAGCGATGGCGCGCACGATGTCCCACACCTGGTTGCGGCTGCGCGGGTCCAGGCCGGTGGTCGGTTCGTCGAGGAACAGCACTTCGGGCGTGACGACAAAACTCGCCGCGATGTCCAGGCGCCGGCGCATGCCGCCGGAGAAGGTGCGCACCTGGCGCGTGGCTGCCTCGGTCAGCGCGAAGGCGCCCAGCAACTCCGTGGCCCGCACGCGGGCGTCCCGCCACGACAAACCGAGCAGGCGGCCCACCAGCACCAGGTTCTCCTGTCCGGTGAGGTCTTCGTCGATGGAGGCAAACTGGCCGGTGAGACTGACCTTTGCCCGTACCGCGCCAGCCTCACGCACGATGTCGTGGCCGAGCACCCGGGCGGTGCCGGCGTCCGGTCGCAGCAGGGTGGCCAGCATGCGGATGGTGGTGGTTTTACCGGCCCCGTTGGGGCCGAGCAGGCCGTAGACCGAACCGCGTGCGATGGTCAGATCAATTCCGTTGACGGCGCGGGTGGCGCCGAAGGATTTGGCGAGGGCGGTGATTTCGATGGCGGGGGTCATGTCCTGCGGCCTCCGGGCGTTTGGGCCGCCGGAGTATAAACGCACGATCGGCGCCGCGTCAGCCGGTCGGGCTGTCAGTTACTGCTGCAACCGGTCGATCTTGGCTGCACAGATAAAGTCGTTCTCCGACAGGCCCTTGACGGCGTGGGTGGTGAAGCGGACGTTGCAGTAGTTGTAGCCCACTTCCAGGTCGGGGTGGTGGTCTTCCTCGTTGGCGATGAAGGCCACGGCATTGACGAAGCCCATGGTGCGGAAGAAGTTCTTGAACTTGTACGCACGATGGATGGACTTGCCGTCCGTGGACAGCGTCCAGTCGGCCGCCAGCTTTTCCTGATAGCGCGCTGCTTCAGCCCGGGTCAGCGGCTGCACGCCGCCTTCGCAGGCCTTGCATTTCCTGTCTGCCAGTACTTCACTCATGCTGTGTTCTCCTGTGCTGCGGGTCGTCGGGCGTACCTGCGCGCGATGTAGTCTTCCACCAGTTGCTGGAATTCCTCGGCGATGTGCTCGCCCTTGAGCGTGGGGCCCTTTTCGCCGTCTATGTAGACCGGCGCCACGGGCCGCTCGCCGGTGCCGGGCAGGCTGATGCCGATGCTGGCATGTTTGCTCTCGCCGGGACCATTGACCACGCAGCCCATCACCGCCACGGTCATGTCCTCCACGCCGGGATGATGGCGACGCCACTCCGGCATGCGCTGGCGGATATGGGTCTGAATCTTCTGCGCCAGCTGCTGGAAGTAGGTGCTGGTGGTGCGTCCGCAGCCGGGACAGGCGATGACCATCGGGGTGAAAGCACGCAGTCCCATGGTCTGCAGCATCTCCTGCGCGACGATGACTTCCTGCGTGCGGTCGCCGTCGGGCTCGGGCGTAAGCGACACGCGAATGGTGTCGCCGATGCCTTCCTGCAGCAGCACCGCCATGCCGGCGGTGGAGGCGACGATGCCCTTGGAGCCCATGCCGGCCTCGGTGAGGCCAAGATGCAGTGGATATTCACAACGCGCGGCCAGGTTGCGGTAGACGGCGATCAGATCCTGCACGCCGCTGACCTTGGCGCTGATGATGATGCGCTCGTGCGCCAAGCCAAGCTCCTCGGCGCGTTGTGCGCTGTCGAGGGCGGAGACCACCAGCGCCTCACGCAGCACATCGTTGGCGTCCAGCGGCTCGGCCTGCCTGGAGTTCTCGTCCATCATGCGCGTGAGCAGGTCCTGGTCGAGGCTGCCCCAGTTCACGCCGATACGCACCGGTTTGTCGTGCCGGCAGGCGATCTCGATCATCTCGGCGAACTGCGGGTCGCGCTTGCTGCCACGTCCCACATTGCCGGGGTTGATGCGGTACTTGGCCAGCGCTTCCGCGCAGGCCGGGTGCTCGCGCAGCAGCTTGTGGCCGTTGAAGTGAAAGTCGCCTACGAGCGGGACTTCGACGCCCATTTGCGCCAGCCGGTCGCGGATAGGAGCAACGGCGGCGGCGGCTTCGGCCGTGTTGACAGTGACGCGCACCAGCTCGGAGCCGGCGCGGGCCAGGGATTTGACCTGCCTGACGGTACCTTCGATATCGGCGGTATCGGTGTTGGTCATGGATTGCACGACCACGGGCGCGCCGCCGCCGATCTGAATGCGGGCGATGTGGACGGGTATGGTGGGGCGGCGGGTCGGGGGCATGCTCAGGGCTCGGATGCGTGACAGGATTGTACAGGGATCATGCAGTCATTCATCCTTCCATGCCTGCTGTCCCTGACATGCTGAATCCACTCCGGAGTGACTGCCAATGACCACTTACACCAGCGTCCCCTATGACTTCCGCGACAAGCCCGCCGGCTACGCCCAGCTGGCCCAGGCCCTCTCCGGCCTGCTGGCCGGCGAGCTGGATCTCATCGCCAATGCCGCCAATACGGCGGCGCTGGTTTATGACGCGCTGGATGAGGTCAACTGGGTCGGGTTCTACTTCATGCAGGGCGGCGAGCTGGTGGTCGGGCCCTTCCAGGGCAAACCGGCCTGTGTGCGCATCCCGCTTGGCAAGGGCGTGTGCGGCGGCGCGGCCAGCCGGCGCGAGACGCTGCTGGTGCGCGATGTGAACGAGTTTCCGGGTCATATCGCCTGCGACGCGGCCTCACGCTCCGAAGTTGTCATTCCATTGATCCGCAATGATGGCACGCTGCTCGGTGTGCTCGACCTGGACAGCCCGCGGCCGGCCCGCTTCGATGAGCAGGATCGAAAGGGACTGGAGACGCTGGCGCGGATTTTCCTCGCCTCACTGGATTAGGAGCTAACCCGCTCAACTTCTCAGCCATACCACCGTACCAACGCCGGCAAAGGTCATCGCCACCGAGCCGATCAGATGCGCTGCCGCCGCGCCGCAGGCCCACAGTATCCGGCCCTGTTCCAGCAGGGCGAACAGCTCCACCGAGAACGTTGAAAAGGTAGTGAGGCCGCCGCAGAAGCCGGTGATCAGCAGCAGCCGCCATTCCGCTGAGATCCCCGGTGCGGCGGCGAAGCCGGCAATGGCCAGTCCCACCAGGTAGCCGCCGATGAGGTTGGCTGCCAGCGTGCCCGGCGGCAGGTGGGGGAAATGGTTGTTGAGTTGCAGGCCCAGCCACCAGCGCAGCAGGGCGCCGAGGCTGGCGCCCACGCAGATTGCGACGATAGTTTTCCACATCAGGCCTTCCCCTGTTTTTTGTTGGTGGCAGTGTGCAGTTCGTGCAGGTAGTCGTCTCCGCCCAGGCCCTGCATTTGTTGCAGGATCCACTGCTGGCGCGAGCGCAGGTAGTCTGAAGGACGGTCGGCGCGCAGGCGTCGCGGGCTGGGCAGCACGGCCGCCAGCAGCGCCGCTTCGTGGCGGCTGAGCATGGCGGCCGGTTTTCCAAAGTACCGGCGGGCAGCTGCTCCCGCGCCGTAGACGCCGGGACCGAATTCGGCGATGTTCAGATACACCTCGAGGATGCGCCGCTTGGGCCACAGTGTCTCGATCAGCACGGTAAACCAGGCCTCCAGCCCCTTGCGCAGAAAGCTGCGCCCGGGCCACAGGAACAGGTTCTTGGCCACCTGCTGGCTGATGGTGCTGGCGCCGCGCAGCGCCCGCCCGTCCTGGCTGTCGAGCATGGCCTGGCGGATGGCCCTGAAATCGAAACCATGGTGGTTGGGAAAACGCTGATCCTCCGCGGCCACCACGGCAAGTCCCATCTGCGGCGAAATGTGCTCGAAGTCCACCCATTCATACCGCGTGCGATGGTGCGGAATGCCGTCATCCGCTGCTGCCTGCCGTGACTGCAGCATGAAGGCGCTGGTGAAAGGATCCCACCAGCGCATCGCCAGTACCGGCAGCACGGTCAGCAGCAGGAAGGCCAGCAGCGCCCAGGTACTCCAGCGCAGCAGCGTACGCAGGGGACCTTTGTTTCCGCGGCTGGATTTCATGGCGGGAAAGTACGTGGACGCTCCGGCGATGACAAGCTGGCAGTGACCGTGACCAGCGCGGGCGATCCATCCGGACCGGTCCTTGCCTCGGCTATACTGCATCGCAATGTCACGGGCCAGGCGGTATTCCATGGAACGCAAGATTCGGGGCGCATTTGCCTTTGCGCTCACCTGCCTGGTGGTGATCGGGACGGTGTCGTGGATGGCGGTGGATCGCCTGCGGGCCAACGCCGCCCGCGTGGAGCATACCCACGAGGTCATTTCCCGTCTGGAGGCGCTCCTGGCCGCCACCACTGATGTGGAGACCGGTCATCGTGGCTTCATCATCACCGGTGACGAGCGTTATCTGGAGCCACACCGTCTGGCTCTGGATGCTGCCGATGGTGAGCTGCAGATATTGCGGGAAATGACGGTGGACAATCCGGCGCAGCAGGTGCGGCTGCGCGGTCTTGCCACAACGGTTGGTGAGCGCCTGAAGATGAGTCAGGCGCTGGTGGAGTTGCGCAGAACCGGGGGGTTCGAGGCGGCTGTTGGCCAGGTACTCACCGGCCAGGGCAAGGTGCTGCACGATCGCGTTCGCGGGCAAATCAGGGAAATGACAGGCGTGGAACGCACGCTGCTGCAGCAACGGGAGTTGCGCACACAGCGCAGCGCCGGCACGGCTAGGATCGTAATCCTCAGCGGCGGGATTCTGGCCTTTGGTTTTGTGGGATTTGCAATCGTTGCCATAGGTCGCGATTTTTCCGGCCGGCGTGCTGCCGAGCGCGCGCTACGCGAGGTCAACGAGCAACTGGAACTGCGCGTAGTACAACGCACGAGCGAACTGGAGCGGGCCCTGGAGTCACTGCGAGACAACGAGCGGCTGCTGCAGGAGACCGGTGAGCTTGCCAAGGTGGGCGGCTGGAGTTTTGATCCGGCGACCGGGGAAGGACTGTGGACCGACGAAGTGGCGCGCATCCACGGGCTCGATCCCACTACGGCGACGAACAAGGACCTGGGCCTGCGGTTCTATCCGGGTGAATCGCGACAACGCATCGAGGCGGCGGTCAAGGCGGCTGTCGACAATGGTGAGCCCTACGATCTGGAGCTGGAGTTCATCAGCGCCAGGGGCGAGCACAAGTGGGTGCGCACCATATGCAGGCCGCTGCTTGAGGATGGCAAGGTGATGCGGGTGCGCGGCGCCTTCCAGGACATTACCGCCCGCAAGCAGGCGGAAACAAAGCTGCGCACCCAGCTTGCCCGCCTCGACCTGCTGAGTCGCATCACCCGTGCAGTCGGCGAACGCCAGGACACCCGCAGCATTTTCCAGGTGGTGGTGCGCACGGTCGAGGAGCAGCTGCCGCTGGATTTCTGTTGCATCTGCCTGTATGAGCCGGCGCGCAATGAGTTGACCGTTTCCAGCGTCGGCGTGCGCAGCGCCGACCTGGCGCTGGAACTGGCCATGACCGAACAGGCCCGCGTCGCCATCGACGAGAACGGTCTGTCCTTGTGTGTTCGCGGCCAGCTGGTGTACGAGCCGGACCTTGCCGCCGTGGCGTTTCCCTTTCCGCAGCGCCTGTACAGGGGCGGTCTGCAGTCGCTGGTTGCCGCGCCGCTGGTGGTCGAGAACCGGGTCTTCGGAGTGCTGGTGGCTGCGCGCCGCGAAGCGCGCGCCTTCGGCAGTGACGACTGCGAATTTCTGCGCCAGCTGAGCGAGCATGTGGCGCTGGCCGCGCACCAGGCGCAGTTGTACGGTGCCTTGCAGGCGGCCCATGAGGACCGACGTCTTACCCAGCAGGCGGTGATGCAGCAGGAGCGCCTGCGCTCGCTCGGACAGATGGCCAGCGGCATCGCCCATGACATCAACAACGCCATCTCGCCGGTGACGCTGTACACCGAATCGCTGCTGGAACAGGAGCCGGATCTTTCCGATCGCGCGCGCGACTACTTGCAGACCATACAGCGCGCCATCGACGATGTGGCGCAGACAGTGTCGAGGATGCGCCAATTTTACCGCCAGCGCGAGCAGGAGCAGGCGCTTACGCCTGTAGATCTGAACGAGCTGGTCAGTCAGGTGATCGGTCTGACCCGCGCACGCTGGAGCGACATGGCGCACCAGCGTGGAGTGTCCATCGAACTGCATACCGGGCTCATGCCGCAGCTGCCGGCCATCAGGGGTGCGGAGAGTGAAATTCGTGAAGCGCTGACCAACCTCATCTTCAATGCCGTCGATGCCATGCCTGAGGACGGTACGCTGACACTGCGTACCCGTCTGCTGCCGGATCGCCCTCCGGTCGTCGCGCAGCGGCGAGTATGTGTGGAGGTCGTCGATACCGGGTCTGGCATGGATGAGGCAACGCGCCGCCGCTGCCTGGAGCCGTTCTTCACCACCAAGGGCGAGCGGGGTACGGGCCTGGGTCTGGCCATGGTGTACGGCGTGGTCGAGCGGCACAACGCGGAGCTGCAGATTGACAGTGTGGCGGGTAGCGGCACGACCATGCGCCTGTGCTTCCCGCTGCCCGGCGAGACTGCGACGGACGCGCCATCGTCGACCCGGCCGGATACCACCGGAGTGCCCGTGCCGCTGCGCATCCTCATCGTGGATGATGATCCTTTGCTGCTGCGGTCACTGGGCGACATCCTGCGAGCCGATGGCCATGACATCACAGCGGGCAATGGCGGACAGGACGGCATCGACGCCTTTGGTGCCGCTCAGGAACGCGGCCAGCCCTTCAACATCGTCATCTCGGATCTGGGCATGCCCCATGTCGACGGACGCAAGGTGGCGGCGGCAATCAAGGCGATGGCGCCTGCGGTGCCGATCATCCTGCTGACAGGCTGGGGTCAGCGCATGGCGGCTGAGGGTGATGTTCCGCCGGGTGTGGATCGGGTGCTCGCCAAGCCACCGAAAATGCAGCTGCTGCGGACGGCGCTGGCAGAGCTGACCGGACAAGCGAAGGCGGTTTGACAGCGCGCCTCAGCGCCGGTCATCGCGCATCGGGCAGATCAACGAGGATACGGTTCTCCCGCCACGGCGAAGGGCGCGAATAATCGAATTGTGATGTCTGTGTCCCTGCGGACTGAGGCCGGACACGATCCGTCGGCGCAGCCGCGCTGGGTTGCGGACAGCTTCGGGTGAAGCGGTAGCTCAGCGCCGCCGCGAGCCGCGCTTCCAGCGGATGACCCAGATCGCGGCTGAAATCATCGGCCACCGAGCAGCCGGGGACGCGCACGCCCGCCACGCCCTGAGTGTTGCTGGGTGAGAATCCGTCGGTGTACTCGCCGAAGTCCTTGGCATTGACGCCCTTGAGCTGGATGGAGAAGTAGGTGGTGCCGCAGTTGTCCTGCGGGTAGAAGCCGTAGGGCTTGCCGCAGGTGGTGGTGCCGATCTGGATCACCTCCACGTCCACTCCGCGCAGGCCGTTGATGATGGATTCGCTGGCCGAACAGGTGCCCTCGCCGGTGAGGACAAACACGCGCGTGAGGTTCAGGGTGGGCAGGCTCTGTCCGCCGGGCCGCGAGCCCAGGCCCACGGTGGTGGTGTAGAAAGGTGTGGGCTGCAACGGATTGCCGGTGACCGGGTTGGTGGCGGTGTGCTTGGAGTTGAAGGCCGTGCGTTCAAACACCCGCCCGCCGGTGGGGCCGGCTCCGGCAATCATGTAGGCGAACTGGCTGGCGATGGCCAGATACCCGCCACCGTTGTAGCGGATGTCGACGACCAGATCGGTGATGTTTGCCGACTTCAGCAGATTCACCGCATCGATGAGCGCATCCTCCGCGGTGGCCAGATGGTCGTTGAACAGCATGTAGCCCACCTTGCCCATCGGATCGGTGTAGGTGCCAATGCTTTGCACCGGCGCGGTCGTGATCTGCACCGATTGCATGGAGAAACTACGCACCGTGCCGTTGCGCTCGCGCACCGTGAAGGAATGTGTTTGTCCGATATCGGTGGGGAACAAACCGTCATTCACGATCCTGGCCTGCGCATCGGAAAAAACGCTTGCCAGCGCCTGTCCATCAACCGCCTGCACCTCTGCACCGCGGGTCAGGCCGGCCTGTGCGGCCGGCAGGCTGCCGTCCGGCTCAAGGAAGGAGACCAGCACGCGGGCGGGCTCGAACATGGTGGCGGGATAAATCTTCCAGCGCAGTCCGTAGCCTCCACCAGGCTCGACACCGGTTTGCGAAAGCGCCTCCCAGTCCGCTGTGGGGTAGGTGAAATGAAAGCGGTCCTTGGGCTGGCCGGACGGAGTGAGCGCGGCGGTTTTCAGCAGATCGAAGTAGGCGGCCGTGGTGGTGTAATTCGCGGGGTTGCGGTCCGTTACCTCGCTGTACCAGAGATACAGATGATTGGTCCAGGAGCGCAGCCAGTTGTTCTCGTCCAGCAAGGTGCCCTGAATGTCCGGCCAGGGCTGGCCGGAAGCGGTGCTGGAGCCGCTGCGCGGCGTGACGCACCTGGCCGCGAAGCTGGCCTGCGGCATGAACACACCCGATGTCCATCCGCCCGTGCTGCCGCCCGGGTTGCCGCTGCCGCCGGAATTGCCACCGGAGCCGCCGCCTCCGTCGCCCCCGCCACCACAGGCGCATAGTCCGAGCAGCATGGCCGTGGCCATGGCAATGATCCTGAGTCCCGGTGCCATTGCGAACCCTCCGTGCGACAGTTGTCCGACCGCCGTTTACCGCCCGCATTCTGCCTTGAAGGCGCTAGCCGAGCAATCCCGCGAACAGGGTGGCGATGCCCAGGAAGGACATGAACCCCACCACGTCAGTAACCGTGGTCAGGATGATGGAGGAGGATTGCGCCGGGTCCTGCCCGAAGCGCTGCAGCAGCACCGGCACCAGCGCCCCTGCAATACCGGCCACGACCATGGAGATCACCATGGCCACGGCAATGATCAGCATCAGGCCGGTCGAACGGCTCCAGATATACACACCCACCGCGGTGGTGAGCGCCACGGCCAGGCCGTTCATCAGTCCGACCGCCGCCTCCTTCCACACCACCCGCAGCCAGTGACGCGTGCTGATTTCGCGCAGCACCAGGCCGCGCATGGTCACGGCCAGCGCCTGTGCTCCGGCGTTGCCGGACTGGCCGGCGACCACGGGCAGCAGCACGGCCAGCGCGGTGAATTTGGCGATGGTGCTCTCGAACATGCCGACCACCGCCGCGGCCAGGAAGGCGGTGAGCAGGTTGATCTGCATCCAGGGCAGGCGTTTGCGCACCGAGAAGCCGGCGCTGGACAGCGCCCGCTCCTCGCGGCTGGCGCCCACCATGGTTTGAATGTCGAGGCTGGTTTCCTCCTGCAACGCCGTTACCAGTGCGGACTGGCGGATCACTCCCACCAGGCGCCCGGCATGGTTGATGACCGGAAGCGCGGTGACTGCGCTGCGCTCAAGCGTCTGCACCACCTCTTCCCGGGGCGCCAACGCCTGCGTCACCGCTGCGAGCGGGCGCGCCAGTTCGCGCAGCACTGCGTTCTCGCCGGCAAATACCAGATCATCGATTTCCACGCGCCCGTCGAGGCGGCGTTCGTCATCCACCAGGTACACCTCGCGGGTGCCGCGCCCGCTGTGTCCGGCCTGCGCACGCAGTCGATGCAGGGCTTCGCCGGCACTGAGGCTGGAAGGCAATCCCAGTGCGCGCGGGTCCATCAGACGACCGGCGGTATCGGCCGGATAATCCAGCAGCGCCTGCAGTTCGCGCGCCACTTCCTTGCCGAGGGTGCCCAACCACTGCCGTCGCGCTGCCGGACGCAGGCGCGCCAGCACCGCGACGCTTTGTGCGGGTTCCGCTTCGGCCAGCACGGTGCAGCCCACTGCTGGCGGCAGATGCTCCAGCACCGCTTCGGCCAGGTCGTCTGCCAGCACGCTCCACACCCGCACCGCGGCATGCGCTGGCTGCGCAGCCAGCAGGGCGGCGATGTCCGCGGGCGCCATGGATTCGAGCTGGCGCGCCGCCTCGGCCGGATAGTCGAGGAGGAACTGGCGGTTCAGCGCCTGTGTTGCGGCCTCAGCCATGATGCGGGCGCTGCCTGACGGGCTCAGGGGAGGGGAAGAGGGCGATGACCGACTGCATCAGCTCATCGATCGCCAGCCAGTAGCCTGCGCCCAGCGCCTCAATGGCAGTGAGCGGATGTGCGCTGTCGGTATGCGGTTCGCGTCGGGTATGCGCCAACGCCTGCACCAGTGCAGCCCGGCGCAGTACACCGGCCAGCCGGCCGTCACGCTCCACTGCCGGCAGGGACAGACGCTCGTCCCAGCCGGCATGGCGCTGCACGCTGGCGAGCGTGGCGTTGACCGGTAGCACGTAACGCACATCCTGCATCAGATGCGCCAGGGCTACGTGTTCGCCCGCGCGCAGCAACGCGGCAAGTTCCACCAGCCCGAGCAGGCGCTGGGATGCGTCGACCACGTGTACGACATCGATTTCGTCATCCTCGCCTGCGCGCAGTCGCTGCAGCGCTGCGCCGACTGTTGTGTTGGCCGGCAGCGCAGGCAGGCCGGAATCGATCCAGGCGCCCACCGAGCTGGCCGGAAATCCCAGCAGCAGCCGCAGGCTGACTGCCGTGGTCGTGGGCAATGCCTCGAGCAGTGCCGCACGGCGGGACTCCGGCACGTAGCGCATGATGGCGGCGCCGGAGCCGCCTCCACACTCGGTCAACAGGTGCGCGGCCGCCTCGGGCGACAAACGAACGACGGCCTGCGCGGCAACGAAAGGCATCATGGCGCGCACCGCTGGCGCCAGCACCCGTGCCGGCGCCTGTGCAAACAGCTCTGCGCTGGCCTCAGGCGAGAGGTGCTCCAGCACGCGCGCCGCGTCTGCCGGATGGGCGGCAATGAAGGTATGCGAGAGCGTCTCGACGTTACTCACGGCTGCGTCTCATCCATCAATACCACGGCCTGTTCGTTGCACAGTCGCGCCGGCAACATGACCCGCCCGGACTGTGTTTCCAGAACCACCGACACCGGCGTCAGGTCGAGAACGCGACCTTCGAAGCCGCCCAGCTGGATGCGCTGGCCTACTACCAGGGACTTGCGCAATTGGTGAGCGCCGATGAGGTTGGCCACGTAGTCACGCGCGCCCAGGCTCACCGACAGCGCAATGCCGCCCGCCACCGCGAGTGCGACAGCCGCGACCAGAACCACGAGAAAGGTAACCTTGACGCCCACCTGATCGGCGCCCACCAGGATGGCTGTGGCAACGATGGTGACCTGCGCCACGCGCCCGAGCATTTCGCGGTTGCGCAGTTCGAATCGCAGCGGTGTGGCCGTGATGATGTGTCGCACCAGCCTGCCGGCGAGCAGCCCGCCGATGATGATGACCACACCAGCGCCCAGCGTGGGCAGGTAGCGCAGCAGTCCGGACAGCCAGTCCGTCAGCGCCTCCAGCCCCAGTACCTGCGCGGCGGTGGCGACGAACAGCACCATCACCACCCAGAACACGATGCTGCCCACCGTCTGCGCCGAGCCGGCAACGCTTGCGCGCTCCGCAGTACGCAGACGTGCCGCCGGCATGAACCGCGCCAGCAGCACATCCAGCAGCATCACGGCGCGCACCGCCAGTGCGCGCACGATGCGCGCCGCCAGCCAGCCCAGGCCCAGAACCAGCAGCGCCCCCAGCAGATTCGGCAGATATTCGGCAACCCGGTCAAGCGCCGCAAAGAACACCCGCTGGAAAGCGTCAGTCCATTTCTCGATCAGCGTCATGATCTATCTCCCCTCCAACCTGTCAGGCGGAGCGAGCATCGGGTGGGGATTTTCAGGGCGCTCTTTGACAGGATGTCAAAGCGCGAGCCTACAGGGATGTATTCACGGCGTCCCTGAAAATCCCCACCCGATGCTCGCTCCGCCCGGCACAGGCCTTGAATGTTCATGAATAGCGCCGCATGCAGTTTGTCACTCTACATTCGTTTCCGACAACCCGGCGTCAATCCACCCACGCACGATCCGCTCCAGCACATCCAGCGGCACCGCCCCGCTACCAAGCACCGTATCGTGAAAGGCGCGGATATCGAACCGCTCCCCCAGCGCCTGTTCAGCCTCGGCGCGCAGGGCCTTGATCTTCAGCTCGCCGATCTTGTAGGCCAGCGCCTGTCCCGGCCATGAAATGTAGCGGTCAATCTCGTTGACGATGTCCGCCTCGGTCTTGCCCGAGTTGGCCACCATGTAGTCGATGGCCTGCTGGCGGGTCCAGTGCTTCGTGTGCATGCCGGTGTCCACCACCAGGCGGATGGCCCGCCATATTTCATATGTGAGCTGACCAAACTTCGAGTAGGGATCGGCGTACAAACCGATTTCACCGCCCAGGCTTTCCGCATACAGACCCCAGCCCTCTACATACGCGGTATAGCCGGCCGTGCGGCGGAACATCGGCACCTCCCCCTGTTCCTGCGCCAGCGCGATCTGCAGGTGATGCCCGGGCACCGCCTCGTGCGAGGTCAGCGCCTCGATTTCGTACTTCGGCCGCACCTCGGGCCGGTACAGATTGCAGTAGAAGTAGCCGGCGCGACTGCCATCCAGTGCGGGCGGCATGTAGTAGGCGGTGTAGGTGTCCGGCGCGGTGGTCTCCGGCACGGCGCGCACGCCATAGGGTGTGCGCGGGAGCTTGCCGAACAGCTTCACCAGCTCAGGGTCGATCTTCTTGGCCGTGGCAGCGTAGGCCTGCAGCAGTTCTTCGCCGGTGGCGAAGTAGAACTGCGGATCGGTGCGCAGGAAATGCAGGAACTCCGTAAAGCTGCCTGCGAAGCCGGTCTGCTCGATGATGGCGCCCATCTCGCTGCGGATACGCGTCACCTCATCCAGCCCGATGCGGTGGATCTGTTCCGCCGTCATCGTGGTGGTGGTGAAGTACTCGATGCGGTTCTGGTAGTACGCCGCTCCTTCGGGTGTATCCCAGATGCCCACCGTCTCGCGGCAGGCCGGCAGGTACTCGTCCCTGAAGAAGCGTTGAAAGCGCCGATATGCTGGTACCACCACTTCGGCGATGGCGGCTGCAGCCTGAATCTTCAGCCGCTGCTGCCCGGCAGGTGCAATGGAGTCCGGGAAGCTTGTAAAGGGCGTGTAGAAAGGGCTGCGCTGCGGCTCCTCGACGATCTGCATGTCGATCTGGTCCAGGAGCCGTTCCATGATCACCCGTGGCTGGGTGCGCTTCTCGCGGATGGCCGCCCGCAGCAGCGCAATGTGCTGGTCGACATGGGCGCCGAGCCCACGCAGGCGGCTCAACCAGTCCTCGTAGTCGCGCACGGTTGCGAAATTCAGCAGCTCCGTGGTTTCGTTGAGTGTCTGTACACCACCGCGCTGGCTGGTGGAGTAATAGTGCGGCCGGAACGGCCAGGCCTCGATGCGGGTGCGATATTCGCGCTCGAACAGGTCGTAATTGAGCTGTTCGGCCGGCGGCAGCGCCTGGCGCGGAATGCGCGCCAGTTGGGCCAGCACCTGCTGGTTCGCCCGGTGGCTTTCCTGCAGTGCCTGCGCGGACAGATCCGGCCACAGGCCGTTGTAGCGTTTGTCGCCGGCTGCTGTGGCCGCCAGCGGATTCTCGCGCAGGTCGCGCTCCCAGGCCCGCGTGAAAAGGGCGTGTAGCGTATTGACCGCCGGACTTTGCCCCTGTGGAGCCGGTGGCGTGGCGGTGGCGCCGGTGGCAAGCAATAACAGCAGGAAAGGCAGGCGCTTGACCGTCATCATGAGCGGAAACCCGGCAGTTCAGATCGACTAAACATAGCGGCACCGGCGTGATTTGGCTATCATGCCGCCCCTTCCGATGGCACTGAAAACCCCTTTACACGCAACGCATGTCGCGCTCGGTGCGCGCATGGTCGACTTCGGCGGCTGGGATATGCCCGTTAACTACGGCTCCCAGATCGAAGAGCACCATGCTGTGCGCCGCGATGCCGGCATGTTCGACGTCTCGCACATGTGCGTAGTGGACCTGAAAGGCCCGCAGACGGGCGACTTTTTGCGTCGCCTGCTGGCCAATGACGTCGGCCGCCTGACCACCCCGGGCAAGGCCCTGTACAGCTGCATGCTGCAGGACGACGGTGGCGTCATCGACGACCTTATCGTCTATTACATGAATTCCACCTGGTATCGAGCCGTGGTCAACGCCGGTACGCGCGACAAGGACCTGGCGTGGATGCGTCGGCAGGCTCCGGCTGAGGGCCTGGAAATCATCGAACGCACAGATCTGGCGATGATCGCTGTACAGGGTCCGCAGGCACGGGAGAAGGCCGTCACCGTGCTGCCGGCCGAAGGCCGCGATGCGGCAATGGCGCTGGACATCTTCTACGGCGTGCCCATCCAGACTGAGAACGGGGAACTGTTTGTGGCCCGCACCGGCTACACCGGCGAGGACGGCTGGGAAATCATGGTTCCGGCCGCCAGCGCGGCAACCTTGTGGAACAACCTGATCAAGGCCGGTATTGCCAGCTGCGGCCTCGGCGCCCGCGATACCCTGCGCCTGGAAGCCGGCATGAACCTGTACGGCTCGGACATGGACGAATCGAAGCACCCGCTGGAGTCGGGCCTGGGCTGGACAGTGGCCTGGAAGCCCGCGGACCGGGCTTTTGTCGGTCGTCCTGCGCTGGAGGCGATCAAGGCCGCTGGCAGCCCGAACAAGTTCGTGGGTCTGGTGCTGGAGGAGCGCGGCGTGCTGCGTGGCCACCAGAAGGTGGTTGTCGAAGGCCTGGGGGAGGGCGAAGTCACCAGCGGCACCTTTTCTCCCACGCTGGAGCGCTCCATCGGTCTGGCGCGGGTCCCTGCCGGCACCGGCGAGAAAGTCCAGGTTGATATTCGCGGCAAGCTGCTGAGCGCCCGCGTCGTCAAACCGCCGTTTGTTCGCAACGGCAAGTCATGCATCACTTTGTAGAGACGGCCGGCCGGGGGAAGTTACCCGCAGTTCAAGGGTGCTATTAGTAATAGTGGCCATCAATTGCCGTTAGTTTCCCCCGGCTGGCCGTGTCGTACTGTTTGGAGTAACTGTTCATGAGTAACGTCCCCGCAGACCTCAAATTTGCCAAGTCCCACGAGTGGGTGCGCACCCTTGCCGACGGCACCGTGGAAGTGGGCATTTCCGACCACGCCCAGAGCGCGCTCGGAGACCTGGTCTTTGTCGAGACGCCGGCAGCCGGCCGCGCGCTGCAGGCCGGTGAGGCCTGTGCGGTGGTGGAGTCCGTCAAGGCCGCCTCGGATGTGTACAGCCCGGTACCCGGAGAGGTGATCGAAGGCAACGGTGGCCTGGCCGATGCGCCGGAGTCGATCAATGAAGAGCCTTACGGCAAGGGCTGGATCATGCGGCTCAAAGTCAGTGGTGCCGGCGCCCTGGACGGATTGATGGATGCGGCTGCCTATGAGCGCTTCCTTGAAACCGAAGCCTGATGGCCATGGAGACATTGCAGCAGCTGGAAGGCCACGATGAGTTCATCGCCCGCCACATCGGCCCCAATGAGGCGGAGATGGACGAGATGCTGGCAACAATTGGCCAGACCTCGCTCGATGCTCTTGTCGAGGCCATCGTCCCTGATTCCATCAGGCTGAAGGCGGCGCTGGCGCTGCCCGCGCCGGTTGGCGAAGAAGAGGCCCTGGCGAAGATCCGCGCCCTGGCCGCAAAGAACAAGGTGTTCCGCACTTTCATCGGCCAGGGTTACCACGGCACCCGTGTTCCCAAAGTCATCCTGCGCAACATCCTGGAGAACCCCGCCTGGTACACCGCCTATACCCCGTATCAGGCCGAGATTTCCCAGGGCCGCATGGAGGCGCTGATCAATTTCCAGACCATGATCTGCGACCTGACGGGCATGCAGATCGGCAATGCCTCGCTGCTCGATGAAGGTACCGCCGCGGCGGAGGCCATGACGCTGATCAAGCGTTCCTGCAAGAGCAAGTCCGATCTGTTCTTTGTCTCACAGGATTGTCATCCACAGACAATCGCCGTTGTGCGTACGCGCGCCGAGGCCCTGGGTATCGAGCTGCAGGTCGGTGATGACGCCGCTGCCAGAACGGCTGACGCCTTCGGTGTGCTGCTGCAGTATCCGGCCAGCACCGGCGAAGTACGCGACTACGCCGCCATAGTTGATGCGGCCAATGCGCGTGGCGCGCTGGTTGCCGTGGCTGCGGATCTTCTGTCGCTCGCCTTGCTCAAGCCCCCCGGCGAGTGGGGCGCGGCCATGGTCGTGGGTAACAGTCAGCGGTTTGGCGTGCCCTTTGGTTTCGGCGGCCCGCACGCCGCCTATCTGGCCTGCAAGGATGCGTACAAACGCTCGATGCCCGGCCGTCTGGTCGGCGTTTCGGTCGATGCGCATGGCCGGCCTGCGTACCGCCTGACATTGCAGACGCGCGAGCAACACATTCGCCGCGAGAAGGCCACGTCCAACATCTGCACCGCGCAGGTATTGCTGGCAGTGATGGCGGGCATGTACGCGGTGTACCACGGTCCCGATGGCATCAGGCGAATCGCGCAGCGCGTACATCGTCTCACCGGCATTCTGGCCGCCGGCCTCAAGGCTGCGGGGCTGAAGGTCACTGGTAGTTTCTTTGACACGCTGACGATTGCCGGGGTTGACGCCAATGCAGTGCACGCCGCGGCGCGTGACGGCCAGATCAACCTGCGGCGGATAGACGCTCAGACCGTGGGCATTTCACTGGATGAAACCACCACCCGTGCCGATGTGCAGTCGTTATGGGCGTTGTTTGGCGCGCGTGGCGATGTGCAGGCGCTGGACAAGGTGGTGACCGAGGCCATTCCTGCGGCGCTGCGGCGCTCGAGCCCTTATCTCACCCATCCGGTGTTCAACACCCACCACTCCGAAACCGAGATGCTGCGCTACCTGCGCCGTCTGGCCGACCAGGACCTGGCGCTCGATCGCTCCATGATTCCGCTTGGCTCCTGCACGATGAAGCTCAACGCCACCGCCGAGATGATTCCGGTGACCTGGCCGGAGTTTGCCGATATTCATCCCTTTGCGCCTGATGATCAGACGGTCGGCTACCGGGAATTGATAGCCCAGCTGGAGGCGATGCTGGTGGAGTGCACCGGCTACGACGCAGTGAGCCTGCAGCCGAATTCCGGCGCCCAGGGCGAATTCTCCGGACTGCTGGCCATCCGCGCCTATCATCGGGCGCGCGGCGAAGGCCATCGCAATGTCTGTCTGATTCCGGCAAGTGCGCATGGCACCAATCCGGCTTCCGCGCAGCTGTGTGGCATGCGCGTGGTTGTGGTCAAGTGCGACAGCAATGGAAATGTCGACATCGAGGACCTCAGGCTCAAGGCCGAACAGCACAGCAATGACCTTGCCGCGCTGATGGTGACCTATCCGTCCACCCACGGCGTGTTTGAGGAAGGGATCGTCGACATCTGCAACATCGTGCACGAGCACGGCGGGCAGGTGTATACCGACGGCGCCAACATGAATGCCCTGGTCGGCGTCGCCAGGCCTGGCCAGTACGGCAGCGATGTCTCGCACCTGAACCTGCACAAGACCTTCTGTATTCCGCATGGCGGCGGTGGTCCGGGCGTGGGGCCGGTGGCAGTGAAGTCGCACCTGGCGCCATTCCTGCCGGGCAAGCTGGGCGATGCGGTCGATCATTCCCATCCGGTGGGTATGGTCAGTGCGGCCAGCTATGGTTCGGCCGGCATCCTGCCCATTTCGTGGATGTACATCACCATGATGGGCGGCTCGGGCCTCACCCGGGCGACCAAGGTTGCATTGCTCAATGCGAATTACATCGCCAGAAAACTCGATGCCCATTTCCCGGTGCTCTACACCGGCCGCAACGACTACGTTGCGCACGAATGCATCCTGGACCTGCGCGCCATCAAGGACGCCAGCGGCATCAGTGCCGAGGATGTGGCGAAGCGACTGGTCGACTACGGCTTCCACGCCCCGACGCTGAGCTTTCCAGTTGCGGGCACGCTCATGGTCGAGCCCACCGAATCAGAACCGAAGGCCGAACTCGACCGCTTCATTGCCGCCATGATAGCCATCCGCGAGGAGATTCGCGCAGTGGAGCAGGGCCGTGCAGACCCGATCGACAATCCCCTGCGCAATGCACCGCATACCGCTGCCGGCCTCGCTGCCGCGGACTGGGGCCACAGCTACAGTCGCGAGCAGGCCGCCTTTCCCATAGCTGAACTCAGGCACACCAAGGTGTGGCCGCCCGTGGGTCGCGTTGACAATGTCTACGGCGATCGCAACATCATGTGTTCCTGCCCGCCGCTGGAGGCCTACGAAGAGACCGGCAATCAGACTGCCACGGAAGTCGCGGCGCGGTGAACAACCCGCGCAACAAGCCCACCGGTCTGAGGCGGTTGATCCTGACTTTCGATAACAGCTGGCGCGGGTTTACTGGCGCCTGGCGCGAGGAGGCTGCTTTCCGTCAGGAAGCGGCGCTGGCGGCGATCATCATCCCGCTGGGTTTGTGGCTTGGTAATTCGGGCGTGGAGCGGGCATTGCTGGTGTCCCCGATGATCCTGGTGTTGATCGTCGAATTGCTCAACAGTGCGGTGGAGACGGCGATCGACCGCATTGGTCTGGAGCGCCACGAGTTGTCCGGGCTGGCCAAGGACATCGGCTCCGCGGCGGTGATGGCAACTTTCGTGCTGCTCGGCGTGGTTTGGCTTTGTGTCTTGATTGATTGATTCTGGTGTATTGATATGGATGGCCTGATATGAGCATTCTGGTTTGCGGTTCGATGGCATACGATTCGGTGATGGTGTTTCCTGGGCGATTCAAGGAACACATACTGCCCGACCGCATACACATGCTGAACGTGTCCTTCCTGGTGCCCACCATGAGGCGCAATTTCGGCGGCTGCGCCGGAAACATTGCATACAATCTCAAGCTCCTCGGCGCCGAGGCGCATGCCATGGCCACTGTCGGTCATGACTTCGGGCCCTATGAAGCACGCATGAAGGAACTCGGCCTGAGCCTGCGTTACCTGCGCACGGTGGCAACGGAGTTCACCGCTCAGGCCTATATCACCACCGACATGGACGACAACCAGATCACCGCCTTTCATCCCGGCGCCATGAATCACTCGCATCTGAACACGGTGCCTGTGGATGCGGGCGTTCGTCTTGGCCTGGTGTCTCCGGATGGGCGTGACGGCATGGTGCAGCACGCCGAGCAGTTCACCGCCGCCGGTATTCCGTTCATGTTCGATCCCGGCCAGGGTCTGCCCATGTTCGATGGCGATGATCTGAACCGTTTCATCGACCAGGCTGCATGGGTGGCCGTCAACGACTACGAGGCGCAGATGCTGTGCCAGCGCACCGGCGCAACACCCGAGCAGATTGCCCAGCGCGTGAAGGCCCTTGTCGTTACGCGCGGCGCGCAGGGCTCGCTCATCTACACCGCCGGGGGTTGCATTGAAATTCCCTGCGCGCAGGCCAGCGAAACTGTCGACCCCACTGGCTGCGGCGATGCCTATCGCGCGGGCCTGCTGTTTGGTCTGGCACGTGGCCTGGACTGGGAAACCACCGGCCGTATCGCTTCGCTGCTGGGCGCCATCAAGATCGCCAGCGCCGGCACGCAGGCGCACAGTTTCACGCTCGACGATTTCTGGCAGCAGTACGCGGTGCATTTCGGACAACCGCCCGCCTTGTAGAACAACGACCACAGCGACCGCACGGGAGTCAGGCTTCATGAAACGGCGACAGATCGCGGCAGTTATGTCGATCCTTGGAGTATTCGCCTCGGTGGCCCTCCTGGCGCAGGATCCGCCCGACAAACCCGGGCAGAAGGACAAGGCGGCGCAGACGGATCAGTCGCAACAGCAGGTGAAGGGCGACGACGCTGCTCCGCCGGTACCGCCCGAGGTCGAGGAGTCGCGCGGCGAGCCGCGCATGCCCGGTCAGGCGCAGCAGGCCACCACCGGCATGGGGCCGGTACAGCCCATTGAGGCGGAGGCCAGCCCGGTATGGTCGAGCACGCTCGAGCGCATTGCCACCGGCGTGGTGTCCATTCAGGTGGATGGTGTGCGCGCCTTCGATACCGAATGGAACACTTCCGCGCAGGCCACAGGATTCGTGGTCGACGCCGAACGCGGACTGATCCTGACCAATCGCCACGTGGTGATGCCCGGTCCGGTCACCGCCCAGGGCACCTTTCTCAATCGCGAGGAAGTGCCGCTGTATCCGGTGTATCGCGACCCGGTACATGACTTCGGCTTCTACCGCTACGAGCCGGACAAACTCCGTTTCATCAAACCGGTGCAGATCGAACTGCATCCGGAGGGCGCGCAGGTGGGGCGCGAGATTCGCGTTATCGGCAACGATGCCGGTGAGCAGCTGTCCATCCTGGCCGGCACGCTGGCGCGTATAGATCGCGATGCACCGGGTTACGGGATCGGGCGCTACAACGACTTCAATACTTTTTACCTGCAGGCCGCCTCCAGCACCTCGGGCGGGTCCTCCGGCTCGCCGGTGATCGACATCCAGGGCCGGGCCGTGGCGCTGAACGCCGGTGGCAGCAGCGGCGCGGCCTCAAGTTTCTACCTGCCCTTGCGCCGCGTGCAGCGGGCATTGCAGTTGCTACAGCAGGGTCGTCCGGTACAGCGTGGCACGCTGCAGACGGTATTCCAGTACACCCCTTATGACGAAGTGAGACGCTTGGGTTTGCAGCCGGACACCGAGGCGCAGGTGCGGGCCGCGTTCCCGCGGCTCACCGGCATGCTGGTGGTTACGGAAGTGCAGCCTGGTTCCCTGACTGCCGGTGTGCTGGAGCCCGGTGATGTCCTGGTGCGGGCCGGCGGAAAACTGATCGCCGAATTTGATCCGCTCAACGAGTTGCTGGATGACAATGTCGGCGGCAACATCGAGGTGGAGGCGCAGCGCGGTGGCGAGGTAGTGCGCGTAAGCCTGGCCGTGCAGGACCTGCACGCCATCACACCGGACGAGTTCATAGAATTTGGCGAGGCGGTGGTGCATGAGCTGTCATACCAGCAGGCGCGCCATTTCAATGTGCCCATCCAGGGCATATATGTTGCCAATCCCGGCTATGTGCTCGGCGCCGCCGGCATTCCCCGCGGCGCGGTGATCGTCGGCCTGGACGGCAAGCCGGTACGCACGCTGGAGGAGTTCGCAACGCTGCTGACAGGGCTTGCGGATGGAGAACGCGTCACCGCGCGCTACTTCACGCTCGATGATCCGCGCGGTCGGCAGTGGCGCGTGGCGACCATGGATCGCAGCTGGTTTCCGGCGCGCAAATGCCATCGCGACGATGTCGCCGGGTGGTGGCCCTGCGTGGATCTGCCGCCGGGTCCGCCGCACAAGCCATCGGAGCCGGCAACCACCAGCTTCGTGAAGACCGGCGATGCGCGTATGGACCGCATCGCCCCCTCGCTGGTGCTGGTGAACTTCGACATGCCGTACTCGGTTTCCGGCGTAACGGATCGCAACTATCACGGCACTGGCGTCATCGTCGATGCCGAACGGGGCCTGGTTGTAACCGACCGCAATACCGTGCCGGTGGCCATTGGCGATGTACGTCTGACGTTCTCCGGCGCCATCGAGATTCCCGGCAAGGTGATCTATATCCATCCGCTGCACAATCTGGCTGTGGTGTCCTATGACCCGCGACTGGTGGGCAAGACGCCCGTGCAAGGCGCCAGGCTGGAAGCCACGCCGCTGAAGCCTGGCGACAAGGTGTGGGCAATTGGTCTGCGTGCCGATCAGAAGATCGCGTCCCAGGCCACTGAGGTTGCCTCTGTCGATGCGGTAGGTTTCCCGCTCTCGCGTACGCTGCAGTTCCGCGACAGCAATCTCGAGACCGTCAGCCTGGTCAATCCGCCCACCGATTACGATGGTGTACTGGTCAACAAGGCGGGCAAGGTAGTGGCGTTGTGGTCAAGCTTTGCCTTCCAGGAGGGACGCGACATCGATCAGACCAATCTTGGCGTGGGTGTGGATCTGGTCGAGGAAGTGATCTCACTGGCTGCCAGTGGTCGTGCACTGCATTCCCTGGAAGCGGAGTTCCAGGAACTGCCGATTTCCAGTGCGCGCAAGGTGGGTTTGTCCGAGGAATGGATCGAGCGTCTTGAGGCGCAGAATCCAGATCGACGTCAGGTGCTGGCCGTGGGGCGGCTGGTGGCCGGTTCTCCCGCTGCAGGGATACTGCAGACCGGAGATCTTCTGCTGGCGGTGGACGGCCAGCCAACCAACCGCTTTCGCGAGGTGGAACACGCGGTACAGAAGAGTGCGGTTACGCTGACTGTGTGGCGCAATGGCAAGGCACTGCAGCAGGTGGTGTCAACCGTGCCTTTGTTCGGCAAGGGGATAGACCGGGTGCTGATCTGGGCCGGCGCCACCCTGCAAACCCCGCACCGCGCGTTGCCTGCGCAGCGGGGTATCCCGCCGGAGGGCGTATTCGTTGCCTACTTCTATTACGGTTCGCCCGCCACGCGCTACCAGCTCTATGCAGGCCGGCGAATTACCGAGGTCGACGGCCGTGCCACACCGGACCTTGACGCCTTCGTGGCTGCGGTGGCCGGCAAGCCCGATCACGCTGCGGTGCGGCTGAAAACGGTGACCTGGAACAATGCCGTCGAAATCATCACCCTGAAGCTGGACAAACATTACTGGCCGGCCTACGAACTGCGCCGGACCGGCGGCGGCTGGGAGCGCATCGAACTGCAGTGAGCGTTGCCACGCGGCGACGGCAGATGCGCAAAGGGCGTTTCGGGGATAGACTGATCATGCAAGCCGTCACTGAAAACGGCAGCCGAGGAGTCGACATGAAATGTCATTTTTTCAAAAGAACCTGTGTCTTGGCCATCAGCCTGTCGCTGGTCAGCCTGGGTGCTCCGGTTGTGACGCTGGCCGACATCGTCGATACGCCGGCCGTGGTCGCGGCCGGGCAGCGCGACGCGGATATGGCTGCGGTACGCGAGGGACTGGCGCGCGAAGAGGTGCGTGATCGCTTCATGGCCCTGGGCGTGGAGCCGACGCAGGTGGAGGCACGGCTCAGCGGACTGAGCGATGCGGAACTCGGGCGCCTGGCGCAGCAGATGGATTCCATGCCGGCCGGCGGTGAACTGCTGGCGGTGGTTGGCATTGTGTTTGTTGTGCTTCTCGTGCTGGAGCTGACCGGGGCTATTGATATCTTCAAGAAATAGCGGTCTGCGTATCGGTGTGGATTGGTTCGAAAGGGTGAGGCAAGTTATCCACAGTTTAAGGGTGGGATACCCATAAACTGTGGATAACTTGCCTCGCCCTTTCGGCTGGCGGGGCATTGAACAGGCCCGGACCGTGAAGACGTACATTCTCATCCTCGTGGCGAGTTTGCTGATGCTCGCCGGATGTGCCGGGACGCCGGTGCAGTTTCCATCGGTCGGGCGCGTGGAGCTCACCGCCACACCGTTTTTCCCTCAACGCACTCACGAATGTGGGCCGGCGGCGCTGGCCACGGTGCTGGCCGCTGCCGGCGTCGATGTCACGGCTGATGAACTGACAGGCAAGGTATACCTGCCGGGACGGCGTGGCAGTCTGCAGCTGGAACTGATGGCGGCGGCGCGCGGATATGACCGGTTGGCGTACGTGCTTGAGCCGACGCTGGAATCATTGTTGGCCCAGTTGCGCGCGGGGCGGCCGGTGCTGGTGTTGCAGAATCTGGCGCTGAAGTGGTTTCCGGCCTGGCACTATGCGGTGGTAGTCGGTTTCGATGGCGGCAACGGGACGGTAATTCTGCGTTCCGGGGTCACCGAGAGGTTGCAGATGCCGGCGGACAAGTTCGTTCGCAGCTGGGCACTGGCGGAATACTGGGGTCTGTCCATCCTCAGGACTGATGAATTACCTGCAGGACTGGATGCCGGACGTTATGTACAGGCGGCGGCGGGACTCGAGGCGGCTGCACGGCACACGGCGGCGTTGCAGGCGTATCGTACGGCGCTGGCGTTCTGGCCGCAGGAACCTACGGCGGCGCTGGGTGTTGGCAATGCACTGTATCGCCTGGGCGATCTGGCTGGCGCCGAGCGGGCGTATCGGGAGCTGATTGCGCGGCATCCACGGCATGCGGTGGGACACAACAATCTGGCGCAGGTGCTGCTGGACAGAGGTGATCCAGCCGCGGCACTCAGGCAGATCCAGGCCGCGCGCGCATTGCTGGACGATGCGCGCTTTGCCGGGGAACTTGATCGTACCGAGGCGCAGATTCGTCGGGCGCTGGGTGGGGGCGGTTAGGTATCATTTCGCACATGGTCAGAGCCCAGCAAAGTCAGATAGAAGCGGCCGTGGAGGCCCTGCGCGCCGGTGACCTGGTGGCGTTTCCCACTGAAACCGTGTACGGGCTTGGCGCCAATGCGGCCGACGCGATGGCTGTCGGCAAGGTGTTCGCGGCCAAGGGGCGACCGGCGGAGCATCCTCTGATCGTGCATCTGGACAGCGCGCGGTATCTGCATCGCTGGGTAAGGGAGATGCCGGCGGCAGCCGAGGCGCTGGCAGCACGCTTCTGGCCCGGCCCGCTGACACTGGTACTGCCGAAGGCGAAGGAAGTACTCGGTCTGGTGACCGGCGGGCAGGACACAGTGGCCATTCGTGTGCCTGCGCACCGCGTGGCGCAGCAGCTGCTCACCGCCTTCGGTGGCGGGCTGGTGGCGCCATCGGCCAACCGCTACGGACGTCTGAGTCCCACGCGGCCGGAGCATGTGCGCGAGGAACTGGGCGATGCAGTGCGCATCGTGCTGGATGGTGGTGAATGTAAACTCGGTGTCGAATCGACTATCGTGGCCTGCCTTGATGGGCAGGTGCGCCTGCTGCGTCCGGGTACGGTGACATTGGGGCAGCTGCGCGCGGTGGTGGGAGATGTGCAATCCGGGGCTGAGGAGGGCGCACCGAGGGTGCCAGGGAGTACAATTTCACACTATGCGCCGCGGACCCCACTTGAGATCGTGCCCGCTGAGGCACTGGAGACCCGAGTGGAGTCGCTGAGCGTCGATGGCGCTCGCCTGGCAGTGCTGGCTATGCGTCAGCCGCTGACGATTCTGGGGCGGGTGTCGTGGATCAACGCCGGGCGCAAGCCCGATGCCTATGCGCACGATCTGTATGCGAATCTGCGTACCCTCGACAAGGTCGCCGGCTGTACGCGCATTCTCGTGCAGGCGGTGCCGGCCACCGAGGCCTGGGATGCGGTGCGTGACCGGTTGCAGAAGGCGGCGGCAGCGGCCGTGGTGTGAATGAACAACAAGCAGACAGGCGGTGATGCACAGTCACGCCACTGAACTGCGGCCGGCATGACGACCGTCGGCACACCTTGATGGGTTTTTTCCTGTGGAGAACGAGATGATTTTTGGTGCAGAAAATTTTGATGCTCATGAGCAGGTGGTCTTCTTCCACGATCAGGACAGTGGACTGAAGGCCATTGTTGCGGTGCATAGCACGGCCCTGGGCCCTGCCGCGGGCGGGTGCCGGATGTGGCCCTACGCCACCGAGGCGCAGGCGCTGACCGATGTGCTGCGCCTCTCGCGCGGCATGAGTTTCAAGAATGCCATGGCGGGCCTGTCCTTCGGCGGCGGCAAGTCGGTCATCATCGGCGATGCGCGGCGGGAAAAGAGTGAAGGGCTGCTGCGCGCCTTCGGCCGCGCAGTGGGCAGTCTCAACGGGCGCTACATTACCGCCGAGGACGTCGGCATCACCGAGGCGGATGTGGGAATCCTGGCGCAGGAAACCCAGTACGTTTCGGGGCGCAAACAGGTCGGCGCCGCCGCCGGCGGCAATCCCGCCCCCAAGACCGCCTTCGGGGTGTTTCAGGGCATGCGGGCAGCCATTGAACTGAAATTGCAGCGCAAGGATTTCGCCGGCCTGACGGTGGCTGTGCAGGGCATTGGCCAGGTTGGCTATCACCTCTGCCGCCTGCTGCACAAGGAAGGGGTTTCGCTGGTGGTTGCCGACGTCAATACCGATTCCGTAGCGCGCGCAGCGGCTGAGTTCGGCGCACGCGTGGTGACTCCCGAGGAGGTACTGTTCGTCAAGGCGGATATTGTCGCGCCGTGCGCGCTCGGCGCCATCCTCACGCCAGACAGCGTGGCGCGCCTGCAGACCTCGATCATTGCGGGCGCGGCCAACAACCAGCTGGCAACCGACGCGGTGGGCGAGACGCTGAAAAACCACGGCATCCTCTATGCGCCGGACTATGTGATCAACAGCGGCGGCATCATAAACGTCTCGCTGGAATATGCCGGTGGCCATGACGAGAAGGAGGCCTGGACAAAGGTGGCGCGCATCTACGAAACCACGCATATGGTGCTCGAGCGCGCCATGAACGAGCAGCGGGCGCCCAATGCGGTTGCTGACGAGATGGCCAAGAATCTGATCGCCGCGGCGCGCAGCGCCGGGCGTGGCGGCAAGGCCGCAGCCTGATACGCCTCGGGCCATGAACGCCTTCCATGAACGCCTTCATTGATCCATTTGTTCCGGCCCAGATCGGGCGGCTGATGGAGCGGTACGGTTCGCCGCTACTCATACTCGATTGCGAGCGGGTACGTCAGCAGTACCTCGCGCTCGGGCGCGCGCTGCCCGGCGTGGAGCTGCACTACGCATTGAAACCCCTGCCGCATCCGGCGGTGGTGCGTGCGCTTGATCCTCTGGGAGCGAAATTTGATCTGGCTACGGGAGGTGAGATTGCATTGATGCGGGGGCTGGGCATTGCCGCCGCGCGTTGCATTCACACCCATCCGGTCAAGCGCGACCGCGACATCCGCGAGGCGCTGGACTTCGGCATTGACACCTTTGTCGTCGACACCGCCGAGGAGATATCCAAGTTCGTTCCCTACCGTGAGCGCGCGGGGCTGTTGATCCGCCTTTCCTTCCGCAGCCCTGATGCAGTGGTAGACCTTTCGCGCAAGTTCGGCTGCGGCCCGCAGCGGGTGCCAGAACTGTTGCAGCATGCGCGTGAGCACGGGGTGCGCGTGCGCGGGTTGTCGTTCCATGTCGGCTCGCAGGCGATCGACCCGGCCAAGTATGTCGAGGCCATTCGCGTCTGTGCGGAGCTTTGTTCGCAGGCGCAAGAGGACGGGCTGGGCGTGTTCGATATCCTCGATATCGGTGGCGGTTTTCCGGTGCCGTATCGCTCACCCGAGTCCGCACCCGCGGCCGATGGTCAAGGCGCTGTTGCCCGTGCTGTGCCGCCCATCGAGGAGTTCTGCGCGCCCATTCGTGCCGCCCTGCGGGCGTTGCCGTCGCAGGTACGCATCATTGCCGAGCCCGGCCGTTTTATAGTGGCGCCGGCCGCCATCGGCGTGGCCACCGTCATGGGGCGCGCATATCGTGAAGGGCGTTGGTGGTACTACCTGGACGATGGCGTGTATGGCCTGTACAGCGGCAAGCACTACGAGCACGCTGTCTATCCGATCGAGGCGTTGAACCGGAAAGGCCCGATGCAGATATCTGTCCTGAGCGGGCCGACCTGTGACAGCATCGATGTAATCGACGATTCCATTGAGCTGCCCGACTTGCAGATCGGAGATTGCGTGGTGGGCCGGGTGATGGGCGCCTATACCTGGGCCACGGCCTGTGAATTCAACTTCTTTCCCAAGCCCACCGTGGTGTCCGTAAATCTTCAGCCCGGCGATGAGGGCACGGTACTGCCCATTGTTGCATCGAACAACGTGTGAATAACGGGTCTCGCCGCCGCGGGCATCTGCGTTTATGATCCGTGCGGCCAGATAATTTGACCAGATCGATTAGCCAGATCAATACGGCAGATCAATACGGCAGATCAATACACTAGATCAACAAGCTAGGGGGGGATCGACATGGGCAGAGTCCTGATCGGCTCGGTGGTCGCAGGCATTGCGGTATTTCTCTGGGGCTTCATTTTCTGGGGCATGACGCCGCTGCCCTATTCCTCGCTCTCACGCACGGTTGACGATGCTGCTGCGGGACGGGCGCTGATGGAACAGCTGCCGCAGACCGGCACCTATCTCGTTCCAGGCCGCCACAACTCCGCGGATGTACAGAAATCCCTGTTCGAAGCCGGGCCGATCGCCATGGTGTTCTTCAATCGGGAGGGCAAGCCCATGACGTCGGTTGTGCAGATGGTGCAGGGCTTGCTGTATTCCATCGTGATCGCGCTGCTGGTCGGCGCGGCGCTGTACCTGTTCAGCCGTGCGGTAACAGGGTATACGGAGCGTGTGCTGCTGGTTGGCGTCATTGGTGTGGCCGGCGCAATCGCCATGCCGCTGGCCAACATTATCTGGTGGTACTTTCCTGCCGGATGGCAGCTGTGGAACGCCCTGTACCAGGCGGTGTCCTGGCTGATCATGGCGCTTATCCTGCCCTCCTTCGTGCCCCGCCCGGCTCCTCGGGTCTCTGGTCATTCATGAGAAATCCGCGCTGAGGTTCTGTTCGGCGAAGTTCCAGTCGATCAAACGATCGAGCACGGCGTCGACGTGTCGCCCGCGTTCGTTCTGATAGTCGAGATAATAGGCATGCTCCCAGACGTCGATGGTCAGCAGCGGGCGCAGGCCGAGCACGATCGGGTTGTCGGCATCGTCCGTGGCAATGGTCTTCAGTTCCTCGCCATCCTGCACCAGCCAGGCCCAACCCGTGCCGAACAAGCCGGTGGCCGCAGTGGCAAGTTCTTTCCTTAGTTTCTCCACGGAACCGAATGACTGTTCGGCCAGCTGTGCGAGTCGCTGTGGCGGATTCCCACCGCCCTGCGGGCTGAGGCTATGCCAGTAGAAGTCGTGGTTCCAGACCTGTGCGGCATTGTGGTAGACCGCGAGCAGTTGCGGGTCCTCGGCGCTGTGTCTGATCAACTGCTCCAGCGACAGCTCCTGCATGGGCGTGTTCGCAACCAGCTTGTTGAGTTTCTCGACGTAGCCGCGGTGGTGTTTGCCGTGGTGGTATCCGATAGTGCGCGCGGAAATCACCGGATCCAGTGCCGCCTGTTCCCACGGCAGCGGGTGCAGGGAGAAACGGCTTTCCCCTCCGGAATTTTCTTCGTCCGTGTGCGTCTGTGCGTGAGATGACATGAGATTTCTCCTCAGGTACGCCTGAACACACCCAGCAGGAAGGCAATGACTGCGCCGATCAGGAACAGGAAGAACAGAATTTTTGCGATGCCTACGGCACCAGCGGCGATGCCGCCGAAGCCGAACACGGCAGCGATGATGGCGATGACGAGAAAGACGGCTGCGTAATACAGCATGGCGATGTCCCCTTCTGTCGAGTGGAAATGCTCTGCTTGCGACTGCAGCATGCCCGCCGCGATGACCTGCTAACATCGGCCTGCCCCACATGCGGGCGTAGGACGGAACTGACAGCAACGATACAACCGCGGCGAGGGGGGAACGATGACGCTGGAAGTCGGCAAGGTGTGGATACCGCTGGGGCTGCTGACCGTGCTGCTGCTGGGTGTGTCCATATTTTTCCAGCGCAGCTATGTGCACCTGAACGAGGTGAGCCTGCAGGTCTCCCGGGTACAGAAACGCCAGCAGCTACTGGCGCAGACGGTACGTACCGTGCATGAGGTGGAATCCGCGCAACGCGGTTTTCTGCTCGGGGGAGGAAATCAGCAGCTGCAGACCTACCACGAGGCCCGCGGTCGGCTGGAAGAGTTTCTGCCGGCTCTGGTCAAAGGCTATCGCTCCGGGGAGAACGTGGTGGCGGTGCAGGCTGTGGGCGTGGTTTCCCGGGAACTGCTGGAGCAGACGGAACACTCACTGCAGCTGTACCACAGCGCAGGTCGCCAGGCAGCGGTGAACTATGCGCTGGATGGGGCGCACCTGGCAACCGTGAAAGAATTGCATGTGCAGTTGCGTGCCTTGGAGGCCGGTGGGGCAAAGGCGCTGGAAAATGCGTGGGTCAGGTACAGGGTCGATCTGAGAAACACCCGCGTGGCGATGATAGCCGCCACGGGACTGAATCTGCTGCTGTTGCTGCTGGTAGCCTATCTGCTGTGGCGGACACTACGGTCACGCGAGCACGAAACGCAGAAACTGCAGCGCCAGGTCGAGGAGCGGACTCGGGAGCTGGCCACGTTGTCGAGTCATCTGCAGCAGGTTTCCGAGCGGGAGAAGCAGCAGCTGGCGCGCGAGTTGCACGATTCGCTGGGCGGGTTGCTGGTGGCGACGAAGATGGATTTGGCGTGGTTGCGCAGCCGCCTGCCCACCGAGGACGAGAACCTGCTGCTGCGCTGGCGGCGCATCCAGAGTTCACTTGATCAGGGCGTGGACTTCAAACGGCGCGTCGTGGAACAGTTGCGTCCCACGCTGCTCGACAACATGGGCCTGTACGCTGCCCTGCGCTGGCAGCTGCAGGACAGCTGCGCCCGCGCCGGGCTGCGGTGTACCGATAGCCTGCCCGATATCGAGGCCAGGCTGACCAGCGAAGGATCCATTGCCCTGTTCCGGGTGGCGCAGGAATCGTTCACCAACATTCTCAAGCATTCGCGCGCAACCCGGGTGGAACTGCGGGTGGAAGTGGATGCCGGGACGTTGATCCTGATCGTGGCCGACAATGGTCACGGATTGCCGGCCGACAGCAAAGCGGTCACCAGCGGGCAGGGCCTGGCTGGCATGCGCCACCGTGTGCGTGCCCTGGGCGGCAGTATTCAAATCGGCCCGCGTGAGGAAGGTGGTACCGAGGTGCGCGTCGAGGTTCCGCTAAGCGCGATTCTGGGCCAGGAAGGCGTGGAAGGTGAGGGTGAGGAGAATAGTCGGCACGATGGCCGTGGGTAGGCATCAGGCGTGCGCGGTGCCGGGGCTCCCGCCGCGCTGGGTGCGAATGGAAGCAAGCAGTTCGGGCAGGCGCTCAAAGTCGCGCGCCTTGTCGAGGAAGTGATCGGCGCCCAGGGCCATGGCCTGATGGCGGTACTCGGGCAGGTCGTAGTTGGTAAAAATGATGGCTGCAGGGCGCACGTCACTGCGCCCACGCAGCGCGCGCAGCACACCGAAACCGGTGCCGCGGTTCAGATGCAGATCCAGTATCACCACGTCTATGCCGCCACGAAAGAGGTTTTCGATGGCGGTGGATTCACGGTCCACTGTGGCGGTGACCGTTACGCCCGCCACCTCACGTAGCGATTCGCGCAATCGTTCAGCAACTACTGGTGAGTCCTCAACCAGCAGCACCCGCAGTATGTAGGGGCTGTTCATTACAAGATTGCCAGCTTCAGTATCGGCATTGTCCTGCCTGTGCGCGCAGGATAGCAATCGGACGATTCCCACAGCCGGCACATTATTGAATCAGCTCGTTGCGCAGCGCATAGGAAGTAAGGTCCGCATTGGTCTGTAGACTCATCTTCTCCAGGACGCGCGTGCGGTAGGTGCTGATAGTCTTCACGCTCAGGCACAATTCCTGGGCAATCTCCGACACCGAGCGCCCGGCAGCCAGCTTGACGAACACTTGGAACTCCCGTTCCGAGAGCCGCGAGTGCTGTGGTTTGCCGCCGTCTTCGCCATTGAGGCCGCCAAGCTCGCCGACCAGCAGCTCTGCAAGGGTGGCACTGACGTAGCGGCGCCCGTGCAGCACCGAGTGTACAGCGCGCAGCAGCTCCTCCGGCGGGGCGGTTTTGTCGATGAAGCCCATGGCGCCGGCGCGCAGTACGTTCAGCGCATACTGGCGTTCGGGGAAGCCGCTGAGCACCAGCACCCGCGTCTGTTCATGGCTGGTGCGGATCTGGCGCAAGACGTCCAGTCCGTTGCGATCCGGCATGCCGATATCGAGGATCACCAACTCCCAGCGCTGAGCGTGCAGTTGTTCGAGCGTTTCCCGTCCGCTGGCGGCTTCGCCGATCGAGGCGATGTGGGAGTCTTCCGCCAGGAACTGGCGCAGGCCTGCGCGTACCACGGCGTGGTCATCGGCGATCAGGACGCGAGCGCCGCGGGCAACGGGCTTCTCAGTCCGGGGTGGCGGTGCTTTTGTGAGCGTATGCATTGAGTTTGTTATACAGCGTTTTGAGGCTGCAGCCCAGCACCTGCGCCGTCTGGCGTTTGTTGCCATCGAAGTGCGCCAGCGTGGCCTCGATCAGGCTGCGTTCGGCGTCCTTGAGTCGCGCGCCGAGCGGGACGTGGATGCCCTGGGCGGGGAGGGCGCCCGTGGCCGATGAATTGTTCTTGCCCGTGCCGTGGTCGGCCACATGGTCCGTCATCTGGCCCGGGTTCAGCTCCAGCGTATCGTCGGCAAGAATATAGGCCCGCTCAACGGCGTTCTTCAGTTCGCGCACGTTGCCCGGCCAGGTATGGCGGCTCAGCGTTGCCATGGAGGCCTTGGAGAAGTGTTTGTGTCCGCCGGCTTCACGGTTGAGCGCTGCCAGGAAGTGCCGCGCCAGCAGGGGCATATCCTCGCCACGTTCGCGCAGCGGTGGGACGTGCAATGGGAACACCGCCAGACGATACATGACGTCCTCGCGCAGCTGCCGGTCGCGCAAGGCCGAGCGCATGTTCCGATTGGTGGTCGCGATCACCCGGATATTGGTGGCGATCTCCGCGGTGCCGCCGACACGATAGAAGCGGCCGCTTTCCAGTACCCGCAGCAGGCGAGTCTGCATCTCCATGGGCATTTCGGTGATTTCATCGAGCAGCAGCGTACCGCCGTTGGCACGCTCGAATACCCCGGCATGGCAACGAGTGGCGCCCGTGAAGCTGCCTTTCTCATAGCCGAACAACTCAGCCTCGATCAGCGAGGCCGGGATAGAGCCGCAATTGATGGCCACCATGGGTCCGCGCGCGCGCGCGCTGAGTTGGTGAATCGCGTCGGCCACCAGTTCCTTGCCTGCCCCGCTTTCGCCGGTGATCAGTACGGTGGCCTCGGTGGGTGCCACGCGACGAATGAGCTCGAAGACCGACTGCATGACGGGCGAGTAGCCGAGAACGCTGCCCATGCCTTGGGCTGTATTATTGGCTGTGTTACAGGCGTCGATTGATGCCGAAGGAACGAATCCGTTCCCGGGCCGGGACGAAAGCTCTGTCGATGCGGTTTCCATGATGCCTTGCTCCGGTGTCTGCGCGGCTGTTGCCGCAAATTTTTCTATCCGACCGGCGCAGCAGTGGAAAATCTGCACCGGCCTGTGAGTTGCTTTGTAACTGATTCTCCGGCGGGCGCTGCAGCGGTGGCGGCTGATTCGGCGCTAGGAGTGGCGGCGGGCGGCTGTCAGTGTCTGTCCTACACGTTCGCGTAAGCGACTGACTCTGCACGCATGATCTTTGTTGTCTTCCTGGCCAGACATCATTTGTGTTATTGATGGCACAGGCCTTGCAGTTTCTTCGTTGGCGGTACAAACCACACCTGAGGAGCGGCCATGAAAATCCCCATAAAGAGCGAAATGCTGATCGGAGCAATTCTGGCGACACTGCTCGTCATGGGCGGATGCAACCGCACCGAATCGCCCGCACAAACCCGGGAGGATGTCGCCGAGGCGCAGCGCGATGCTGACAAGCAACTGGCGCGGGCGCAGCGCGACGCCTTGCAGGAGCGTACGGACGCACTTGACGAGGATCCCGGCAGCGCCGCCGATATGCGTGCACAGGCGGACTATGAAGTGGCCATCGCCAAGGCCGAAGGCGAGCACCGCATTGCCATCGAAAAATGCGAGGCGCTGACCGGCAAAGCCCGCGATGCCTGCAAACGTCAGGCGGATGCGGAACTGGAGGCCGCGAAGGAACATGCCCGTGAGCAGCGTGATCGCAGACAGGGAGAGGACATCGACGATGACATGCATATGGACACGGTCCTGCCCGACTAGCCGTGCATCAATCCCGACATATTTGACCAATATCATCAACAGGAGCTGAACCATGAATACCAAAGCGTCATCTGGAATAATCCGCCTTGCGGTGGCATTTGCCGCCAGTGCGGTTCTGGCCGGCTGCACGGCCACCGATACCCGTCGCAGCACCGGAGAAACGGTTGACGACGCGGCAATCACCGCCAGAGTGAAGGCCGAACTGATCGGCAACGATACTACCAAGGCGCGGCAGATCGAGGTGGAGACCTACCGCGGCGTGGTCCAGCTCAACGGCTTCGTTGACAGCGATGCGGCACGCGATGAGGCCACGCAGGTGGCCCGTTCGGCGTCGGGCGTGACCGGGGTGCAGAACAACCTGCACATCAAGCGCGAGGAGGCCGATGCGAGCCGTACCGCCGGTCGCGTTGTCGATGACGCCACCCTCACCGCGCGGGTTAAGGCGGCGCTTACCGACAATCCGCAGACCGCCGCGCGGCGGATCAACGTGACCACGTATGGCGGTGTGGTGCAGCTCAGTGGTTTTGTCAACTCCGACGAGGAGAAGCGCAAGGCCGGTGACGTGGCCGGGGGCGTGTCGGGCGTGCAGAAGGTGCGCAACGACCTGCAGGTCAAACCCGCAGCGCAGGACGGCTGAAGAAGAAGACCGCTGGTCGCTGTGGCGCGGCCGCCAGGAGGGCGGTCGCGCCTTTCAACCCTCACCGCGAAACGCCTGCGGCTCCAGGCCATGTTTGTGCAGGAGTTTGTAGAACTCCGAGCGATTCCGTTCGGCCAGGCGCGCCGCCTGCGCAATGTTGCCGCGAGTCATCTGCAGCAGGTTCACCAGATAGTCAAACTCGAAACGGTCGCGTGCCGCAGCGAAGGGCCGGAACTCGCGCGGTTTGTCGCGAAGCGCGCTCTGCACCAACTGGGCGGGAATCAACGGAGTGGTGGCGAGCACCACGCATTGTTCAACCACATTGCGCAGCTGCCGTACATTGCCGGGCCAGGAGGCGGCCACCAGTGCCTCCAGCGCCTCGTTGGAAAAACCCGTCACCGCTACAACCGTATCCGCCAGGCGCGAGCGAATCGCTGCAAGGAAGTGGTTGGCGAGCATGGGTATGTCCTCCCGGCGCGCGGCGAGACCCGGAATCTCCAGCCGTACCACGTTGATGCGGTAGTACAGATCCTCGCGGAAGCGCCGTTGCACCACCGCCTCATCAAGGTCCTGGTGCGTGGATGAGATCACTCGCACGTCGATGGGAATCACTTCGGAGGAGCCGAGCGGGCGCACCTCCCGTTCCTGCAGCGCCCGCAGGAGTTTGGCCTGGAACGGTGGAGGCATATCGCCGATCTCATCCAGCAGCAATGTGCCTTCATGCGCGGACTGCATCAGCCCCACGCGGCTCTCGCTGGCTCCGGTGAAGGAGCCTTTCTTGTGGCCGAAGAATTCCGACTCGAACAGCGCCTCGGGAATGGCTGTGCAGTTCACCGCGATGAAAGGCTTATCGCGCCGGTGACTGGCGCGGTGCAGGCCACGGGCCAGTAATTCCTTGCCGGTGCCGCTTTCTCCCTGCAGCAGCACGCTGGAGTTGGTCTGCGCCACGCGGCGGGCCTGGGCCAGCAGGGCTTCCATCGCGGGGCTGCGGGTAATGATGGCCTCGCGCCAGCGGCTGTCGACTTCCAGGTCGCCGGGTGCGGCACCGGCCACCCGCAGCGCCTTGCGAAGTGATTCCAGGAGCTGATCGCTCTCGAAGGGCTTGGTCAGGTAGGCGAAGACGCCGCGCTGCGCGGCATCCACCGCATCGGGAATGGTGCCGTGCGCGGTGAGAATGATGACGGGCAGGGTGGGTTGTTGCGCGTGGATGGCGTCGAACAGCGCCATGCCGTCCATGCCACTCATGCGTACATCGGTGACCACCACCTGCGGCAGGAAACGCGGCAGCGCGGCCAGCGCCTGGCGGGCGTTCTCGGCGGTTTCGATGAGCAGCCCCTCGCGGCGCAGGCGAATGGCGAGCAGGCGCAGCAGCTTCACGTCATCGTCGACGATGAGGATGCGCGCGGGTGCGCGAGTGGGCGTGCGGGTTTCCGCTGCCATGGCCGTTATTCCAGTTCGGGCTGGTCGCGGCCCTTGATCTGTTCTTCCAGAGACTTCAGTGCCTTCAGCTGGCTTTCCAGCCGTGCCCGTTCATTGCGCGCGGTGTGCAATTCCTGTCGCATGGTCTCCAGTTGCGTTCGCATGTCCTTGCCGTGAATCCGGGCATCCGTGAGTTCAGTGGCCAGCTGCGCGGAAAGTTCGGTCAGTCGCTGGGCCTCGCGGCAGGCCTGTGGGTCAGGCTGGGCGGCGAACAGGATCTGCGCCAGCTGGCCGTGAACCGAGTCCGGCGGTTCGCGGGTGACGATCTGCAGCAGCAGTCGGGCGGAGAGCTCCGGATCGTAGCCAGCGGAGGTGCGCATGCCATGCAACAGCGCCAGGTGAAGGTCGCGCTCCACCGTGTCGGGTGCGGCGTACAGACGCGCGGCTTCGAACGCCAGATCGCTGTCGTGCTGCTGCACCAGCCAGGCGGCATAACCGGCAATGTCGGCCACCACCTGCGCCGGTGGCGCGTGTGCCGCCCCTGGATCACCCCACGGAGTCGTGCTGCATCCGGTCAGCACAAGGCAGGCGAATGCGCACGCAAGCGCCGTTGCCTTGGGCGGAGTCGAGTATTTCGATACTGCCGTTGTGAGCTTGTACATATTGCCTGGCGATGGTGAGGCCGAGTCCGGTGCCCTGAACCGGTCCGGCATATGGGGCATTTCCCTGGTAAAACGGCTCGAAGACCCGTTCCCTTTCCTCGGGGGCGACCCCTGGGCCGCTGTCGGTGACCTCCAGCGTAGCCCACTCCCCGTCAGTTGCGAGTGAGACCCGGATTTCACCACCAGCGGGCGTGTATTTGATCGCGTTCGAGAGCAGATTGTCCACAATGATGCTCATCTGCTTGTCGTCACCGGCGACCTCGGCCGGCTGCAGGTGCAGATCCACATGCAGATTCTTGGCGGTGCGGCCCAGGCTGTGGCGCTCCAGTGTGCGCCGGATGATCTGCTCGAGCACCACCGGTTCACGACTGCGAGCCTCCACGCGCGGCGTTTGATGCTTGCCGAACTCCAGCAGGTCCTCGATCAGCCGCTGCAGCTGCTGGCTGCTGTCGCGCATGATGCTGGCAATGTCCTTCTGTTCCGCGTTCAGTCCGCGCGTACGTTCATCGAGCAGCAGCTCCGCGCCTTCGCGGATGCTGGTCAGCGGGGTTTTCAGCTCGTGGGAAATATGGCGCAGGAAGGTGGTTTTCTGCTCCTCGAGCTCCAGCACGCGGCGGCGCAGCCAGTCCAGCCGGTGGCCCAGTTCCTCCAGGTCGCGCGGACCCCGCACGGCGACCGCCTCGCCGAAGCTGCCGGCGCCCAGGCGGCGAATCTGGTTGTCCAGCTGGCGCAGGGGGCGGGTAATCAGCACTACGAACAGGCCAGCGAGAAAAAGCGCCACCGGCACGGCTGCGGCGGCCTGCAGCAGCAGGGTGCGCTGCAGTTCCGCGGCCGCCTCGCGCGTGGTGTTGGCCTCCACGGCGATCCGCTTGCTGTTCTCGGCGAGGATGTCCCGCGACCGCTCGTGCAGGACGGCGAAAGTCGGTGAGACCATGCTCGCATCGGCGAACGCCGGGCGATCAGCGATGAGCAGGCGGCGATTGACGTTTTTCTCGGCCTCGAGCAGGGCGGTGAGCTGGCGATACGGCCCCTCGCCAAGGTCCAGCTGCGCCAGATGCCGCGCAGCCGCTTCGAAGGCGCGGCGCCGGCCGACGTAGGTGCGGTAGAAGTCGCGGTCGCCGAGCACGTAGTACTGCCCCAGGCTCCGCTCCATGGCAGTCAGATTCTCCAGGATGGTCCGGCTTTCCTGGGTGGCGGCCTCGGCAGCCAGGACGGCCAGCTGGCCGGTGCGCGCCAGCCTATCGACCTGCACCACCGCGGTGATGACCGCAGCGATCAGGGGCAGGGCCACCGCGGCGAAACCCAGCAGCACCAGGCGTACGATGGATCGGGGTCGCGCGAAACTCATTTGCTGCCTGGATTGATCCCTGTCAATGCCGCCTGCAGGGATTGTACCGGCGCCCGGCAGGTCGGTCCGTCGCAGATATAGGCCAGCGTCCCCGGGCCGGCGGCTTTATCGGCCAGCGCCGCCGGCAGGTCGCTGGCGTCGGCGGGAATTGCCAGGACAAGCCCGCGTGGGTTGTAGAGGCGGGCCAGCTGGTCCTGCCAGTGGCGAATCTCCGGCGCGCGACCGCGGATGATGACCGTCTGCAGCGGGTGCAGTTGTTCGTCCAGCGCCGCCAGCAAGGTGGCATGGCCTTGCGGGTAGCGTTGCAGCGGCGCCCAGCCGGCTTTCAGCGTGCGTGCCGCCGCTTCAAGGTAGCGGGTTTCGCCCAGCAGCATGCCGAGGCGATTGAGCACGCGCGCCGCGACGGCGTTGCCAGCGGGCGTGGCGTCGTCGCCAAAGGCGCGTGAGCGGTGGATCAGGGTCTCGTGATCATCCGCCGTGAAGTAAAAGCCGCCGTTCTGTGCATCGGTGAAATGCCGCAGCAGTGTTTCGACCAGCTCCACCGCGAAGGCGAACTCATCGCTGCGCCAGCGGCATTGCTGCAGTTCCAGGATGGCATCGGCCAGCAGGGCGTAGTCGTCCAGGTAAGCGGGCAGATGCGCGTGACCGTCCTTGGCGGTGACCAGCAGGCGGCCGTTGCGCCACAGGTTGGTGCGGATGAACTCCAGTGCCTGCGTGGCCGCGGCTGCATAGTCCTCACGCTGCAGCGTGCGCGCGGCAATGGCCAGGCCGCGGATCATGATGGCGTTCCAGGCGGTGAGTATCTTTTCGTCGCGTGCGGGCCGCACGCGCTGCTCGCGTGCAGCGAGCAGCCTGGCGCGCGAGCTGTCGAGTGCGGCCCTGACCGCTTCCGGGTTGCCGTCCGGCGCGAGATCCTCCAGCGGCTCGAAAACATGCAGGTGCCATTGACCCTCGAAGTTTGCCACGCGCGTCAGCCCGTAGCGGCGTTCGAATAATGCGTATTCCTCCGGTGTGAGCAGGGAGCGGACTTCCTCGCGATTCCAGACATAGAAGCGGCCTTCGTGGCCTTCGGAATCCGCATCCAGGCTTGAATAGAAGCCGCCTTCAGGCGCGCGCATATCGCGCAGCACCCAGTCGGCCGTTTCCTGCGCTATGCGCGCGTAGAAGGCATCGCCGGTGGCCACCGCTGCCTGCGCGTACACCGCCAGCAGGGCGCCGTTGTCGTACAGCATCTTCTCGAAGTGCGGAATCATCCACTGCGGGTCCACCGAGTAGCGGCAGAAGCCGCCACCGAGCTGATCGAACAGGCCGCCTTCGGCCATGCGCCTTAGCGTCAGCGTTGCCATGTAAAGGGCGTGCAGGTCCGCTTCCTCGCCGCTGTAGCGCCAGTGACGCAACAGGTACTCCAGCGTGGCCGGGTGCGGAAATTTGGGCGCGGCGCCGAAGCCGCCGCTGCGGTCGTCGAACTCATCGGCGAGCACCGCGCGGGCCTTGCGCAGGGGTTCGGCGGTGAGGTCGGCGGCGGAGGCGGGCGGATCGAGAGTGGTGAAGGCCTCGGCGAGCGCCTGATTCTGCTGGCGGATGTCCTCGCGATGCTGGAGGTAGTAGGTTGCCACACGCTGCAGGATGTCAACGAAGGCGGGCATGCCGTGGCGCGGTTTGTCAGGAAAGTAGGTGCCGCCGAAGAAGGGCAACTGGTCCTCCGGGGTGAGGAACATGGTCAGTGGCCAGCCGCCGCCGCGCTGGGCCAGCATCTGGTGGGCGATCTGGTAGATGCGGTCCAGGTCGGGCCGCTCTTCGCGGTCGACCTTGATGTTGATGAAATGCTCGTTCATGACCGCCGCGGTCGCAGGGCTTTCGAAGGACTCGTGGGCCATGACGTGGCACCAGTGGCAGGCGGCGTAGCCGATCGACAGCAGGATGGGTTTGTCCTGCTCGCGGGCGAGGGCGAGGGTTTCCGGGGTCCAGGGGCGCCAGTGGACGGGATTGGTGGCGTGCTGGCGCAGGTAGGGGCTGGTTTGGTTGGCTAGCTCGTTCATGGCTGGATTGTAGGTGATGGGGCAGCCGCATCGCTCATGAATGCTGGACGTCTGTGCGGGCGAAGGGCGGATGGGGGAGGGGTTTTCCGGGCCGCCGTGAATACGTCCCTGTAGGCTGCGGGAAAAACA
>JAJFKF010000133.1 GCA_021773365.1 Gammaproteobacteria bacterium | reverse complement strand
AACTGGCAGCCCTCTGCCAAGGCGCCCGTACCGCGTGGGACGCTTTGGGTCGGGTCGACTATGGACGAAAGTCCAGTGAGCAGGGCAACATCAAGTTCCGGCGGTCGCTCTACTTTATTCGGGATCTTGACGTCGGGGATCCGATTACGCCGGATTCAGTACGTAGCGTCCGGCCGGGTTTCGGGCTGGCACCCAAGTATCTTGACTCGATACTGGGGCGATCTGTCCTTCGTGCTGTCAGCAAGAACACTCCTGTAACGGAAGAGGACGTGGCGCCTCTGTTTCATGGCCCTGAAGTGAGCAATTCACGGATACTTACCCACGGTGGCCGCTGGGCGCAGAGGAGGTTGGGTTTCATTGCCAAGGGATATGACCCCCTGGCGGAGGTCTGCTTTGCGACGGATGATCCCGCAGTCGATCAATCAGGGTTGGCCCACCGGTTCAGGCAGTTCCTGGGTGCAGAGGACGAGCAGGAAGGATATATTCGCTTAGGAGATGAGGTTTGGATACGGCGCTGCCGATTCCTGCGCTCACTGCCTTCGCACATTGCCAGGCGCTACCTGATCGCCATGCGCCGCGCCTGGATCGAAGTGCTGGAGGAGATTAAGCCTGCGATAGTGATTAGCCAGGCTATCGACTCGTTTGTGATGTCGACACTGGAGCAGGAATGTCTGGCCCGCAAGATCGAGTTCCTCGGTCTGGTGACCTGTTTCATCGACGGGTATTTCAGGGCTACCCGATATGGTGAACTGCGGGTTGTCCGTGACGTCGGCGACGACGAGGCCAATGTCGTTCTGGGAGCTCTGCTGCGTCCCGACTATCGGCCCGCGATCGTAAGATCCAGTCGGGGGCTGACCCGCAAGGCAGTTCACGCCTGGCTGCGCAATTGGATGCGCTTTGCGGGCTTTGGCTTGCAGAGCCTCCTGCCGGACAACCGCTTGCGCAATCATATCTATGGAGGGTATGTCACCAGCCGCAGGAATCTGCACCTGATGCCGCGCGTGAGCCTCGGTGATCCGGAATGGAAGCGCAAGGCCCGGGAAACCGGACTGCCGACGATCTTCATTCCGTTGCAGCATGTCCCGGAGGCGACGATAGACTACTGGTGCCCGGATCTGGCTCTGATCGATTACGACAATGCCCTTTGCGCTTTCCTGAATCGGTTACGGACGGAGTTCTGTTTCGTCGTCAAGGAGCATCCCAATGTTCTTGGTTTCCGCTCCCCCAGGCTCTACGCCCGGCTGCGCGAGTGCGGGAATGTCATTTTCGCGCCCACCCAGGTGCCGACATCCGAGCTGCTCGAGGCTACGGATGCCACGCTCGTCTGGACGGGGTCCGTCGGTTTCCAGGCAGCTCTGATCGGCAAGCCAGTGCTTGCCATGGCGGAGACTTACTACATGTCGGGAGATCGATTCCTGGTGCTGAACGGTGCGGAGGACGCCCGCACCATACTGGATCACGTGAGACGCATGAACGCGATACGCATCACCGTGGAGATGCAGCGCGAAATGATTAGAAGGATGTTGTCCGGCCTGATTCCAGGCACGATCTGGTTCGGGTGGGAACGCGAACGGAATGCGGAAGATGATCTGGCCGACGCTGGGCTGGGCCGGGCGCTGGCAAGGTACTTTTCAAACTAAGATGCGTAGCTGGTTTTCGTACGGCTCGCTCGTCATGTCTGCGAGCGTCTTGTCGCTGATCAAGATGTTTGCCTATGCGAAGTTCCTGAATGTCGAGGACTTCGGCGTGGTAGCTTTGGTGCTCGCCTCCTACGCCGTGGCTCTCTATATCGGGACTCTCGGAGTATCGGAGGGCCTGCTGAAGTTGGCAAGCATGGAGCAGAACCTGGAGACAAAGGTGGCACTGGCCAGCTCTGCCGTCGTAGCTGCTATGATGTTCGGCTTTGTCTCCGCTGCGCTTGGCATTGCAATCAGCGCGTTTGCCGCTCCGTCGGCACCGATGGCACTCGTCCTGTCTGTCACCTTTCTGTGCATCTGCGCGTTGGCTTTCAGATTGATCGAGATCATTGTTCGCGCCGGTCAGCAATTCAGGCTATTTTCTCTTCTTATTTTCATTAAGGCCGCTCTGTCGCTCGCCGTGGCCCTGGTGCTCATCTACATCGGTCAGCCGAAGATGGTGCTGCTGGGGGAGGGCGTAGTCTTTCTGCTGGCGACTGGCGCTGCGGCACTCTTCCTGGAGGTTCGTCCCCGGTTCAGGCTCGCAGAACGCGGTTTTGGGCTGGCGCTGGTGCGTCACGGTCTACCGATGGCGTTCAGCAATCTCGCGAAAAAGCTCACCTTCACCGCCGACCGATGGCTCGTGGCCTTGCTTGCAGGCCCCGTCGCTAATGCGGAGTACGGCTTTGCCATGTTGGTGTATCTGGGGGCAATCAGCTTGATCGGTGTAGCCAATACTGCAGTGGGGCCCATGCTTCTGTCGCGAGCCGGCGCCGATGGCTCGATGCGCCAGCCCCTCGGATCCTTTAAGCTGATTGGCTACCTGTTCGCCGCGCTTGTGGTATTCGTGACTTCGGTCTACCTGATCTATCCTGTCCTATTGTCGATGTTTTTCCCTGCATACGACAGGCAGGAAGTGGTCTTGTCGGTCACAATGGTCGCTGCGGGGATGGGGGCCACAGCGTTCGCATCCTTTGCGGAATGGTTCCTCATCGGGCAGCACCGCAGCTACGCACTGACCCTGATCAATTCCATCACGCTGGTGGTAACGCTGGCACTCTTCTTCTGGATCGCCTTTTATGGATACTCGCTGGAGCGAGTATGTATGGCCTTCGCCGTCATGCGCTGGATCAACCTCGGCATGATCCTGTTCGCAATTGGCGGTTCCGGCCCTAGAGAGCGTACAGCATGACCCTGTACAGCTGCCGCCGCGCACGGATCAGGCGTCTGGTGTTCTTGTGTATCGCAGTTCCCTGGCTGATCATCATGGCGATTAGGATCTTTCCTCCGGTCACGTTTCCCGACTCGGCGGCGGCGGCGGCGCTGTGCATCGTGCCCTCTGTATTGTGGTGGCTGTTCGCAAGCGTCATCCCGGGAAGCAGGGAAGTGCAGTTTGCGGTTCACAAGCCTGCAATGCGCAGGATGCTGATCATGTCCTGGGCGCTCTTTCTCTTCTTCGTGCCGCTAACCTATCTGAACTTCTTCTTTCTTGAGGGCCGATCGTTGATGGGGATTGTGGAAGACAGACAGCTGGCCATTAACATGGGGCGCCAGCCCTCCGCGGCGGGTGGAGTCATCGCACTGCTTTCGGCCAGTCCCGTCATGCTTTTGTGCGTACGGGCGATCTCGCGAGAATCAGTTCGGTTACGTGCGGTAGACGCTGCAATTATCGCGATCTCGGTCCCCACGTTGCTTTTTTCCGGTGGAAGAAATCCGTTGGTCCTTTCAGTCCTGTTCTACTACCTGACGGCCCTGTTTCTCCGTACAGTCACCGGTGCCAACAGTATGCGAAGCGGTGTAATCAGCGGGAGTTTGAGGAAGCTGATGGCCCTGAGCTTTCTTATGGGTATGGCGGCTTACGTCGTATTGATCGCCATCCAGCGTGGCGTGGCGAAGGGGGCGATCACGGAGTATTCGGACACTCTGATACGCAACTACGGCTTGCAGGTCGGTGCTGTCTATACTTACCTTGATGCCATTAGTCCTGAGATCGCGTTCGCGTATACTAATTTCTTCTACTACATCACGCATTCCGTCGACACCCTGGCGCGGATCGCCGTCCTGCCGACGGCAGGGGCTTGCGGGTTTGCCACATTTCCCCTCTTTACCGTGGTTCTCGATTACTCCCTAGGTTTGAACATGACCGGAGTTCTTGAGTCTCGCCTTTTGTTTCCTGGAAGCTATACCACTTTGTGGGGAGCTCTGCTTCAGGACGGGGGTATCGTGTTGATGATCCTTGCGGTGATGCTGATCGGTTTCATGATCTGGGCTGTCGTACAGGCCAAGCGCTTCACGCCGCTGACGATTTTGTTGTCGGCATTCCTGCTGCTGACCATAGCGACAGCTCCCATCTACGCCCTGACCTCCACCGGCTTCGGTTCATCGCTGCTGTTCGTCGTATTCCTGATAGCCGTGGCAGCCAGAATCCGTCTCGCGGGGCCCAAGCGGACGAGAAAGTATCAGGAGTAGATTTTGCTGTACAATTCCCCTGCGATATGGGAAGAGATCCGATATTGCCGCCCCTTGACGGATACATACTCCATACCCGCAACGGTTTGTGTTCAAGGGTCGGTATCGCGCCGTTCTGATCAGCTACGCGCGTCCCTGAGCGCCGTGCAATACGAATCACCATGAAACAAATTCTTCAGAACCTCTCCACGGGCCAGACAGAACTGGTCGAGGCCCCGGCACCGCAACTCCGGCGTGGCCACCTTCTTATTGATACGCGAGCCTCGTTGATCTCGCTGGGCACCGAGCGGATGCTGGTCGATTTCAGCAGGGCCGGCCTGATCGCGAAGGCGAGGCAACAACCCGAAAAGGTGCGGCAGGTGCTCGACAAAGTCGCCACCGATGGTCTGATGGCAGCGGTGGATGCCGTTCGTTCGAAGCTTAACCAGCCTCTCCCGCTGGGCTACAACAACGTCGGCACGGTGCGGGAAAGCGGTGTAGAAGGCGTGCGTGCCGGTCATCGCGTGGTTTCGAATGGTCCGCATGCCGATGTCGTTTGCGTGGCCGGCAATCTGTGCGCACGTATCCCTGATAGCGTCAGCGATGAGGCGGCGGCCTTCACCGTGGTCGCCAGCATTGGTCTGCAGGGCATTCGTCTCGCGCAGCCTACCTTGGGCGAGGCTTTCGTTGTCATTGGAGTAGGACTGATCGGCCTGCTGACCGTGCAGTTGCTGCGTGCCCACGGCTGCCGTGTATTGGCAATCGACTTTGATGCAGTCAAGCTCGATCTGGCGCGACGCTTCGGCGCCCAGACCTGCAATCCTGCGGCGGGTGAAGATCCGGTCGCTACGGGGTTGCAGTTCAGCCGTGGCGTGGGTGTCGACGGAGTGATTGTCGCCGCTTCCACCAAGTCCTCGGATCCGATCGAGCAAGCCGCCCGCATGAGCCGTAAGCGAGGCCGTATCGTGCTGGTGGGTGTGACTGGCCTGGAGCTCAATAGAGCCGACTTCTACCAGAAAGAATTGAGTTTCCAGGTGTCCTGTTCCTATGGGCCGGGTCGTTATGACCCGGCCTATGAGGAGCAGGGCCAGGACTATCCGCTTGGATTTGTGCGCTGGACCGAACAGCGTAACTTCGAGGCAGTACTTGACATGATGGCGGGCGGGAGACTCGACGTCGCGCCGTTGATCACGCACCGCTTCGCGTTCGAGGACGCTCCGCGGGCCTATCAGGCGCTGACCGAGGACGCGGCCGCCCTTGGTATTCTGCTCCAGTATGAGTCTGCCGCCGCTTCGCGCACTGCGCGCCGCGTCGCGTTGAACCAGGACGCCCGCTTTGAGCCTGCGCGTCCCGTGGTCGGCTTCATCGGTGCCGGCAACTACGCCTCGCGCATCCTGATTCCGGCGTTCAAGGCAGCTGGGGCTCAATTCCATACCATCGTCACGTCGGGCGGCGTCAGCGCCGTGGTGCACGGCACGCGTGCGGGATTCGCCGCGGCATCCACCGACGTCGATGCATTACTCGCGGATGCCGCGGTCGACACCATCGCCATCGTCACCCGGCACGACAGCCACGCGCGGCTGGTTGCGCGCGCCCTGCAGACGGGCAAACACGTGTTCGTGGAGAAGCCGCTGGCGATCGATACCGACGATCTCGCGCAGGTGCAGGCTGCTTACGCAGCGGCGCTGGCGCAAGGCCGCCGCCCACACCTGATGGTCGGCTACAACCGCCGATTCGCGCCGCAAGTGCAACGCATCAAGGAGCTGCTCGATGTGGTGAAGGAGCCCAAGACCTTCGTCATGACCGTGAACGCGGGCGAGATCCCGCCCGAGCACTGGACGCAGAACCGCTCCACCGGCGGTGGCCGCATCATTGGAGAGGCTTGCCACTTCATCGATCTGATGCGCTTCCTTGCGGACAGCGAGATCGTCTCGGTGCAGGCGCGGCGCATGGGCGATGCGCCGGGTATTGCGGTGAGCGAGGACAAGGCGTCGATCACCCTGGGGTTTGCGGACGGCTCCTTCGGCACCATCCTGTATCTGGCCAACGGCGCGGCGAGCTTCCCGAAAGAACGGATCGAGGTGTTCGCGGCCGGTCGTGTGCTGCAGCTGGACAATTTCCGTAAGCTCAGAGGCTACGGCTGGCCGGGCTTGCGCAAAATGAACCTGTGGCGCCAGGACAAAGGGCAGGGCGCATGCGCCGCGACGTTTCTTGACGCGGTGGTGCACGGCAAGGAAACGCCGATTCCCAGTGAGCAGGTGTTCGAGGTCGCGCGCGCGAGCATCGAGGCCGCGGAATTGCTGCGCCGACAATGAACAGCCTGGCGGCCAAGGTCCGTACGGCGCTGGCGTTGGGGCCGTCCAACCTGCTGCGTGTGTTCGCTTACCGCGCCGGAGTATCGCTGGGCACGAATCCGGTACACCGACTGCGCGCAAGTGCGCCACAGGGCGAGTTCTTCGCGGCTTGGAAGGGAGCGGCATCGGACCTTCCCGCATCGAACGCTTGGCGCGATGCCGCGCGCTACTTCGGCAGTTGGCCGGTCGCGCTCGGCGATGCAGCGCCGGACTGGCATCGCAATCCGCTGAATGGAGCGCGTGTGGCGGCGCCTGAGCGCGAGTGGTGGTTCATTCCCGATTTTGATCCTGCGCTGGGCGATATCAAGACGGTGTGGGAAGCCTCGCGCTTCGACTGGGTGTCGGCCTTCGCGCAGCAGCACCGGGCGGGCGATGCCGAAACTCTGTTGCGGTTGAACCGCTGGCTGTGCGATTGGTGTACGCGCAACCCACCATACCGTGGACCGAACTGGAAGTGTGGGCAGGAAGCGTCGATTCGGGTGCTGCACCTCGCGCTGGTAGCGTTGCTGCTGGATCAGGTCGAACGGCCGGCGGCGGCGTTGACCAAGTTGGTTGAGCTGCACCTGCGCCGCATTGAGCCCACACTCGGTTACGCGATGGCGCAGGATAATAACCATGGCACATCGGAGGCGGCTGCCCTCTATGTCGGCGGCAGTTGGCTGGTAACTCAGGGCAGTGAGCGCGGCGCACGTTGGCAGCGCGCCGGGCAGCGCTGGCTGGAGAATCGTGCGGCGCGCCTGATCATGCCGGACGGATCGTTCAGCCAGTACTCGGTCAACTATCATCGCATCGCACTCGATACGCTGAGTCTGGTCGAGGTATGGCGTCGACGATTACGACTAGAGGTGTTCTCGCCGCGCTTCGGCGAACGAGCGCGCGCGGCGACCGAATGGCTATATCAGTTGACCGACCGCGGCAACGGTGATGCACCCAATCTGGGTGCGAACGATGGGGCGCGCCTGATACCACTGACGGACACCGATTACCGCGACCATCGCCCCGCGGTACAGCTGGCAAGCGTGCTGTTTGCGCGGCAGCGCGCTTGGACCGAGGCCGGCACTTGGGATCTCCCGCTGCATTGGCTCGGCATCCCGCTCCCTGAAGAGGTGCGCGCCCCCCAGGCGGCACGCGCTTTCGATGACGGGGGTTATGCCTTGCTGCGTCGTGGATCGACGCTGGCTGTGCTGCGCTATCCTCGATTCCGCTTCCGCCCCGGTCAGTCGGATGCGCTGCACCTGGACCTGTGGCGGGATGGTGTCAACTTGCTGCGTGACGCCGGGAGCTACAGCTATAACGCCGAATCGGAGTGGCTGGCGTATTTCCCCGGGACCGCCAGCCACAACACCGTGCAATTCGATGGCCGCGACCAAATGCCGCGAATTGGGCGTTTCCTGTTTGGCGATTGGCTTGAAGCCGAAAACGTCGAGCCGTTGAGCGAGGTTGACGGCGAACAGCATTTTGGCGCGGGCTATCGTGATCGCGAAGGCGCCCGGCACCACCGACGTATCGCCCTGTCCGATTTGCACCTGTGGGTCGAAGACCGAATCGGTGGATTCCGCCGGTGTGCGGTCTTGCGTTGGCGCCTGTCGCCCGGTGCATGGCGCCTGGATGGTGACCGTGTCACCGACGGCCGGCACGCGCTCTGCGTGACCGCCAGTATGTCCATTGTCAGGATAGAGTTGGTAGAGGGCTGGGAGTCGCGTTACTACCTGCAGAAGACGCCGCTGCCGGTGCTTGAGGTAGAAGTGGACCAACCCGGCTCAATTCACACAGAGTACCGTTTCGACGTATGAGAGTCCTGTATTTCCATCAGCACTTCTCCACCCCCAAGGGTTCTACTGGTATCCGCTCCTACGAAATGGCGCGGCGTCTGGTTGCGCGCGGTCATCGGGTTACGATGGTGTGCGGCCGTTACCGCGGCGGCGAAACCGGACTGGGACAGGCATTTCGTAACGGTCTGAGGCGCGGCCAGGTCGATGGCATCGACGTGATTGAACTGGATTTGGCCTATGCCAATAGCGACGGCCTGTTCAAGCGCGCCTGGTTGTTCCTCACCTTCGCCTGGCGCAGTGTGAAGCTGGCCCTGACCGAGCCCTGCGATCTGATCTTCGCCACAACAACGCCACTGACGGCGGGGATCCCAGGTATTTTGGCTCGTTGGCTGCGGCGCAAGCCCTTCGTGTTCGAGGTGCGTGACCTGTGGCCGGAGCTGCCGCGCGCGATGGGTGTGGTGACTAATCCCGTGGTGTTGGCTCTGTTGTCGCTGCTGGAGTGGGCCAGCTATCGCTCGGCGCAGCGCCTGGTTGGCCTTTCGCCCGGCATCGTCGAGGGTATCGCGCGCCGCGGCGTTGCGCGCGAGCGCATTGCGCTGATTCCCAACGGCTGTGATCTGGAGATTTTTTCTGATGCGGCGCAGGCGTGGCGGCCCGAAGGGGTGCGGCCCAGCGATCTGCTGGCGGTTTTCGCCGGCACGCACGGCATTGCCAACGGACTCGATGCGGCGCTGGACGCGGCGGCCGTACTCAAACGGCGCGGTCGTGGCGACATCAAACTTTTACTGATTGGTGACGGCAAGCTCAAGCCAGACCTGCAGGCGCGGGCACAGCGTGATGGGCTGGACAACATCGTGTTCCACAATCCGGTGGACAAGGCGCGACTGGCCGGGCTACTGCGGGGTACCGATCTCGGCATGCAGATCCTGGCAAACGTGTCGGCGTTCTATTTCGGGACGTCCCCAAACAAGTTCTTCGACTATATTGCGGCGGGTCTACCGGTGCTGACCAACTATCCTGGCTGGTTAGCTGAGCTGATCGGGGAGCGTGAGTGCGGATTTGCAATTGTGCCCGAAGATCCTGAGGCATATGCTGATGCGTTGGAGCGGGCGGCCGGGGATCGGGATGCCCTCAAGCGTATGGGTAAGCGCGCCAAAGAGTTGGCGTTGGAGAGGTTTAATCGCCTGGAACTCGCGGATCAGTGGGTCAGATGGGTGTGCAATACGGCCGCGAGATGAACCCAGGGTCCAAACCAGTGCCGGTAAAGAAGCCTAAATTTGATCCGAAGCGCGTCATCGACATCGTTGTGGCCAGCGTTGGGCTGCTCTTCCTATCCCCCGCAATCGCCTTGATCGCTGTGCTCATCGCAGTCAAGCACGGTCGCCCTGTGTTCCTCAGTCAGCCCCGGCCGGGTTTGGGCGGCAGGTCGTTCCGGATGATCAAGTTTCGTACAATGACAAACGCATGTGGCCCGGACGGGCAACTGTTGCCCGATGCTGAGCGGCTGACCGGTCTTGGACAATTCCTGCGTGCTACAAGTCTGGATGAGTTGCCGGAGTTTTGTAACGTGTTGCGAGGCCATATGAGTCTGGTGGGGCCGCGCCCGCTCCTGATGGAGTACCTTCCGCTGTACACATCGGAGCAGGCGCGGCGCCACGACGTGAGGCCGGGAATCACCGGCTGGGCGCAGGTCAATGGTCGGAATGCGCTGAGCTGGGAAGAAAAATTCGCACTGGATGTGTGGTATGTGGACAACCATGGTTTTTTGCTCGACCTCAAAATTTTGTTGCTGACAGCAAAGAAGGTGCTGGTGCGTGAAGGTATTCAAGCGGATGGAAATGCTACAATGCCGCGTTTTACCGGGACTCGTTCGTTTACAGACCCATGATGTCTTTGTACGCGATTTTTGGCGCAAGCGGCTGTGGCCGCGGCATCATGCCGCTGGCGCGGATGCAGCTTCATAGGGAAGGGATTGCGCCGGAGCGGCTGGTGTTTGTCGACGATCAACCGCAGGCAGATTCCGTCAACGGACAACGAACGCTGACCTACGACCAGTTTCTAGTCGAGCCGGGTACGAAGTACGCCGCGCTCGCGATTGCGAATAGCGAAACACGGGAAAGGCTTGCTGAGCGCATTCGAGCGGATAACGTTCTTCCCTGGTCAGTGCGGGCCTCAAACATTGTGATCATGGATGACGTAGAGATTGGCGAGGGATCGCTGTTGAGTCCTTTTGTGACTCTGACGTCCAACATCCGCATAGGCCGGCAGTTCCACGCCAATCTTTACAGTTACGTGGAGCACGACTGTGTGATTGGAGACTTCGTAACGTTTGCGCCCGGAGCCAAGTGCAATGGTAATGTGCGGGTAGAGGATCATGCGTATATCGGTGCAGGTGCGATGATTCGGCAGGGCCGGCCTAGCGCTCCACTGGTTATTGGGCGCGGAGCGGTGATCGGTATGGGTGCCGTGGTGACGAAGAGTGTGTTGCCAGGAGCGACGGTCGTGGGCAATCCGGCGCGGGTCCTTGAGAAGTGACGAATACATAATGCTAAACGGACCCTTTTCCCCTTGGCCATCGTTCACGGCCGAGGAAGCTGAAGCCGTTACCCGGGTTCTGCTTTCGAACAAGGTGAACTACTGGACGGGTCAGGAGTGCCGCCGGTTCGAAGCCGAGTTCGCCGGGTTTGCCGGAACGCAGCACGCCATCGCGCTGGCCAACGGGACGGTGGCGTTGGACGTGGCCCTCAAGTGCCTGAGCATCGGCGCAGGCGATGAAGTGATCGTGACGCCGCGCACTTTTCTGGCATCGGCGTCCTGCGTGGTGACGGCCGGAGCGGTACCCGTGTTTGCCGACGTGGATCGCGACACGCAGAACATCACGGCGGAGACGATCGCCGCGAGGCTGACGTCGCGGACGAAAGCCATTATTTGTGTCCATCTGGCGGGCATGCCCTGCGATATGGATCCCATCATGGAACTGGCGAAGCGGCATGGGCTGGCGGTAATTGAGGACTGCGCGCAGGCGCACGGCGCCCGCTACAAGGGCAGATCCGTCGGCAGCATCGGCCATGTCGGCGCCTGGAGTTTCTGTCAGGACAAGATCATGACCACGGGTGGCGAAGGTGGCATGGTCACGACCAATGATCGGGCGCTGTGGTCACGCATGTGGAGCCACAAGGACCACGGCAAGAGCTGGGAGGCGGTTTATGAACGCGAGCACCCGCCTGGCTTCCGTTGGCAGCACGAGAGCTTTGGCACCAACTGGCGTATGATCGAAATGCAGGCCGCGATCGGTCGCATCCAGCTCACTCGGATGTCGGTATGGACCGCGGCGCGGCAGGCCAACGCCCGGCGCATCCGGGACTACGCACGCGCGCTTCCGGGGCTGCGTGTACCGCCAATTCCGGACTGGGCCGAGCATGCCGCGTACAAATGCTACTTGTTCGTGAGGCCAGGGGCGCTTGCATCGAGCTGGGATCGTGACCGTATCGTCGCCGCCGTCAATGCTGAGCAGGTGCCGTGCATGCCAGGTTCATGCTCCGAAGTGTATTTGGAAAAGGCGTTCGATGGCACTGGATGGCGGCCGCCGGAACGCCTGCCAGTCGCGCGTGAACTGGGAGAAACCAGTCTGATGTTCCTGGTGCACCCGACACTGACCGACGCGGAGATCGACCGGGCCTGCGAAGTGCTGGGCTTGGTGATGGCAAAAGCGGCCGACTGTTGAACTATCTTTGATCAGAAGGGTGAGCCACCGGTGGCGGTGCGGCACTTTTCATCATCTCCAGGCTACCGGTCTCGCTGCCACACTTTGCGGATCAGGGCCCAGAGTACGCCTATGAATCCGCCCAGCATGAATCCCAGAATTGCGATAAGTGTCCTCTTGGGGCGGTCGTGCTTTGTCGGGGCGGTTGCGGCGTCGATCGTTTTCAGGGCGAATTCTTCGCCGCCCTTGGCGACCATCAGCTTTTTCTGTTCCTCCTCCACGAGCTTGAACAGTGCCTGCTGCAGCTCAACTTGGCCGATGCTGCGGGACTGCTGTTCAAGGTAGGCGAGGTTCCGCTCACCTTCCCGGATTGCCTCTGCCCTGAGGTGGGCGTTGGTTCGGGCGACCAGTTCGGTGACCCATTGCTGTGCCTCCTCAGGATCCTTCCATTCTACTGAAACCGTCACCAAGCCAGCTCTCTTGTTCTCTGAAACTTTGAATATCTCGCTGGTGAAATACCCATACGCCTGCCAGATTGTTGGAATCGTCTTGGAGCCTGTTGCTTTCCACTTTCCTGTTGCCTCGTCCCAACCCTGCTCATACAGTTTCGGCAACAGATTTTTCTCGCGAATAAAGGCTTCGACCACCGTTCGCGATTTCAAAGTGGCGATGGCCACCGCGCTGTTACCACCTCCCCCGACGGAAATCCCGGCCAAGTTTGCCAGGCCACCGAACTGGGCCGTCAAAGTGCCCAGCCCGCCACTGCTGGCTGCTTCGCGTGGCTGCACCAGCGCTTCGGATTTGTAGATATCTGTGGCGAGCAGCGCATACCCTACGGCTACCGCCGAGCTGAGGAGGGTTATCAGCGCGATCAGCCACTTGCCGTCCCACAGGGTTCGAATCAGCTCGCGCAGGTCGATTTCGTCGTCGGCGAAGTTATTGGGTTGGTCGGACATGTTGCACTACCTACTGGATTTTGGAACGGCATAAAATCACTGGATGGAACTGCTGCCGATAAGCTTTTTGCAGCAGGTGGCGTTTGTTCTCGACATCCTTGTGATGTATACGCCATCGATGACCAAGCCAAGGCGCGGCGGCAGGATAAACGCCGCGCGCTGAGGACTCAATACTGTCCCGCCGAGCGCTCCGAGGCCCATTCCATCCCCGGAATTCCCCCATGCGGGCCGCCGATGCCCCGGCCAAACTCCGTTGGACCGTCATTCTCCCGTCCCACTGCTCACAACGCGCGGCTATGGCCAGATATGATGCCAACGGATGCTCGCGCGGGTCGTCTGCATGCCGCCATGGGCAAAGGATACTCGGGGCTGCCGGAGGCAAGAGAAATGGGTGAGCGTGAGTATTGCACTGCCGGTACAGATACTCGGAATTGAACCTATGGGTCGGTTCTCGGAGACCGTGACCGCGGGTTATGCGCGATACGATTCGCTGGCCTGAGAATTCCTTCGTTCTTGGCGTCAACGGAGCAACCGCATCAGCGTTGATCCTGCGGATAGCTCGACTTGTCATTGTGCTCTGGCGGAAGCTATCTCCGTGAAAGAATTGGTATTTTTGCGCAAAGGAGTGCTACCATCCCGCCGCCGGAAATAGGTGGATGCTGGCGGGGCGAGATGTGAACCCGGCCTGGATTGGGGGCTACTGACGCAAGCACAGGCCACTTGTTTTGCTATGTTGCCGCCACATGGACTAAAGGATCTAAACGTGCCCAGCGAAATCCGCACCGGACTCCGCCGAACGCTGGAATCCATCGCCGCCCTCTCGCGCGGCACCAAGCGCACCATCATGGTGATAGCCGACATCATCATGATTCCGGCAGCCCTTTACTCCGCCATCGCCCTCAAACTCGGCTCGCTCGTCCACGGCATCGGCGGTAGTGGCTGGCTGTATATTGCCGCCGTCGCCTCCGCCATCCCTGTCTTCGTCCGTCTCGGCCTCTATCGCGCCATCATCCGCTATATAGGCACCAAGGCGGTCCTGGCTGTGGTGGCTGGAACCACCCTTTCCGTTGCCCTGCTGCTGTTGCTGAACTTCACCGTCGCCCGCCAGGAAGTGCCCGCCACCGCCTTCGTCATCTACTGGGCGCTGGCTCTCCTGTACGTTGCCGGCAGCCGCTACCTTGTGCGCGTGGTGCTGCAGACTTCCAATCATGCCGGCCAGCGCGTGGTGATCTACGGAGCAGGTAATGCCGGTGCCCGGCTGGCCATGGCATTGCATGGTGGTACGGAGTTCCGGCCGGTGGCCTTCGTGGATGACAACCCCACCCTCCGAAGCAGCGTGATCAATGGCCTGGAGGTCTTCTCCCCGGAGAATCTCTCCGAGGTAGTTACCGAGTTCGATGCCACCGGCGTACTTCTGGCCATGCCCGGCGCCAGCCGTAAACGCCGCCGCGACGTGTTAACCCGCCTGGAGTCCCTGGGCCTGCATGTCCAGACCGTTCCCAATCTGGGCGACCTGCTGGCTGGCAAGGCCCGAGTCGACGAGATCCGGGAAGTTGACGTCGCCGACCTGCTGGGCCGCGATGCCGTTCCGCCCGACAACAAGCTTCTCGATGCCTGTATCCGCGGCAAGTCCGTCATGGTCACCGGCGCCGGCGGCTCGATCGGTTCGGAGCTGTGTCGCCAGATCATCAAGCTCGCCCCCAGTCGCCTGGTTATTCTCGAGTTGTCCGAACTCGCCCTCTACACCATCGAGCGCGAGCTGCGCGGTATCGCCTCCCTGCTGAGCCAGGAGGGCGGTCAGGAGCCGGAGATCATTGCCCTGCTCGGCAACGCCCACCATAAATACCGCGTGCGCGAGATCATCCAGAGCTGCGGCGTGCAGACCGTCTACCACGCTGCCGCCTACAAGCATGTCCCGATCGTCGAGCAGAACATGATTGAGGGCATCCACAACAACGTCTACTCCACCTGGCACACCGGTGAGGCGGCGCTGGAGTGCGGGGTGGAAACCTTCGTACTGGTGTCTACCGACAAGGCCGTCAATCCCACCAACGTCATGGGCGCTACCAAGCGCTTTGCCGAGCTGGTGTTGCAGGGGCTACAGCGCCGCGGCACGAAGACGCGTTTCTGCATGGTGCGCTTCGGCAACGTGCTGGCCTCGTCGGGCTCGGTGGTACCGTTGTTTCATGAGCAGATCCGTCGTGGCGGGCCGGTCACCGTGACTCACCCTGATGTGATTCGTTATTTCATGACTATTCCCGAGGCGGCCCAGCTGGTGATCCAGGCCGGCTCCATGGCGCAGGGTGGAGACGTGTTCGTGCTGGACATGGGCAAGCCGGTGCGCATTTATGATCTTGCCCGGCGGATGATCAATCTGGCGGGCCTGATGGTTCGCGACGAAGAGAATCCCGATGGCGACATCGCCATCGAGTTCACCGGCCTGCGGCCGGCCGAGAAGCTCTATGAGGAACTGCTCATCGGCAACAACGTCACCGGCACCCGGCATCCGATGATCATGCGGGCCATGGAGCATTCCATGCCCTGGGAGGATGTGCAGGAGATGCTGGAGGACTTGCTGGTGGTGATGCGCAAGTTCGACTGCCGTCGGGCGCGGGAGATGCTGCTGGAAGCCATTACCGAGTACAGCCCGGCCGCTGCCATCGAGGATCTGGTCTGGCGACAGCACAGTCTGGCCAATGCCGCGGCAGTGGCTGCCATTCCGGTTGAGCAGAAGGTTACCGAACTGGCATTGCGCCGGGCCGCGCTGGCCAAGCAACCGGAGCGCAAGGGACACTAGCCCGTCTTTGCCGATTCGCCCCTGATTTCCGGGATTTCACGGGGGCGGGCTGTAGACGGATCAAGCACTTGGGAGCGCGCAGAGGTCAAAAATAGCTGTAGTGCAGACCTTGGGTCTTTCCGCGCGGCGGTGGCTGCG
>JAJFKF010000132.1 GCA_021773365.1 Gammaproteobacteria bacterium | reverse complement strand
TTCACGGGCGGGACCCACACCACCCCCGGCCACCAGTCTCCGGCGGTCGTAGCACCGTCTTCTTGGGCGCCGGGAGAACTGACACATGAACATCAACATCACGCTGATCACCCAGATGGTGGTCTTCGCCCTGCTGATCTGGTTCACGATGAAATTCGTGTGGCCGATCATCCTCGGCGCCATGGACGAACGCGCCAAGCGCATCGCCGATGGCCTGGCCGCAGCGGAAAAGGGACAGAAGAACCTGAGCGAAGCCAAGTCAGCCGCCGAGGAAGTGCTGAACGAGGCGCGCGGCAAGGCCCTGCAGATCGTTGACCAGGCCCAGCATCGTGCCAATGAACTGATCGAACAGGCCAAGAACACCGCCGTTGCCGAAGGCGAGCGCCTGGTCGCCGCCGCCCAGCAACAAACCGAACTCGATGTCAGCCGCGCCCGCGAAGAACTGCGCCGGGAAGTGGCCGCGCTGGCCGTCGCCGGCGCCTCGCAGCTGCTGGAGCGTGAGATTGACCCGAAGACGCATGCCGAGCTGCTCAGCAAGCTCGCGACCGAGGTCGGTCAGCCGGTGGCGCAGACCTGAAATGGCAGAAAAGAGCACCATCGCCCGTCCCTACGCCAAGGCGTTGTTCGAGCTCGCGCACGAGCAGCAGCAGCTGCCGGCGTGGTCGGCGTTGCTGGAAGCAGGCGCGGCCGTAGTCGCGGACAGCCGGGTGGCGAAGTTGCTGACCAGTCCGCACGTCACCTCCGCGCAGCTGGCTGAACTGGTCACGGATACCGCGGCCGCCGCGCTGGGCCGTTCTGGCCTGGAAAAGCAGGAAAGCAGTTTCATCCGGATACTGGCAGAGAATCACCGCCTGGGATTTCTGCCGGAGATCGCTGAGCGCTTCGCGCATCTGCGCGCCGAGCTGGAGAACACCGTGGACGTCACGGTGACCTCCGCCGCGCCGCTCGACGACGGACAGCAGCAGCAGTACGCCGCGGCGCTCAAACAGCGTCTGCAGCGCGAAGTACGCCTGCATTACAGCGTCGACCCGGCCCTGCTGGGTGGCGCGGTACTCAAGGCGGATGATCTGGTTATCGATGGTTCCCTGCGTGGACGCCTGGAGCGCCTGCGCACGCAAGTGGCCGGTTAACAAGGGCCGAAGGTAAAAGTAATGGCGATCAAAGCATCTGAAATCAGCGACCTGATCAAGGCGCGCATCGAGAAATTCGAATCCGCCAGCGACGCGCGTAACGTCGGCACGGTGGTCACGGTCACTGACGGCATCTGCCGCGTGCATGGCCTGGCCGATGTGCGCTACGGCGAAATGATCGAATTTCCCGGCAACACCTTCGGCCTGGCGCTGAACCTGGAACAGGATTCGGTGGGCGCGGTGGTGCTCGGCGACTACAAGCACATCAGCGAAGGTGACACGGTCAAGACCACCGGGCGCATTCTCGAGGTGCCGGTGGGCCCGGAATTGCTCGGCCGCGTAGTGGACGCGCTGGGCCAGCCCATCGACGGCAAGGGCGCCCTCAATGCCAGCCGCACCGCGCCGATCGAGCGCGTGGCGCCGGGCGTGATCTATCGCAAGTCGGTGAGCCAGCCGGTGCAGACCGGCTACAAGGCCGTCGATTCCATGGTGCCCATCGGCCGTGGCCAGCGCGAGCTGATCATTGGTGACCGCCAGACCGGCAAGACCGCACTCGCCATCGACACCATCATCAACCAGAAGGCCTCGGGCATTAAGTGCGTCTACGTGGCCATCGGCCAGAAGCAGTCCACCATTGCCATTGTGGTGCGCAAGCTCGAAGAGCACGATGCACTCAAGCACACCATCATCGTTGCCGCCTCGGCCTCCACGCCCGCCGCCATGCAGTACATCTCGGCCTACTCCGGCTGCACCATGGGTGAGTACTTCATGGACAACGGTGAAGACGCACTCATTATCTATGATGACTTGTCCAAGCAGGCCGTGGCCTACCGCCAGATCTCGCTGCTGCTGCGCCGCCCGCCGGGCCGCGAGGCCTTCCCGGGTGACGTGTTCTACCTGCATTCCCGCCTGCTCGAACGCAGCGCGCGCGTGAACGAGGAGTACGTCGAGCAGGCCAGCGGCGGCAAGGTGAAGGGCAAGACCGGTTCGCTCACCGGCCTGCCGATCATCGAAACGCAGGCGGGCGACGTGACGGCCTTCGTGCCCACCAACGTCATCTCCATCACCGATGGCCAGATCTTCCTGGAGACCGATCTGTTCAACGCCGGCGTCCGCCCGGCCATGAACGCCGGTATCTCGGTGTCCCGTGTCGGCGGCGCTGCCCAGACCGACATCATCAAGAAACTCGGTGGCGGCATTCGTCTCGCCCTGGCGCAGTACCGTGAACTGGCGGCGTTCTCGCAGTTCGCCTCCGACCTCGACGAAGCCACCCGCCGCCAGCTCGAGCGCGGTCAGCGCGTCACCGAGGTGATGAAACAGAAGCAGTACGCGCCCATGTCCGTGGCGCAGATGGCGCTGACCATTTATGCCGTCAACAACGGCTATCTCGACAAGGTGGATCTGAAGAAGGTGGTGGACTTCGAAGCCGCCCTGCAGGCCTTCGCCCACTCCAGCCATGGCGCCGCGCTGCAGGCCATCGACGCCAAGCCGGTGCTCAAGGAGCACGAGGCAACGCTGAAGAAAATCTGTGAGGAGTTCGCCTCCACCGGCGCTTACTGAGTCGTCACCCGATGCCAGGTACCAAGGAAATACGCACCAAGATCTCGAGTGTCAAAAGCACTCAGAAGATCACCAAGGCCATGCAGATGGTGGCCACCAGCAAGATGCGGCGCGCGCAGGACCGCATGCGCCTGGCGCGTCCGTATGCCGACAAGATCCGCAATGTCATCGGCCATCTGAACGAGGCCAACCCGGACTACCGCCATCCCTTCCTGGTCACCCGCGAACCGAAGTCCATCGGCGTCATCCTCATCTCCACCGATCGCGGCCTGGCCGGCGGCCTGAACGCCAACCTGTTCAAGCAGACGCTGTACCTGCTGCGCGACTGGCAGCAGAAAGGCGCGAAAGTGAGCCTGTGCACCATCGGCAGCAAGGGCCTGACCTTCTTCCGGCGCCTGGGCCTGCCCATCGTCGCCAATGTCAGCGGCCTCGGCGACCGCCCGCACGTCAAGGACCTCATCGGTTCCGTCAAGGTCATGCTCGACGCCTACCGCGACGGCAAGATCGACCGCCTGTTCCTGGTCAACGCGCAGTTCATCAACACCATGACGCAGAAACCCAGCGTCGAACAGCTGCTGCCGGTGGAAGCCATCGACACCGATGACCTGCAGTCACACTGGGACTACATCTACGAGCCGGACGCCGCGGAAATCCTCGACGGCCTGCTGATGCGCTACATAGAATCCCAGGTCTACCGTGGCGCCGTGGAAAACGTCGCCTCCGAAATGGCCGCCCGCATGGTGGCGATGAAAGCCGCCTCGGACAACGCCGGCAAGCTGATCGGCGAACTGCAACTGGTCTACAACAAGGCCCGCCAGGCAGCGATCACCAAAGAGCTGGCGGAGATCGTCGGCGGCGCGGCAGCGGTATGACGCTGCTGCAAACAAACGAACATGACGCGGCCCGTCAAGGCTGCGGGTCAGGGAATGTTATCCACAGTTTATGGGAATCCCTCCCCTTAAACTGTGGGTAACTTTCCCTGACCCGCAGCCGCCGCACCGAGCAGAATTCAGGCACGAGGTTTTTTGAAATGAGCACCGGCAAAATCACCCAGATCATCGGCGCCGTCGTCGACGTCCAGTTCCCGCGCGATTCGATCCCCAAAATCTACGAAGCGCTGAAACTCGTCGACGCCGAGCTGACGCTCGAAGTCCAGCAGCAGCTCGGCGACGGCGTGGTGCGCGCCATTGCCATGGGCGCCTCGGAAGGCCTCAAGCGCGGCCTGGCCGTTAAGGCCACCGGTGAACCGATCACCGTGCCGGTGGGCAAGCCCACCCTTGGCCGCATCATGGACGTCCTAGGCGCCCCGCAGGACAACCGCGGCGCCGTCGATGCCAAGGACCACCTGCCCATCCATCGCCCTGCGCCGTCCTTCGACGAACAGGCCGGCGGCCAGGACCTGCTGGTCACCGGCATCAAGGTCATCGACCTGCTGGTCCCCTTCGCCAAGGGCGGCAAGGTCGGTCTGTTCGGCGGTGCCGGCGTGGGCAAGACCGTCAACATGCTCGAGCTCATCAACAACATTGCCAAACAGCATTCGGGTCTGTCGGTGTTCGCCGGCGTGGGTGAGCGCACCCGCGAAGGCAACGACTTCTATCACGAGATGGCCGAGTCCGGCGTTATCGACCTGGAGAACCTGTCGAACTCCAAGGTGGCCATGGTGTACGGCCAGATGAACGAGCCGCCCGGCAACCGCCTGCGTGTGGCGCTCACCGGCCTGACCATGGCCGAATACTTCCGTGACGAGGTGCGCGAAGACGGCGGCAAGGGCCGCGACGTGCTGTTCTTCGTCGACAACATCTACCGTTACACACTCGCCGGCACCGAAGTGTCCGCGCTGCTCGGCCGTATGCCGTCTGCCGTGGGTTACCAGCCGACACTGGCCGAAGAAATGGGTGTGCTGCAGGAACGCATCACCTCCACCAAAACCGGTTCGATCACCTCCATCCAGGCCGTGTACGTGCCTGCCGATGACATGACCGATCCGTCGCCCGCCACCACCTTCGCCCATCTGGATGCGACGGTCACGCTGTCGCGCCAGATCGCCTCGCTCGGTATCTACCCGGCGGTGGACCCGCTGGACTCCAGCAGCCGTCAGCTCGATCCGCTGGTGATTGGCGAGGAGCATTACAACACCGCGCGCGGAGTGCAGAGTGTGCTGCAGCGTTACAAGGAACTGCAGGACATCATCGCGATTCTCGGTATGGACGAGTTGTCCGAAGAAGACAAACTCACTGTGTTCCGTGCCCGCAAGATCCAGCGCTTCCTGTCGCAGCCATTCAACGTCGCCAAGGTGTTCACCGGTCAGGATGGCAAGATCGTCCCGCTCCAGGACACCATCCGCGGCTTCAAGGGCATTCTCGCCGGCGAATACGACTCCCTTCCCGAACAGGCCTTCTACATGGTTGGCACCATCGAGGAAGCAGTCGAGAAGGCCAAGACGCTGCAATAAGAGATTCATTACATGGCAAGCACCATCCACGTCGACATTGTCAGCGCCGAAGGCGAGATATTCTCAGGTCCCGCCGAGATGGTGTTCGTGCCTGCCAGCCAGGGTGAACTGGGCATCGCCCCGCGTCACGCTCCGTTGCTGACGCTGATCAAGGCCGGTGAAGTGCGGGTGAAGACTGCCGAGGGCGAGCAGTCGATATTTGTCGGTGGCGGCGCCCTGGAAGTGCAGCCGAAGAAAGTCACCATCTTGGCCGACACCGCTGTGCGCGCCAAGGACCTGGACGAAGCCGCGGCACTGGCCGCCAAACAAAGGGCGGAAGAAGCCCTGGCCGGCAAGATCGACAAGATCGAGCAGGCCGAAGCCCTGGCGGAACTGGCCCGTGCGGCGGCGCAGCTGCGGTTGATCGAGCGCCTGCGCAAGGGATTGAAGCACTAGCACTGGCGTGCCGGTTGTTCCGGGCTGAAGCTGCTCCCCAGGCCTCGAGCTAAGGTGAGGCGACGAGCCTGATGGCGCCGGAACCGGTGGCCTTGACTTCCAGCGGAAACGCCGCCTCCAGCGTGCGCAGCCAGCTGTCGATGTCGTTCGCAAATACCGTTCCGGTAATGCGCAACTGACCCACAGCGGGGTCTGATATTTCAATGTCCTTGTCGACGTAGCGCCGTACATCAGTGATGACGCTCGACAGGGGTTCGTCCAGATACAGCAGCCTGCCCTCCCGCCAGCCGCCCACGGCACTGGCATCGAGGGTCTGGCGGGACTGCAGGCGCCCATCGCTGTCGAGGCGCAGCTGTTCGCCGGCAGTCAGCCGCAGCGTTTGTCCATCGCTTTGTTCGACCTGAACCAGCCCCTGCGCCACGCTGACAACCACGCCGGCGACGCCGCGTCTGACATTGAATTGCGTGCCGAGGACGCTGATAGTGGTTTCTCCCGCCTGTACCGTGAACGGCCGCGCCGGATCCTTGCTGACATCCAGGAAAATCTCACCCTCCTGCAGCACGATGCGCCGCGCACGGCCTTCCAGGTCGGCGCTGACCATCGAGCGGCCGCCTATGGAAATCGTGGAACCATCCGACAATCGCAGGGCGCGCACTTCGCCAACGACGGTGAAGACCTCGGTGGAGGAGGGCGAGAGCCAGTTATGAATGGCGGGCAATTGCCAGCCGATGAGCACAGCGGCAGTCACGATGCTCGCCGCCAGGGCGTAACGCAGGCGGCTGCGGGAATGTTGCGCACGCCATTGCGACACGCTCATCCCGGCATCGAACTGATCCGCGGCCACCGCGCGTGGTGAAGGCCAGTCGCGTGGAGCGGGAGACGGTACCGCGGCCCACAGGGATTCAATCTCGCCATAGGCAATCCGATGACATTCATCGCTGCTGAGCCAGCGCTGCCATTCGGTGACCCGCTCCAGCGATATGTCGCTGCCCTGCAGTTCCGCAAACCACCCGGCCGCCTGTTCGGTGACAGGCTCGTGCTCGAGCTGCAGCTGCAGCGCCCTGTTCACCGTCCTAGTCATGGGATGGCTCCTGTTTAGCGGCCTGCAGTCCCGCGCGTAGATAGGTCAGTGCCCTGACCACGTGTTTGCGCACCATGCGTTCCGATATCTCCATTCGCATGGCAATTTCATCGAACCGCAGGCCCTGGAACCGCTGCAGCAGGAAGATCTGCCGGCACTTTGGCGGCAGTTCCTGGATGAGCCGGTTGAGCAGTCCCACCTCCTGCGTGCCGGCCACCTGCCGCTCCGGTGTGAGCGCTTCGGTGAACTGATCAAACAGCCGCGCCCGCACCGCATGCAGTTCCCGGTGACGGGCGCGCAGCCGGTCGGAGGCCAGGTTGGTGGCCGTCTTGAACAGGAAGGCGCGCATGTAGCTGACAGCGCCGGGCTGGTCGAGCTTCAGCAGCCGCACATAGGCTTCCTGCGCAATCTCCATGGCCTCCTGCCGGGATTGCAGGCGGGAAGAGAGAAAACGCACCAGGGTCTCATTGTGTTCATGAAACAGGCTGCCGATCAGCGCGGCATGTTCCGGCAGGGGCGGTTGCTGCGCCGCCGGATCCGGGGTCTGGTCGGAAAAGGACTTGGCCATGGTGTCCCCTAGACGCTCGGCGCCGGCAATTCTGAACCCCGTCGGCGCAAATAAATTCTCCGCGCCGGCTCGGGTTCAAAAAGTACCATCCCGAGCGTCATAGCGGCGCAATAATCAATTGGGGAGTCCCATGAGCCGCGATACATCCAAAATCCTGCGCGTCGGTGTGTTTGCCGGAATAGCCGGCTGGCTATTGGCCTGCAGCACCCTGGCCCAGGCCGGGGAAGGCAAGCGCATACGCTTCGATATCCCGGCCCAGTCCCTGTCCACGGCGCTGCTGCGCTTCTCGGAACAGGCCAGGCTGCAGGTAACGATGTCCAGCCAGCTGGTCAGCGATCTGCAGACCGCGGGGGTGCGCGGAGAGTACGGCACGGCGCAGGCGCTGCAGCAGATGTTGCAGGGCTCCGGGCTTTACTTCGAGTTCATCAGCGAGAAGGCGGTGGCCATTCGTGCCGGGAAGGCCGGCGAGAAGAACTCGGCACGCCTGCTGGCCGGCCAGATGCGCCTGGCGGTCAATAACGGCGATACGGTAGCTAACCCGTCTTTGCCGATTCGCCCCTGATTTCCGGGATTTCACGGGGGCGGGCTGTAGACGGATCAAGCACTTGGGAGCGCGCAGAGGTCAAAAATAGCTGTAGTGCAGACCTTGGGTCTTTCCGCGCGGCGGTGGCTGCG
>JAJFKF010000131.1 GCA_021773365.1 Gammaproteobacteria bacterium | reverse complement strand
TCGGCCACGATGCCGCCGCCGGCGCGGAAGGTCAGCTCACGGCCCTGCATCACCATGGTGCGGATCAGAATGTTGAAATCCCCACTGCCGTCGCGGTTCAGGTAACCCAGGCTGCCGGTATACGCCCCGCGTCCCTGCCCTTCCAGCTCCGCGATGATGCGCATGCAGCGCACCTTGGGACAGCCGGTGATGGTGCCTCCTGGAAATACTGCGCGCAGTATCTGTCCGGGTGTCATCCCCTCCAGCAGCCGGCCGCGCACGCTGGAGACGATGTGATGAACGTGCTCGTAGGACTCGGCCACCATGAACTCATCCACCTGCACGCTGCCCGCCTGGCAGATCCGCCCCAGATCATTGCGTTCCAGGTCGATCAACATCACGTGTTCGGCCCTTTCCTTGGGGTGGGCGATGAGTCCGGAAGTTTCGGCCGCATCGGCGCCGGGATGGCGGCTGCGCGGGCGCGTGCCGGCAATGGGACGGGTGGAAATTTCTCCGTCACGGATCGCGCACAGCCGCTCCGGTGAGGAACTGAGAATGGCCATTCCTCCCCATTCGCAGAGGGCGGCAAAGGGCGCTGGATTGGTGGCGCGCAGTCGCCGGTATACATCGGCGGGCTTCAGTCCGGGCGCTGTCTGTGCGCGCCAGCACCGGGAAAGGTTGGCCTGATAGATGTCGCCGGCCGCAATGTACGCCTTGGCCTGTGTGACCCTGTCCAGGTAGCGTTGTGGGTCTTCCTCCTCGATTTCCCCGACAACTGCCGCGGCCGGAGCATTGCCCTGCACGGCAGACGCGTCCTGTTCTGTCTCGCACAGCGCCAGATCATCGACCATCTGCGCCGCCAATGCCTCAGCTCCCGGCTCGGCAACAGACGTCAGGCGTTGTTCGAGCCTGTCAAAGATCAACGCCGCGGGCGCGCGCAGTGCGAAGGCCACGGCCGGCTCACACGCAGCCGGTAATCGTAATGTGGGCTCGGCCTCGGTGGCCATCTCATAGCCCAGAAAGACCAGCCAGCCGCCGGAAAATGGCGTGCACTGCGCTTCGACGCCGCTGCGCAGCGTCTGCCACCACTCATCAAGCGCCCCGAAGAATGTTTCACCGCCACCCTCGTAGCTGCTGCGCTGCAGGCACCCCCCGGCGTCCTTCCATAGCGCCTGACCGTTGTGTGCAAAAAGGATGTCGTAGCGACCGAGCGCACCGGCGCGCTCGGCGCTCTCGAACAAAGCGGGATAACGCTGCGGGAAGCGGGCGTGGAGGTTAAGTAGATCCAAGCTTGCGGACGATCAGCGTGCCGTTGGTGCCGCCGAAGCCGAAGGAATTGGACAGCGCCGCTTCAATGGCCATGGGCCGGGCCGTGTTAGGCACATAGTCCAGGTCACAGTCCGGATCGGGCGTGTCGTAGTTGATCGTGGGCGGGGCCACCTGGTCGCGAATGGCCAGCACCGAGAAAATCGCCTCCACGGCGCCAGCGGCGCCCAGCAGGTGTCCGGTCATGGACTTGGTGGAGCTGATCGCGATGCCGCGGGCAACGTCTTCGCCGAAAGCGCGCTTGATGGCCAGGGTTTCGGCCTTGTCGCCCAGTGGCGTGGAAGTGGCATGGGCGTTGATGTACTGCACCTGGTCAGGATTCAGACCGGCGTCGCGCAGGGCGTTGACCATGGACAGGCGCGCGCCCGCGCCGGACTCCTCCGGCGCCGTCATGTGGTAGGCATCACCGCTCATGCCGAAACCGGCCAGCTCGGCGTAAATCCGCGCGCCGCGTTTGCGGGCGTGCTCCAGTTCTTCAAGGATCATCACGCCGGCGCCATCGCCCAGCACGAAGCCGTCGCGGTCCTTGTCCCAAGGCCGGCTGGCGCGCTGGGGTTCATCGTTGCGCTCCGACAGCGCCCTCACCGAGCAGAATCCGCCCAGTCCCAGCGGCGTGGTGGCCGGCGACCCGCCCCCCGCCACCCGAGCATAGGCAGCGCCCGACTGAATGGCGCGCGCCGCCAGTCCGATGGCGTGCGTGGAGGTCGTGCACGCGGTGACCACGGCGAGGTTCGGTCCGCGCAACCCATAGCGGATGGACACATGACCGGAGGCCATGTTGATGATGCTGCCGGGAATGAAAAACGGGGAAATCTTGCGTGGGCTGCGGGCTTCAAGGTAACGCCCGGATGTTTCCTCGATGGTATCCAGCCCACCGATGCCGGCGCCGAGAATCACGCCGATTCGGTCGCGGTTGGCGTCGGTAACCTCCAGTCCGCTGTCCGTCATGGCCTGCACCGAGGCGCCGAAGCCGTAGTGCATGAACGGATCCATCTTGCGCGCATCCTTGGGCTTCAGATAGTCCTCGACGTTGAAGCCCTCAACCGCACCGCCGAAGCGGGTGGCGAAGGCGCTGACATCGAAGCGGGTAATCGGCCCGATGCCGTTGCGCCCGGCCAGGATGCCCTCCCAGGCCGTGTCGATGGTGCTGCCCAACGGCGAAACGATACCCAGTCCGGTAATGGCCACCCGGCGTTGTGTCACGGTCATACCTCGGAGAAAGGGATTTGAGCGGAGGGGCCCGCTCCCCCCGCCGGTCGCCCGGTGCGGGCTCCGGCGGGCGGGGCGTCAGGTCTTGGCCCGGTGCTCGTTGATGTAGTCGATGGCTTGTTGCACGGTGGTGATCTTCTCGGCGTCCTCGTCCGGAATTTCGGTCTCGAACTCCTCTTCGAGTGCCATAACCAGTTCTACGGTGTCCAGAGAGTCCGCTCCAAGGTCATCGACGAAAGAGGCGTCGTTCTTGACCTCTTCTTCTTTGACGCCCAGCTGCTCGGCGACAATCGCTTTCACCTGCTGTTCGACAGTGCTCATCGTTGTGGTGTCCTCAAGATTCGCGGCCCGATCGACCGCAAGGGGGCGGTATTCTATGTGAAGCCCTTGGGGGCCGCCACCAGCACTGAATGGTAGTGATTGTTTTTCTTGACAAATCCGGGACTTTCAGTGTTTTTTGCGTGCTAAAGAGGGTTGATATCCCTCTGGACAGGGCTGGCACCGCCCTTCAGGGCATGTACATCCCACCGTTTACATGAATCGTATCCCCGGTGATATAAGCCGCCGTTGGTGATGCAAGGAACGCCACCGCCGCCGCCACATCATCCGGACTGCCCAGACGTCCCAGGGCAATCTGCTCCGTCATCGATGCACGCTGCGCCTCGGTGAGCGCAGCCGTCATGTCAGTCTCGATGAACCCCGGCGCCACCACATTCACCGTGATATCCCGTGAACCCACCTCGCGCGCCAGCGACTTGCTGAAGCCGATCAGCCCTGCCTTGGCCGCCACGTAGTTCGCCTGCCCCGGATTGCCCGTCAGCCCCACCACCGAAGCGATGTTGACGATGCGTCCGCGCCGCTGCTTCATCATGCCGCGCAGGCAGGCCTTGCACAGCCGGAAGGCCGAAGTGAGATTGGTATCAAGAATATCCTGCCACTCTTCGGGCTTCATGCGCAGCAGCAGATTGTCGCGGGTGATGCCGGCATTGTTGACTAACAAGGACACCGGTCCTTCCTGCCCTTCAATCTGTTTCACTACCGACTCGATCCCGGACTGGTCGCGCACATCCAGCACCACACCCCGACCCTTGAGTTGTTCGGCGGCCAGTGCGGTCGTGATTCCGGCCGCACCGTCGGCCGTCGTGGCTGTTCCCACAACGGCGGCGCCCTGGCGGGCCAATGTCAGCGCAATGGCGCGACCGATGCCGCGCGAGGCGCCAGTGACCAGGGCAATGTGTCCGGCCAGCACTCCTTGTCCGGCCAGAACCTCATGTCCGGAAAGATCAGCAGATTCAGACATTCTTTTCTCCCTGCAATGCGGTGTTGAATGAGGCTTCATCCTCCAGCGCCAGCATGGCGATGGACTTGTCACGTTCGATGCGGCGATTCAGCGCGGTCAGCACCTTGCCGGGACCGCACTCGACAATGCTCCGCGCGCCACCGGCGAGAATGGCGCGCACGGTGTCCGCCCAGCGCACGGGACTGGAGAGCTGGCGCACCAGCAGGTTGCGGATGTCCTGCGGATCGGTATGCGGCTGGCTGTCCACGGCGCTGACATAGGCAATGCGTGGCGGCTGCAGGTCAATGTCCTGCAGGCGTTCGTCCAGCCGCTGTCCGGCGCCGCGCATCAGGCGGCTGTGCGACGGCACACTCACCGGCAATGCGATGGCGCGTTTGGCGCCGCGGGACTTGCACGCCTCGATGGCGCGCTGCACGGCGGCTGTTTCTCCGGCAATGACCACCTGGCCCGGCGCGTTGTAGTTCACCGCTTCGACCACGCCACCCTGCGCGGCCTCGGTGCAGGCCTGCTCCACGTCCGCATCGTCCAGACCCAGCACGGCCGCCATGGCGCCGTTGCCTGCCGGCACCGCCTCCTGCATGGCCTTGCCGCGGAAGGCCACCAGCGCCACAGCGGTTTCGAACTCCAGGACGCCCGCGCAGACCAGGGCGGTGAACTCACCCAGACTGTGGCCTGACATGAGCGTCGGTTCGGCGCCGCCACGGGACTGCCATATGCGCCACATCGCCACTCCCGCGGCGAGCATGGCCGGCTGGGTGCGCTCGGTGGCATTCAGTTCAGTGTCCGGACCGGACTGGCACAGCGACCACAGGTCGTAACCCAGCGCCTGCGAAGCCTGCGCAAAGGTGGACTGAATCAGCGGCTCACCGGCCGCCAGTGAACCGAGCATGCCCACGGATTGCGAGCCCTGGCCGGGAAAAACAAATGCGACTGACATGGTCCTCCAGTATGCGATGCGTCGATGTACGAGCGCGAATTATAGACAGCCACGAATCGACACAGGCTGCCGCAGCGCTGCGGCCCGGCCTATCTGTTGCCGCGGTCGGGAGATTTCCCGGGCCTGCTGCCGAACAACCACAGTGCCGGCACAGCGATCAGTGCCCCCAGTGCGCCATACAGATGAGCGTCGACGATAACCGGACCGCCCGCTGCAGCCTCACTGGATGGCAGCGCCCCGACCATTTGTTCCCAGATGAGTTTCGCCAGCAGGAATGTGAGGGCAACCCAGCCGGCAGGCTCGCCGCGACGGCAACCGGCCAGCGCGCCCGCCGCCAGTACGCCGTGCAGCACGCCCGAGAGCCCGACGTACCACTGCAGCCCGGGCGCCAGCCAGTACAGGCCGGCATCAATGGCTGCCGTCGAGGCAGCGAGAATGATGGCCCAGCGTCGCCAGCTGTACTCACCGGCAAACAGCATCCACATCAGCAGCAAGCCGGCGAGATTCAGCGCCAGGTGCTGCCAGCCCAGGTGGACCAGATGCCCGGTCAGCAGGCGCCACAGCTGCTCGTCGGCCAGCCCGGCGCGTTCAAAGCGCAGCCACTCCCTGGCACTGTCGCCCAGTACAAGGCTCAGCCCTTCCAGCGCCAGCAGCAGTCCGCAAATGGCGACAGGCGCCCATGAACGCCGCAGCCAGGCACGCATTTGTGGATTCATCGGGCCGCCACAGGTGATTTGCTATGATCGGTCAGTCTTTCGGGAACTTGCTGCATCAATTCACCGTCTTCCGGGCTATGCCCATGAGCCAGATCATGAACAATAGTATGCGCCCTGCCCCTGCACAGCCCCCCCGCTACCGGGAGCGCGGCTTCACCCTGATCGAGATTCTGGTCGTGGTGGTTATTCTCGGCATCCTGGCTGCCCTGGTGGTACCACAGGTTATGGGCCGCATCGACGATGCCGCCATCGTCAAGGCCAAGTCTGACATCCGCGCGCTGCAGACGGCGCTGGATGTCTTCCGGCTCGACAACTTCAAGTACCCCACCACCGACCAGGGCCTGGAGGCGCTGGTGCGCCAGCCGCCCGATCCGACCCTCCGCAACTGGAAACCCGGCGGCTATCTGCGCAACCAGCGGGTGATGAAAGATCCCTGGGGCTACGAGTACCACTACATCCAGCCCGGCACCCAGGGCGGCGAATACGACCTGTACTCTCTCGGCGCCGACGGTCAGGAAGGCGGAGAAGCCGTCAACGCCGACATCGCCAACTGGAACCTGGAGTAGACCGACGGCGGCTCCGGTATGCATCCGGGCACTTCAATCTGCAGTTCCCACCGCGGCTTCACCCTGATTGAGCTGCTGGTGGTGATAATCATCATCTCCATCGTGGTTTCAATCACGATGCTGTCCATCGGAATTGTTGGCAGTGACTCACAACTGACCGAAGAGGCACAGCGCCTGAACGGCCTGGTCGAGGCAGCACAGGAACAGGCTGAGATCCAGGCGCGCGACTTCGGGCTGACCTTCCATGCCGGCGGTTATCTGTTTCAACGCTACGATGTGCGCCGCGGTGTCTGGTTCCCGCTGGAAGGCGATGCGCTGTTCCGCGCCCGCCAGCTCCCCAACGGCGTGCAACCACGCCTGTATGTGGAAGGACGGGAGATCGTGCTGACGGAACCACAGCTCCCCGGGGACGATGAAGAGGAAGACGCCCCACCGCCACCGCAGATCTTCATCTTCGCCAATGGCGACATGACGCCCTTTGAGCTGACGCTGGAACGCGACGGCACCGATCATCAGTCCAGACTCACCGCCCTGGTCAACGGCGTACTGGAACTCAAGACCGTCGACGACAAGCAGGAGGACGGCGCGTGAAGACACGCGGCTTTACGCTCATCGAGGTGCTGGTGGCGCTGGCCGTCGTGGCCTTTGGCCTGGCGGCGCTGTTCACCACCGTGAATCAGACCGTGCGCAACGCCGACTACATGCGCGAGAAGACCTTTGCCACCTGGATCGCGCTGAACCGCATCACCGAGGCGCGGCTGTCCGGTCAGGCGCCGGGCGACGATGAACTGCACGACACGCTGGAGTTTGCCGGCCAAAGGTGGCGCTGGGAACTGAAGACCTATGAAACCGAAGTGGAAGGCATCGTGCGCCTGGAAGCGCGCGCCGCGCTGGAGGACGCGCCCGAAGACTCCTGGCCGGGGCTGGCCACCGGCTTCATCGGCGATGCGGTTGCGCCACCCGTTATGGCGAGCCCCTTCGGCAACATCAACCCGCAAGGCGGTGGACGGCAGCGCGGTGGCGGCGGTGGACCGGCGCAGCAACCCGCCACGCCGGTGAATCAATGACGCGGCGGACCATGACGTTCCGGCAAGCAAGTTCTGCGCCCCCCGGTTGCCGGGGCTTTACCCTGCTCGAGGTGCTGGTTGCCGTGGTCATCCTGGCCATTCTCAGCACCTTGGCCTTCGGCGGCTACGGTCAATCAGTACGGCAATCGACCATCGCGCGCGCGAACATGGCACGCATGCAGGCGGTACAGACCACCATTCGCCTGCTGACACAGGACTTCGAGCAGCTCGCGCATCGGCCGGTGCGTGATGTACTGGGAGATACGTTGCTGCCTGCGCTGCAGACCGATCAGAACAGCGAAACGGTGGTCGCGCTTACCCGCAGCGGCTGGAGCAACCCGATCGGGTTGCCGCGTTCGGCCCAGCAAAGAGTGGCCTACGTCCTGGAGGAAAACGCCCTGCGACGCGATCACTGGACAGTGCTCGACGCCACGCTGTCCAACGAGGTGATTCAGCGGCCACTGCTCACGGGGGTGATCTCGCTGGAGATCCGTTTCATGGATCAGGGCAGGCAATGGCAGGTGCAATGGCCACCTCTGGGCATGCCACCCACCGTGGCTACCCGCGCGCGTCCCATCGGCGTGGAGATCAAACTTGAGCTCGAGGACTACGGGGAAATCGTGCGCCTGATCGAGGTCGGCGGATGAGAACCGCAGCCCGGCAACGCGGCGTGGCCCTGATCATGGCCATGCTCATGGTGGCGCTGGCGGTGATACTGGCCACGCAGATCGGCTTTGATGGCGCGCTGGAGCGTCAGCGCACCACCACCGTTCTCATGCAGGAACAGGCCTTTCAGATCGGCCTGGGTGCAGAGGCCTGGGCAGCCAGCTATCTGCGGGACGACTTGCAGCAGGATCGCGAGTCGCCGCCCGGGCAGGACCATCTGGCCGAGACATGGGCGACGCCGATTCCACCCATTCCCATCGAGGGGGGCATGATCGAAGGGCAGATCGAGGACCTGCAGGGCCGTTTCAATGTGAACACACTGCTATTGGGCGACGAAGTGGAGCGCCAGCACTGGCTGAAGGCCTTCGAACGCCTGCTGGTGGCACTGGAGCTGGAGCCGAGATGGGCGGGCATCCTGCAGGACTGGATGGATGGCGACCGCCAGCCGGCATTCCCGGATGGCGCCGAGGATGGCGAATACCTGGCCATGGCGCCGCCCTACCGCCCGCCCAACACCATGATCGCCAGCATCAGCGAGCTGCTGGCCCTGCCGCAGTTCGGGCTGGAGCGCTACAACAAGCTCAAGCCGTATATCACCGCCCTGCCCGTCGATAACACGGAGCTGAACGTTTGTACCGCGTCCGGAATCGTCATCGACGCGCTGACAGAGGGCCGGCGCGAGTACGGCGTGGACCCTGAAAACCTGACCAGGGCCCGTGAGGAGGAATGCTTCCCCAGCGCGGAAGTCGTGCGGGCGGTTCTGCCGCCCGATGCCCGTGACATGATCGGCGAAACCAGCTCCTGGTTCCGGCTTTCCGCCTACGTGACTATTGGCGGTTCGGAATTCAGCCTGTACAGTCTGCTGTATCGCACCGGCGACGGCAGAGTGCGGGTTCTCATGCGCAGCCTCGCACCGGAATAACGGCGACCCGGCATATGACAGAAACATTGTTTGTTCGACTCGCGGAGCAGGAAGCAGCGCCGGCCAGCTGGATGCTGGTTGATGCCGCCGGTAATCCATCTGGATCCGTCGTGCACGGCCCCCTGGCCGATGCCGCGGCGCTGGCAGCCGGCCGTCAGGTCACCGCCCTCGTACCCGGTATCGAAGTGCTGCTGGCCGAGCCGCAGCTGCCGGTACGCGGCGGCTCGCGCCTGGCACAGGTCGTACCCTTCGCCCTGGAAGAACATCTGGCTGAGGACGTCGACAACCTGCACTTCGCCATTGGCCGGCGCGAAGCGGAGCGCACCGGCACGCCGGTGGCCGCCGTGGCGCGCGCGCAAATGGAGACCTGGCTGCGCGAACTGCAGGCTGCGGGAATTGAACCGCAGGCCCTGTATGCCGAGCATTCCCTGCTGCCGGCCAACCCCTCACAAAGCGTGCTGTTGATTGAAGAGGACCGGCTCTACGTCCGCCATCCCGGCCAGCCGCCCTTCGTGCTGCAAGTCGAACCACTGGATACGGCACTGGAACTGGCCGGGCTATTTTCCGAACCCGACGGAGAAACGCCGGAAGAGGACAGCGCCGCGGCCGGCGAGGGCTCCGAACAGCCCCACTCCGAACAGCCCCAGTGCCATGTGCTGGCCTATGTCACCGAAGAGGCATGGGGCCAGTATCAGGCCACCCTCGAGGCGGCCCGCGCGCGGCTTGCCACGCTGAATATCCAGCTGCTGCCCGACGGCGCACTGCCCCTGCTGGCCACACAGCCACCGCAACCGGCGTGCAATCTGCGTCAGGGGCCCTTTGGTCTGAGGACCGGATTCACCGACAAATGGAAGCGCTGGCGCGTAGCCGCGATGCTGCTGGTTGGCCTGATTGGTCTGAACCTGGCGGCCAAGGGCGCGGAGCTTTGGCGACTCAAGCAAACTGAACATTCCCTGGATGCCGCCATCGAGCAAACCTTCCGCGAGGCCATGCCCGGAGAGCGCAACGCCGCCAATGCCCGCCGGCGCATGGAGGCGCAGCTGAACGCCGCGCGCGGCGGCACCGGCGGCAGTGGCGCCGGCATCCTGCCCATGCTCGGCGCACTGGGCACAGCCTTCCCGCAGATTCCCGGAGCGAAATTGCAGGGCCTGAACTTCCGCAACAATGTGCTCGACCTGCGGGTACAGGCCGCTGATGTCGGTTCACTGTCCAGGTTGGAGAGCCTGGTTACGGGCAACGGTCTGGAGGCAAAACTGCAGTCGTCCAGCAACACCACTTCGGGCGTGGAAGGCAATGTGCAGATCACCTCGGGCGGTGCGCCATGAGTGCGCTTGGTGACAGCATGGATGAACGTCTGCAGCCCCTGCGCAGCTGGTATGCGGGTCTGGATTCGCGCGAGCAGCGCATTGTCCTGTGGGGTGGGCTGTTCACGGCCATCCTGCTGTTCATTGGCGCTGGCGTGCTACCGCTGTACACCGCCGTCGGCAAGACCGCGCAGCGCGTGGAGCAGAAGCAGCAGGACCTGGAATGGATGCGCGGCGTGGCCGGCGCGGTACGCGCCGCGGGCCCGGCCACTGCAACGGCTGGCGAAGGCGGCTCGGGCAGTTCTCTGATCGTCGCCGTAGACCAGAGTGCGCGTCAGGCGGGCCTGGGCAACGCTCTCACCGGCTCCCAGCCCAGCGGCAGCGGTGGCCTGCGTGTACGCCTGGAGAACGCCTCATTCGATACGGTAATCGGATGGCTGGCGGCGATGGAACAGGGCCATGGCATCGCGGTGGAATCGGCCGGCGTCAATCGTACCGGCAAGGCCGGCGTCATCAACGCCGACATCGTGCTTCGCAAGACAGGATAGCCCCGGAACCGGCTTCGACTGCGCACAACTGATGCCCAACCTGATGCCTAACCTGATCCCCAACTGATGCCAGGCGCCACCAAGCTTGTCGCTGCCGGCACGGCAGCCTTCCTGCTGACGATGATTGTTTGTCTGCCCGCGCGCGTGCTCGGCTTCTGGCTGCCGCCGCAGGTGGCTGTCGGCGCCCTGAGCGGCAGCATCTGGAACGGCCGCACCGACGCGCTGGCCATCAACGGACAGCCGCTGGGCGCCCTGCAATGGAAGGTCCGCCCGCTGCATCTGTTGCGCGGCAGGCTGGCACTCGATGGAGAGCTGTCCGGCGCCGGCAGCATCAGCGGTCGTTTCGCCGTCGGCTTCGGCTCCAGCATCCAGGCCTGGAATGTCGACCTGCGCTGGCCCGTCGACGCCCTGCCCTTCAGGGCCGTGCCGCCAGGCTGGAACGGTACTGTGCAAGGCACGCTGACCGAGGCCGCTTTCACAGACGGCAGGATCCGCAAGCTCCAGGGCATTCTCGATGCCCGCGACCTGCGCCAGCCAGCACCCAACGCAGTGGCCATCGGCAGCTACCGTCTGAATTTCGATGAACACGCCCTGCAGGGCGAGAACATCGTCGGTCGCCTGCAGCACCTCGACGGCCCCATGCTGGTCGATGGCACGCTCATACTGGGCGCCAATCGCGACTACACCATCGAAGGCCAGGTAGGCACACGCCCCAACGCGCCCAAATCCATCACCGACACCCTGCGCTTCCTCGGCACACCCGACGCCCAAGGCCGCCGCCCGTTCTCAATCGCCGGCACATACTGATGTCAGCCCGTACCGCAGCACCCGGTACCACCGAACAGCATGACTAATGACCTCACTTCTTATCGGCGGGGGCGGGTTGGGGGGAGGGCTTCCGGGGATGTTAAAAACCATGTATGGTTTTGCCCATGGCCCCCAGGATGGGGTCTTACTGCCGTTCCCCGGAAGCCCTCCCCCGAACCCGCCACCGCCCGGCACGGCCTCAATCAATCAGCCATGGACCACACGAACCTGTCCCGGCAGCGTCAATTCCACTTCCAGCCCACCGCCCGGCGCATTCCGCGCCTGCACCCCCCCATTGTGAGCACGCATCACCCGTGAAGTGATCGCCAGTCCAAGGCCCTCGCCGCCGCTATCCCGGTCACGCGCGCTGGCAGTGCGATAAAACGGTTCGAAGATCCGTTCCAGTTCACTGACTGGCACGCCAGGCCCCTGGTCACGCACGCGAATCGCCATGCCGTCCTTTGCGCGTGACAGATCAATGAACACCTCACCGCCCTCGGGAGTGTGGCGCAACGCATTGCGCACCACGTTTTCGATGGCGCTGCCCAGCCAGTGCGCATTGGCGCGGATCTGAGGTCGGTCCGGCGGCGATGTCCATGACACGGTCTTGTTTGTGCTCTGCGCTTCGTAAGCCGCGTCACGCGCCACCGAATCGATCAGACCCGCCACATCCACGTTCTCCAGCTCCAGCTCGACGCCGGCGGTACCCAGGCGCGAGACCGCGAGAATCTGGCCGATCAGCTCGTTGAGCCGCTCGGTTTCGGACTCCAGGCGGTCGATCTGGCGCTGCACATCCGCGCCCGGTTGCACCACCAGCCCCAGCGCCACGCGCATGCGAGCCAGCGGCGAGCGCAGTTCATGGGAAATGTCGCGCAGCAGTCGCTCGCGCGAATGGATCAGCTCATGGATTCTCTGTGCCATGGTGTCAAAGCTCGCGCCCAGGCGCGCCAGCTCATCGCCGCGCGCCAGTGTGGCGGCGCTGGCGCGGGCCTCCAGGTCGCCGCCGGCCAGCTTCTGCGTAGCGCGGTTCAGATCATTGATGGGTCGGGTGATCGAACGGGCCAGCAGATAACTCACGGCGCCGGTGACGATCAGCGCGACGGTGAGCAGCACCATTCGGGCCTGCGGCGCACCCAGCAGACCGAAGCGCGAGGGGCGTGACGGCAGCACCAGGAAGCGGTACGGCGTGCCATCGGGCCCGATCAGGGTGGGCAATGCCTGCGGTGGCCGATAGGACACTCCGGGTGCGCCATGCGGCACAAAGGGCGCCGGCGTCTCCCATTGCCGGACAAGCATGCGCGGCACTTTTCGATCGAGCAGATCCTGGTTGTCGGGCGTGAGCACATAGACGCGCAGGTTACTCATGCGCGAGCCGCGCGTGCGCAGCCACTCGGTCAGTCCTTCGCGCCCATCACGTGCCAGCGCCACCGCCGCCTCATTGGCGAACATGCGCGGCGAGCGCGGCGCCTGCTCGCGCATTTCAGCCAGGATGAAGAATGTAATTGCCGCAGTGGCCACCACGATCAGCAGCATGGCCAGCCAGAACGACAGGAAGATCTTCAGCGACAGACTTCTCACTGTGATTGCCCCCCCGGCCCGATGAGCACGTAGCCGGCGCCGCGCACTCCGCGCAACTCCAGCTCTTCGCGCTCATGCAACCGCAGTTTGCGTCGCAGGTTGCTCACGTGCGTATCGATGCTGCGGTCATACAGTTCCAGTTTGCGCCCCAGCGCGCTTTCCGTGAGTTGCTCGCGGCTGACCAGCCGTCCGGCGTTGCGCACCAGTTCGGCCAGCACACGCAGCTCCGCACCGGTCAGCTCCACTGGCTGGCCCTGCAGCAGAGTCTGATGGCGTTCGAGGTCAATCTCCAGCGACCCCACCTGCAGCGCTTCGGTTTCCAGCGCCGCGCCCGGACCCGGGCGACGCAGAATGGCACGGATGCGCGCGGCCAGCTCGCGCGGATTGAAGGGCTTGGCCAGATAATCATCGGCGCCGAGTTCCAGACCCAGAATGCGATCCACGTCATCGCCCCGGGCCGTGAGCATCAGCACCGCCGTGGCGATCCGTTGCGCGCGGATGCGGCGCAGGATGTCCAGACCGTTCATGCCCGGCAACATGACATCCAGGACCACCAGATCCGGCACCGAGGCCTCCAGGTACGCCAGCCCCTGGGCGCCGTCGCTCACGACAGCCACCTCGAAACCTTCCCGGTCCAGATACTCCACCAGCATGCCGGAAAGTTCCCGATCATCATCCACCAGCAGTAATTTGGGACGCAGTTCACTCATGGCGTCGCATCGTGCAGTGCCGGGGCCTTTTTGTCATCCGCGCCGGTCACCGGTTGACACTTCTTTGCATGACCTTGGCCGTGGCTTGAGACAACTCCACGGCCACCACGCGCACAATGCTTCCCACGTTCACCGGAGCCTCCGGAGGACGAACAGAGACGGAGGACGAAACATGAACCGCAAGAGCATTACTGCAATAGCCAGCGTGGCGCTGCTGAGCATCGTCGGCCTCACAGCCGCCGTTTATGCCGCCGGTGATCGCGGCGGGAAGTTCCGTGGCGCCGGCATGCATCCGGGACCGGAAATGGGCTTCATGCACCCTGGCATGATGGGCGGCCAGCTGCTGCATCGCCTCGGTAATGAGCTGGAGTTGACCGACACGCAGCGCGAATCGATCAAGGGACTGCTGGAATCGGCGCGACCGAACATGAAGGCACTGCGCGATGAGATGCGCGTCAGCGCCGGGCAGCTGCGCGACACCGATCCGGGCGCACCCAACTACGCCGCGGTGGTGGCGCAGGCCAGCCGCAAGGCCGGTGAAGTAGCCAGTCGACTGGTGACCGACGGCAGCCAGCTGCGTGCGGGCATCTGGCAGGTGCTGACCCCGGAACAACGCAGCGAGCTTGAATCGATTCGCGGCCGGTTTCAGGATCGCATGCAGGAGCGTCGAGGACGGCACGAGCGCCGCGGCCCGCCGCCCGAAGCGCCGGCAGTGCAGAGCAGCGAGCAGGACGTCATGGATGGAACAACCCTGGCGCTGGATGTCATTCCCACCATGGTCGTGAGAGGAAAGCGCATCAGGGCCTGAACCAGGCCACATGCGGACGTGAGTGAGACCGGGTGGGGCCGTGCGCGGCTCCACCCGTTTTGTTTGTACATCAGGCCGACCACTCCCGCCATTGCCGCAGCAGCGGAAAGTACAGTCCGATGCGCAGCGGTTGCGGGCCCGCGCTGCGCAGCAGACGCGCATACCTCTGCATCTGCGAGCGATAACGCCGCACTTCATTGTCCAGAAACGATTCCAGGTCCGACCCCTCATGGGTACTGGTCTTGAAGTCCACGATCCAGCGCACCCCATCGCGGTCCACGAAGGTCCGGTCGATGATGATGTTGACGATGTCCTGCCCTTCACTGCCGCTCAGGGCCAGCTCGCTGCTGACTTCGCTGTGCGTGGAATCAAAAATCCATCGCCCGCGCTCATCATCCAGCAGGCCGGTCAGTGCAAGTTGCACCCGTTCCACCGCCGGCGCCAACCGCTCCTGCGGGATGCCCATGGCATGCAGCATCCGCTGCAGGCGCGGCTGCGCGGCCACCACCGCGGCACGGGTGGGCAGCGCCTGCAGGCCTGACCATTGTTCAAGCTCAGCGTGTACCACCGTGCCCACATGGCGGCTGGCCTCACTGGCCCAGTCAAACTCTGGCCGTTCCCCGGTTCCGGCATCCGCAGCCGGGCTACGCGAGGCCACCGGCGCTTCGGCTGGCGGCAACATCCAGTCCAGCGACAGGCGGCGCAGCCGCGTACGTCGCAACTGCATTACCGGCGGTTGCAGTGCCGCGGCCTGCGCCCGCGCATCAAAGGCCCGTTCAAAGTCTGCCTGCACCGCTGGCCACAGCATTGCCAGCAGGGAGCGCCCCTGCGGGTCGGACATGCTTTCATTCCCGCCTGCACCCCTGACATTGACATGACCAAACAGATGCAGTGCGCGCCGCGCACGCGTCACGGCCACATAGAGCAGACGCGCCCGCTCGAAATCCGCGCGCTCCTGCTCGCGCATGCCGACGTAACGCGCCAGCGGGTCGCCCTGCCCACCCTTGCGTTCAATGGGCGCCAGCAGCAGGCCGGGCTCGCCCTCCGGTCGCGGTACCTCCAGCCAGCGTAGCAGCGGCGCATCACTGCGGCTCTGTCCGCGCCCAAGTCCCGGCAGGATGACCGTATCGAATTCCAGACCTTTGGCCTTGTGGATGGTCATGATCTGCACGTTCGCCGGGGCGGACGGATCGGGGCGCGCAAACAATTGCGCGAACTGCTCCTCGAAGGCAGTACCCGCAGCCACGTTGCCCGTCTCCCCGAGCGCATCGAGGCGTTCGAAGAATGCAGCCGCATCATCCAGCGCCTGCCGGTGCAGCACCGCCGCCGGTCCGCCAAGGGTGATCCACGTCCGCTCCACCCATGTCCGCAGCGCGAGGCGATCCTGCAGCGACCAGGCGTGCTCGAACACCGCTGCCAGGCGTGCAGCACGCTGGCGTCCGTCGTCGCCGAGTAACGTTACCCGGGCCGGCTCGGTGAGCAGTTGCCAGATCGTCAGGTCAGGTTCGGTCGCACCTGCACCAACCAACGCGTCCAGGTCGCCCAGCGTCAGTCCACACACCGGTGAACGCAGCAGCGCCAGCCAGGCGGTGCGATCGCCGCGATGGAGCAAGGCGCGGGTAAGGGCCATCAGATCCTGCACCACCGGCTGATCGACCAGCGATTCCAGTTCCACGGCCTGGAAGCGGATGGCGCGCCCGCGCAGCGCGGCGGCAATGCCCACGGCATGCGCGCGTTGTTTGACCAGAATGCCGATGCTGTCAGCGGGCGAGTCCCGCAGTACCTCCGCCACTTCATCAGCCACCGCGGCGCCTTCGGCCGCCGCATCGGGCGCGAAGGCAGGATGGACGTGGACCTGAGCGTCATGCGCAGCACCGCCGCGCGCGGCGGCACTGGGCACGAAACGCACCGCGCCGCGGGCCAGGTCATCCTCCGCCGGCAGCGCACAGGCAAAGATCCCGTTGAACCAGCTCACCAGCCCGGCAGTGGAACGGAAATTTCTCGTCAGTGTCAGCGGGTCGGGGCGCAGCTCACCGATGCCGCGCTCGCGCGCCAGCAGGAACAAACCCACCTCGGCCTGGCGGAAGCGATAAATGGACTGCATCGGATCGCCAACGCAGAACAGGGTGCGCCCGTCCGCGGGCGTCCATCCGCCCGTCAGACCACGTACCAGTTCAATCTGCAGGTAGGAGGTGTCCTGGAATTCATCCACCAGCAGGTGACGGATACGGTAATCCAGCGCCAGCGCCAGCTCCGAGGGCGCCTCATCCGTTCCCAGCGAATGACGCGCGGCCTGCGCCACAGCCGGAAAGTCCACCTGCCCGACCTCGCGAAACACCAGTTCCAGCTGGGCGGCGGCATTCTGCAGCAGCTCCAGCAAGGCCTCGGCCACCTGCCATTGCTCGTCGCTGAACCGCGGCGCGGGCAGTTCCCCGAGCACGGCAAGCTGGCGCTCCAGCCCGGGAATACGGCCCAGTTCCTCGATCAGATCGAGCAGCTCGGCCTTCTCGGCCTTGCAGGCAGGCGGAAAGCCGTTGCGCACGTTCAGACTGCGCCGCCAGCTTCCCTTCTGCGTCAGCAACAAACCACTGAGCTGTGTCCACAATGGCAGATCATCGATGATCGGATCGGGGACATGGTCCGCAAACAGGTCCTCGCCCGCCTGCAGTCGCTGCGCGGCGGCGGTACGCAGGCGGCAGACCACCTGCAGATTCTTACGCGGCCAGCGCGCGCTGACCTGCTGTACATGCCCCAGGATCTCCGTGGCCAGATCGCGTTCCAGCTGTACGCGCAGACTGGCGCTGTCGCGCCCGAGAATGAGCGGCAGCCACTGGTCGCGCCGCGCCAGCATGCCGGTGAGCAGCGCCTCGGTCTGCAGAAATTGATTGTCCCGGTGAAGGAGCAACGTCCTGACGGCTGCCGAGCCCTCGGTCACCAGCGACAGGGTACGACGGGCCGCCTGCCGGTACAGCTCCCGTGGTTCAGGCGCAACCTGCAGATCGGCGCCGGCGCGTGCCAGCAATGGCAGCTGCGCCGCCAGCGAATGGCACAGCGCATCGATGGTCTGTATGCGCAACCGTGCTGGATGCGCCTGCAGCTGCCAGCCGCGTTCCTCGGCGCGCGCCCTGGCCGCGGCCGCCAGCTGGCAGGTCAGCCGCTCATGGGCACCTGTATTCTCCGGCACGTGTGTGGCACTCAGCGCCTGCAGAATGCGCCGGCGCATTTCCGCCGCCGCCTTGCGGGTGAAGGTGATGGCGACGATCTGCTCGGGCGCCTCGACCACGGCCAGCAGGCGCAGGAACCGCTGGGTCAGCAGCCCGGTCTTGCCCGACCCGGCCGGCGCCTGCACGATGAACGAGCGCGCCGGATCAAGTGCGGTCAGGCGCGCAGGCGTATCGTCAGTTGAGACGTCACTCGAGACGTCAGTTGAGACGTCAGTCGGAGAGCCGGGCGGCGGCGTGTCCAGTGGCGTGCTGTCAGCCGACATCTTCGTCCTCCACCGCCGGTCCATCGATCTCCTCGATGCGACATAGCGCATGCAGGTGGCAGTAGCTGCACACCCGGCGCGAAGACGGATCAACAGCGGCAACACCCGCCGCGAATTCTCCGGCCAACCGTTCGAGCACGGTGCGCCATTCCTGCAGCTGCGCCGGCCAGTCGGCGCTGATTTCCAGTCCCGGCATGGCAGCGGGCGCCTCACCGGCGCCTTCGTAGCTGCAGCCATCGGCCCGCAGGAATGAGAAAGCCACCGCCGCCGGCGACGGTGAGGTCACTACCGCATAGAGCGGCAGCTGCGGATCGTCCGGCCGCTCGCCATGCCAGGCCCGCGGGGTAATACCACCGGTCTTGTAGTCGATCACCAGCCGCCGGCCGTCCTGCAACTCGTCAATGCGATCGACCGTCAGCTGCAGCTGCAAGCCGGAGATATCAGCGCCCATGCGTTCCTCGGCCGCCACCACGCGGAATGGCGGACGGGAAAGCTCCGCGGTGATGAACTCCCGCAGCAGTGCCAGCAGTCGCGTGCATTCCAGTTCGATCAGCGCCGGCGCCCAGCGCCGCGACGCCTCGAGCACCTCACGGGCTGCCTGCGTCACCGCCTGCATGCACAAACGCTGGCGAGCCGGCTCATCAAGCGCCGACAGCCGCGCCTGCGAATCGGCCTCGTCCCAGAAGAGGTTCAGTACACGGTGAGTGAAGATGCCACGCGTGGCCGCATCGATACCCGGCTGCGGCTGATCAGGCACGTCAGCGCCCAGCCGCTGTTCCGCAAAGGCACGGAACGGACACTGCGATTGCAAGGCCAGCGTGCGGGCTCCGCCCCGCACCCGCGCGGGCAATTGCAATGGTGGCGCCTGACCGTCGTCGATGAGCTGCACCGCACTGCTCTTGCGGGCCGACTCCAGCAGCACGGCACGCAGGTCTGCGGACTGCCCCGCGGGATCACTGAACTGCGCTGAACTGCGCTCCGGCCCGGCCTCCGGCAGGTCGGCGATCAGCGGGCTGGGCAGCGCCTCCTCGTCGTCCAGGCGCCGGGGCCAGCTGACGATCACCTGCGGCGCGGCGGACAACAGGCGTGCACTCGCAGCCTGCGCCGCCGCCAGTGTGGCCGCTGCGCTGGCATCGGGCATGCCCGCCGCCAGCTGAGCCTGCCAGGGAATAAAAGGATCAAGTCGCGGCGCCCGCGGCCAGGCGGCGGCATGCAACCCCGCCACCCAGATGCCATCGTAGTTCAGCCCCGGATCACCCAGACGCGAACTGATCTCCAGCGGACACTCCGGTGTCTGTGGCTGAAACAAGGTGCCCTGAAGCACCCGCCGCAACTGCGCCACCGCGCCCGCACAATCGATCCGGCCAACCACCTCGTCCAGCGTCGCCAGCTCCCCCAGCGCCGCATGGAATTTCTCCAGCGTCTGATATTCCGCACTGTCCAGCGCCCTGCTCCCCGGCCAGCCCAGCGCGGCCAGTGCCGCATTGATGGCCTCACACCACAGCGACAACAGTCGCCTCCTGCCATCCAGTTGTCGTACAAAACGGGTACACGCCTGACCTACCTTCGCCGCCTGATCGCCAGTCAGGCTGACTGACTCGCTGACTGACTGGCCGACCGACTGACCACCTGCCAGCACCCGATGCAGCGCCTCGCGCAGCTGCGCCAGATCCAGTTCGGGCGCAACCACCTCCCGCAATGCCAGGTCGGTCACCGCCATGGCATCCGCCCGCTCCGCCCCTGCAAACAGGAATGGCGAGCGCAGCCACCGGCTGACCTGATCGAAAGGCAATGGCCCACAGGCCAGTTCCAGAGCCGTCAGGGCCGCGGACGCCAGCGGATAGCCGGAGAGCGGTACACCGCCTTCCATGACATACGGTCTGCCCATGTCCGCGGACGCATTCAAGGTCAGCGCCGGCGGCAGCAGAATTTCATCGAAGATTCGTTGCACCGGGGCGCGCTGTCGGTCCAGGTCCGGCACGATCACCAGCAGCCTCGCCTGTGGATCCGCCAACAATCGTGATCGGGACCAACCAGCCGCGGCACGCAACTCGGCTTCCGGATCCGCCGGCGAGATCCGCACTGCCGCGGGCGGGCGATGCTCGTGCTCCAGCAGACGCGCGTCGACCTGCCGCTCGCGCAGTCGCCCGATCAACGCCGTCAGCGCTGCCGTCGGCACCTCGAAACCCACGCCGAGCCAACCCCTGGTGGCGTCCTGCTGCGATGCCTGCTCGCCCGCCGGCTCTGCGCTGGCTGGCAAGGGCAATTGCCACAGCGCGCGCGCGGCATCGATCCAGCCACCGGTATGGGTCTGCCTGCGAAAGAGCTGTGTCCAGCGACGCAGGCTCTGCGCTTCCTCAGTGAAAACATCAGCCAGCTCGGCGGAATCGATATCCCAGTCATGCATGCGCTGCCAGGCACGCATGACGGCGCTGGCCAAGCCGGCCGGCTGCAGGTAGCGGGAAGCGGAATCGCCTGACTGGACGATGCGCTCCCACAGGGCGCGCTCCTGTGTGGGCGTGAGCAGCCGGGGAAGCTGGCCTGTGGTGTCGCGGGCCGCCGCCTGACGCCACGCCCTCGCCAGCCAGACAGCCAGTGGAAAGACCTTCGGTGTGGGCCATGCGCGCAGACCGCGCCCGCTCTGCCGGCGCCCCCAGGCGCGACGGATAGCCACTGCCTGCTGGGGCGTGGCCGTCACCACGGTGTCGCCGCCGTCCAGCGCTGCCTCAAGCTGTGCGGGAAACCGGTTCAATATATTTATAAATCAGTCTGTTACTGCTGATATTTGATCTAGTTTTTAGCCAGCAGCGCAGGAACCACCGCCAGCTGCGGGCGCACACGACCACCGTGTCCTTCGGCATAACCGTCCAGAAGCGCCTCGATACGCTCGAACACCGCTTCCAGCACGCGCGGCTCGGGCAGGTTGGTGATGCGGAAATGATTGCGTTGCGTCAGGTTGAAGCTGGTGCCCGGCGCGACCAGCACATGCTTCTGCTCAAGCAGATCCATGGCGAACTGCCGGTCATCGAAATCCGGCAGCACATCGGCGCGGACCTCTGGAAAGGCGTACATGGCGCCGGCGGGCGCCACCAGCCGCAGGTATTGGCTGCGCGCCACCGCCTCGATAATAGTCCGGCGCGACTCGTACAGCCGCCCACCCGGATCGGTCAGTTCGTGGATGCTCTGGTAACCGCCCAGCGCGGTCTGCACCGCCCACTGCGCCGGCACGTTCGCACACAGCCGCAGGGAAGCCAGCAGCTCCAGCCCCGCCAGATAGTCGCCGGCCTGCTCCAGGTTGCCGGAGAATACCGCCCAGCCACAGCGATAGCCGCAGGCCCGGTACACCTTGGACAGGCCGCTCAGCGTGCAGCACAGGGTCTGCTGCACCAGGGTGGCCATGGGAATGAACTGCGCCTGATCGTACAGCACCTGATCGTAGATCTCGTCGCTGAAGACGATGAGCTGGTGCTTCTCAGCCAGTCTGGCGATGGCTTCCAGCACCGGGCGCGGATACACCGCGCCGGTGGGGTTGTTCGGATTGATCACCACGATGGCACGGGTGCGGGGGCCGATCAGGCGCTCCAGTTCCACGGGGTCAGGAACAAAGCCGTTTTCCGCCCTGCACGGATAATGGACGGCACGACCGCGGTTGAGATTTACGGCTGCGGTCCACAGCGGGTAGTCCGGGCTCGGGATCAGCACCTCATCGCCGCTGTCGAGCAGCGCCCGCAGTGTCAGGTCGATGAGCTCGCTCACCCCGTTGCCCATGAACACCGTCTCGGCGCTCATTCCGACCACGCCGCGGGCCTGCTGCTGCATCACCACCGCTTCGCGCGCCGGGAAGATGCCCTTCTGGTGGCCGTAGCCCTCGCTGGCCTTGAGGTTCTCGATCATGGCCAGGCGCATGGTCTCGGGCGTGCGAAAGCCAAAGGCCCCGGGATTACCGATATTCAGCGAAATGATTTCGTAGCCGGCGCGGTCCATTTCGCGGGCCCGCCGTGACAGCTGGCCGCGGATCTCATAGCGCACGCTGCTCAGGGCGTCGCTGGCAGAAATGGGGCGTCTTTCCCGCATGCGCGCCAGTGTACACGCGCGCGATTGCAAGCCGTGAGTTCAACGATTAAGTTGTGCGCTCCGTCGCTGGCGTGCATCCCCTACTACTGCACTCATCAGAGGTGTCTTATGGCGAAGAAGAAAGCCCGCAAAACCGTGTCCCGCACTGGCAAGAAGCGCAAGGCCCCGGCCCGCGCCAGCTCTGCGTCCCGCAAGAAGAAGATGGTCCGCAAGAGCGCGCCTCGCCGCAAGACACGGGTCAAGGCACGGGCCAAGACACGTGCGAGCGCGGCCCGCAGGAAATCCGCGGCCCGGCCGAAGTCGAAGGCAAAATCGAAGGCAAAGGCCAAAACGCAGAAGCGGACCAAGGCGAAATCCAGGCCGAAGACCAGAATCAAGAGCAAGGCCAGAACCAAGGCCAGCACAAAAGCCAGGCCCAAAGCCAAAGCGAAGTCCGGAACGAAGGCCAAAACCAGAACGAAGCCCGTCTCGAAGGTGAAATCCAGATCACGGACGGTCTCCAGGGCAGCAGCACGCAAGAAGCCGGTGCGGCGCAAGCCTGCCGCACCCAGCGTCTCGATGCCCCTGCCCTTTGAGACCGCCGCGCCCCTGGTGCCCATCGGCGAACCCCTGATCCGGAACGTGGAGGACCCGCTGGCAGACGCCGAAACCGGCCCGCTGGATGAGTCCGTCATTGACCCCTGGGACGAGAAGAGCTGAGCGCGGAAGATGGCGAAGATTCTAGTGGCGATTAAAAGGGTGGTGGACTACAACGTCCGCATCCGGCTCAAACCCGACGGCAGCGGCGTGGCCACGGAGGGGGTGAAACTGAGTATCAACCCCTTCGATGAAATCGCGCTGGAGGAGGCGCTGCGCATGCGCGATCGGGGTGCAGCCGAGGAGGTCATCGTTGCCAGCATCGGCCCGGCCGAAACACAGCAGCAGCTGCGTACCGCGCTGGCCATGGGCGCCGACCGGGCTGTGCTGGTGCAGGCCGACGCCGGCGCAGTCGTGGAGCCGCTGACGGCGGCTCGCACCCTCCTTGCACTGGTCGAACGCGAGAAGCCACAGATCGTCATCCTCGGCAAGCAGGCCATCGATGATGACAACAACCAGACCGGGCAGATGCTGGCAGCCCTGTGGGACCGCCCGCAGGCCACCTTCGCCTCGACCATCGAGCTCAAGGACGACAAGGCCACCGTGCGTCGCGAAGTGGACACCGGCCTGGAGACACTGGAAGTGGACCTGCCGGCGGTGTTCACCACCGACCTGCGGCTCAATGAGCCGCGCTACGTGAAACTGCCCGACATCATGAAGGCCAAGAAAAAACCACTGGAGACAGTGACGTTCACCGATCTCGGTGTGACGCCGAAGCAGCAGGTCGAGGTCAGCCACTACGAGCCGCCCCCGGTCCGCCAGAAGGGCGTCATGGTCAAGGACGTGGCCGAGCTGGTCGGCGCATTGAAGAAACGAGGCCTGGTCTGATGGCAGCGAACAAGATCCTCATTGTCGCCGAGCATGCCGGTGGCGCCCTCAACCCCAGCACAGCCAAGTGCGTAACCTGCGCCCGCGCCATCGAGGACGGCGAAATCACCGTGGCGGTATTCGCCACCGACGGCTCATCGGTAGCCGCGCAGGCGGCGGCACTGCAGGGCGTCACGCAGGTGCTGCAGATCGACAATGCAGCCAACGGGCATCCGCTGGCCGCAGTGCTGGCGCCGCAGATTGCCGCGCTGGCCGACGGATTTACACACGTATTCGGTCCTTCGACCACGTTCGGCAAGGACCTGATGCCGCGCGTGGCGGCGCTGATTGACACCCCGCAGCTCAGCGACATCATGGCGGTGGAATCTGCCCATTGTTTCCGCCGACCCATCTATGCCGGCAACGCCATCATCACCGTGAAGGTACCTGCCGACCTGAAGATCGTGGCCACGGTGCGAACCGCTTCCTTTGAAGCGGTCGCCGACGGCGGCGCCGCGTCCGTGGAGAAACGTGACGTGCAGGTGGATTTGCCCACGCATACCCGTTTTGTCGAAATCTCCGCCGCCTCTTCCGACCGCCCCGATCTTCAGACCGCGCGAACCGTGGTCTCCGGCGGTCGCGCACTGGGCAGCGCCGACGGGTTCAGGATTCTTTACAGCCTGGCGGAGAAGCTCGGCGCCGCGGTAGGCGCCTCACGTGCCGCGGTAGACGCCGGCTACGTACCCAACGACATGCAGGTGGGACAAACCGGCAAGATCATTTCTCCCGAACTGTATATCGCCGTGGGCATCTCCGGCGCCATCCAGCACCTGACGGGCATCAAGGACGCGCGCACCATCGTCGCCATCAACAAGGATGCCGAAGCACCCATCTTCGAGGTCGCGGACATCGGCCTGGTGGGAGATCTGTTTGCGCTGGTGCCGGAGCTGGAAAAGCAGCTGGCATAGTCCGGATCAGCTGCGCCCTGACATCCTGGAAAAAAGCCCGCCGAAACCTTTCTTGCGGCGGACGACTGCAACGGACAAGTGACGCACACCGGTGTCGGTCAGCGGATCGTGCCCTTCCCCTTCAAACGACACATTGCCGGCACCGAGTTCCTCGAGCAGCTGCTCGGTGGTGAACTGTCCCCGACGGGCAGCTCCTGTTCTCACACGCACGGGCTTGCGGGTCGGCTGCACCGGCGCTGACGATTTGACCGTGATCTTCGGTTTGGACTGCGCCAGCGGCTCGTCCAGGGTTTCCAGCGCACGGCGGAAGTCCTCCTGCGCGCTGACGATGTTGCTCGCGGGGGCTCTCGCTGCCGGCTCTGGCGCCAGCGTGAATTCCACGGGTGGCTCACTCACGCGCACCTGCTGTTGACGCGCGATCGCCTCCTTCTGCGCCACCGCCTGCGCAGCTTCACCAGCACGCGCGCACTCGCGTTCGCTGACCGGCACCACGGCAGCGGCGGAAAAATCCGAGCGCACGTACAGGGACACCTGACGCGCGGACACCGGATCGTTGAAGAATCCCAACCGCAGCCCGTACCACACCCGACCGGCGCGCTTCATGGTGACCGTATACATGGTGTAGGCATCGAACAGGGCCAGGCGCGGAATCTTGCTCGTATCCGGGCGCTCTGTGGACCAGATCAACTGCACCGCAAAACTTTGCACGGCTGGCAATGCGACATCGGTGGCTTGCGGCACAGGCTTTGCGGCCGGACGTGGCTGTACGGCAGGGGGGGATTCCAGGAGGCTGAGCACCTCTTCGGGCGGCAGGAAGTTCTCCGCGGGCACCGTAGCAGCGTTTGAATGGCTGACGGGCGCGCTGCTCGTGGGAGCCGGCGCAGGGGGTGTGCTGGCTGCGGCAGCCGACCGGGTCACTGGCTGGGGTGCAGACCTTGTCTTGTCCTTGCGCTGCGGGATGAACTTGAACTGCGCCACGCTGGTGTCATCCAGCGAGCCCATGCTGTCCTCGGGCGCCAGCGCCACCCAGGCGGCCGGATAGCGGTCGCGCACCAGGGGCAGGAATTTCTCCGCCTGCTGCTGGGTATCGAAGAAACCCAGGTGCAGCCGGAACCGGTCGCGTCCGTCCTCCACGCGTCGTGAACGGAACACGGCGAAACCGCCCAGCTCCGGCACATCGAGCGCCGTCAACGGCAGTGGCGTATTGGAGGCACACAGATTGATGATGTACAGCGCCTGCACATCGTCCGCTGTGGAAGATTCCGGAACCTCTATTGCCTGCGCAGCATTTCCCCGCGAATCGCGCATAACCAGCACCTCTTGAAATACCCCTGAACCCGGTCGATCGACGGTCTGGGGAGAGGCGGCAGAAAGGGGGAAGCTTCGGGAGAGAGTCATGCGAGCGGAAACGAATGTCCCGTTACGGCATGACCCGTCCGTGGCGACCCCGCTGTCTTAGGATGACTCCCGTAGACCGGTGGCTTTGCGTCCCCGCCTTTCGACGGGTTTGCCTTTGTCACGTGCCGACTATGCCCCAGCCCGGGGGGGGAACTCAACCCGTGAACCCCGCGGCCCGGCCTAAGGAAAACCCTTCATCGATCTTTTACTTTTTATTGGGGTATTCCCGACGGAACCGGGAGCCGATGAGCGCCTAGGAGTCCAGCTGCTCCAGCACATACGCCGCACTGCTGACCCTGAACTCCCCCGGTCCTTCCACAAAGAGCTTTGCCACCACCCCATCGCGCGCCACCAGCGCGAATCGCTTGCCGCGCAGGCCCATCCCCGCGCTGTTCAGATCCAGCTCCAGCCCGAGCTTGCGGGTGTATTCGGCGCTGCCATCAGCCAGCATCTTCACCATTTCGTCCACGTTCGAGGCTTTGCCCCAGGCGTGCATCACGAACACATCGTTCACCGCCAGGCAGGCAATGGTGTCCACACCCTTTGCCCTGAACTCCGCGGCCAGCTCCAGAAATCCGGGCAGATGCTTCGCATCGCAGGTGGGCGTGAAGGCGCCGGGCACGGAAAACAGCACCACCGTTTTGCCCTTGAACAGTTCATCGCTGGACAGTCCTTCAGGCCCATCCTTGCCCATGACCTTGAAAGTGCCTGCCGGCAACTGATCGCCTTCTTTGATGCTCATGATGATCTCCTGGTTGGAAAAAGGTCCGCCTTGGACAGCATGCCGGGAACCGTGCGCCCCAGCTGTTCCTGCAGCCAGCGCGCCGTGTCGATCAACGCCTGCAGATCGACGCCCGTCTGAATACCTGAGCGCTGCAGCATGTAGACCAGATCCTCGGTAGGAATGTTGCCCGTGGCCGCAGGCGCGAACGGGCAACCGCCGATGCCACCGGCACTGGCGTCAAGAATGCCGACGCCAGCCTGTACCGCCGCCCACGCGTTGGCAATACCGGTGTTACGCGTATTGTGAAAATGACAGCGCAGCATCACATCCGGCAAGGCCTCACGAACACGGCCGACAATCTCGGCCACCTGCCCGGGCGCGCCGGCGCCAATGGTATCGGCCAGCGCAATCTCACGCGGACGCCCCTCCGCAACCCGTTTTGCAATCTCTACCACCCGCTCCACGGCCATATCGCCCTCGAACGGGCAGCCGAAGCAGGTCGAAAGCGTAATCTGCGCGCTCACTCCCGCCAACCGGGCTGCCGCGGCAATGTCCAGCCAGGCTGCGATGGACGCATCGGTACCCGTTCCCTGGTTGCGCTGATTGAAAGTATCGCTGGTGGCCAGCGCCATGCCGATTTCGTCGCAACCGGCGGCCAGTGCGCGGTCAAAACCCTTGCGATTCAGTACCAGCCCGATCTGGCAGACATGGTCGCGCCGCGGCAGCGCAGCGAGCACCTGCTCGGCATCGGCCATCTGCGGGACCTTTTTTGGATGCACGAAGCTGGCTACTTCGATGCGACGCAGACCCGCAGACACCAGGCGACCGATGAATTCCACCTTGACGGCAGTGGGCATCACGTCCGGCTCGTTCTGCAGGCCGTCACGCGGCCCGACTTCCACAATTTCAACGCGCTGAAGCATCACGCCGATTGTATACGCCCCGGACGGCGGCTCAATGCATCTGCATGGCGCCGCGAACCCCGTCGATGGCGTACTGCACCGCCAGGGCGCCAAGTACCACGCCGGTCAGACGGCTGATGACATTGGCGCCGGTCACACCCATCACGCGCATGACCGTGGGCGTCAGCAGCATGAATCCCCAGGTCAGCACCAGCACCACCACCACGACGCCGATCAGCCCCCCGAACAGCAGCGACAGGCGGGGTATCTCGCCGGTGGCAAGCAGAATCGTGGCCAGCGCGCCGGGCCCGGCAATGAACGGAAAAGCCAATGGGAATACGAAAATATCCTGACGCTGCGTGGCCTCGTCGCGTTCCGCCCCCGTGGCCGCGCGCGCCCCGGATTCGCGCACGAAAATCATGTCCAGCGCGATGAGAAACAGCATCAGTCCACCGAAAATGCGAAAGGCATCCAGGCCAATACCCATGCGCTTGAGGAACCAGTCTCCCACCAGTGCGAAAACCACCAGAATGCCGCCGGCCAGCAGCACGGCCTTACCGGCGGTACGCCGCCGCTGCGCCGGCGTCATGCCCTGCGACAGCGCCGCGAACATCGGCACCAGGCTGATGGGTTCGACGACAACGAAGAACACCACGAAGAATTTAACCAGCTCATCAATCATGGGGCGTGATTGTGCCTAGCGCACGAGGGAATTGCGATGGAGATAGCATTGCCACCGCGATAGGTATAGCAGTGGATCGCGATTATCGGGGCTCCAGCGCCGATCGGTCGGTGGGCGGAGCTGGCTGGCGGACGTGGGTGGGGTGCGCTTCTCCGCGGCGTGGGCCCTCCATCATCGAAGGCACGCAGCCGCCGCAGCGTTATCGTGGATCAAAGGCAGTGCATCACTGGTGTCGTTGCCATCATGCTCAAGGCACCGGCGGCGGACCTGCACTCCGATGCCGGCCGAGAGCCCACGCCGCGGAGACGCGCACCCCACCCGCGGCCGACAGCCAGATCCGGTGCTCCACCAAGCGGGAACCGCTGGGCTTTGGCTGTCCACCCATCGCCAACGCCAGAACCCGGCACATCTACGTCAGTGCTCCCCTCCCACCGCATGCGCCTCCCGCAGTTCATCCCCCAGCCGCTGGCTCTCCTCAGCCCGGGCCTTCGAGAACCGCGCCAGCAGCAGATACAGCGTTGGCGTCAGATACAGTGTAAACAACGCCGCGATCCCCAGCCCGCCAAACACCACCCACCCGATCGACGATCGCGCCTCAGCACCCGCGCCACCGCTGAGCACCAGCGGCAATCCACCCAGCACCGTGGAAATCATCGTCATCGCCACTGGTCGCAGCCGCACCGATGCGCCCTCCTGCACCGCCCGCCTGATCTCATAGCCGCGATCGCGCAATTGATCGGCGAATTCCACCAGCAGCACGCTGTTCTTCGCCATCAAACCGATCAGCAGCACCAGTCCGATCTGCGAATAAATGTTGACTGAAGTCCCGGTGAGCACCAGCGCGAACACCGCCGCCGCCACTCCGAAAGGCACGGTCAGCGTCACCACCAGAGCGCTGGTGAAACCCTCGAACTGCGCGCACAGCACCAGGAAGATCACCAAGAAGGCGATGGCGTAGGTTATTGCAACTTCGCGCGAGGTTTCCTCCAGTGTCGCCGCCTCGCCCATGAATATCATTGATACCCCTGGCGGCAGCACCTCCTGCGCCACACGCTTCAAATCATCCACCGCCGACTGCAGCGGGTAGCTGGCCGGCAGCTCGATGTCGATCTCGATGGCGCGCCGTTGCGCCTGGCGATCAAGCTGCGTGGCCACGCCTTCCTCCTTGATTGTGACCAGGCTGGACAACGGCAGCAGTTGACCACCGGCGGTGTCGACATAGAGATTGACCAGGTCGGAAGGATCATTGATCTCGCCGCTGGAGGACTCCAGCAGGATGGGCACCGCCTCGTCCTCCACGTTCAGGTCGATCAGTTCCTCGCCGGCAATCATGGCGCGCAGGGTCGCGGCGAGATTGTCGAGGTCCACACCGAGGTCGGCGGCGCGGCGGCGGTCGATCTGTACGGACAGCTGCGGCTGGGTGGGATCGTAGGAAATATCGAGCGACCCGAAATCCGGCAGGCGCGATTCGACGGCAGTGGCCAGGGCCTGCGCAGCAATGAAAATCTCATCGTACTCATTGCCCACCAGTGCGATCTCCAGTTCGCCACCGGCGCGGCGCAGGTCCAGGCTGTTGCTGCCCGACACCGACACCCGCGCGCCGGGAATCTGCGCCAGCGGGCCCTCCACCGCTGCCATGATCTGTTGCTGGCTGCGCTCACGTTTGTCCCAATCCACCAGCGGCACCTTCACCCGGCTGCGATTCGGATCCCAGGTGCCCACCACGGTGAACAACGCCGCCGCCTCGCCACTGTCCACCAGCGGCTGCAGCACGTCCTCCACCTGACGTGTCTGGCGGTCGGTGTAGCCGATGCCCACACCCTCCGGTCCCTGGGCGTGGACGGAGAACTCCCCGCGATCCTCCGGCGGAATCAACTCGCGGTCCAGTAGCTGGAAGGCGACGGTCGCGCCCGCGGCGAACAACAGCGCCACGCTCACCGGCAGCCAGGGCCGGTCGAGCATGGCGCCCAGTGAACGGGAATAGAAATCCCGCAGCCGAGCACCAAAGCCGGCAAGCGCCCGCACCATGCGGCTGCCGGATCCGGTCGCGGGCAGGCGCGATGCCGCGGCGGGTACCAGCGACAGCGAAACAAAACTCGAGATGGCCACGGCCACCGCCAGCACCACGCCGAATTCACGAAACAGCCGCCCGGCGGTGCTCGGCAGAAAGGAGATCGGCACAAACACCGAGATCAGAACGGCGGTGGTGGTCACCACGGCGAAGAACACCTGCCGCGTACCCAGCACCGCCGCCGCACGCGCGCCCAGCC
>JAJFKF010000014.1 GCA_021773365.1 Gammaproteobacteria bacterium | reverse complement strand
GAGGAGTTTTCCGGGAACGGCAGTAAGACCCCATCCATGGGGGCCTTGGGAAAAACCCTCCATGGTTTTTCACATCCCGGAAAACTCCTCCCCCACCCGGCTCCCACCGATGGGTCCGTGGCGCTCATGAACCGTGCGGATCAGGACGCTGCGGGCTCGATCCAGGTTGCGATGGCGCGCGCGCAGGGTTCGCCGTCGTCGTCGTAGAGTGCGGTGCCGACGATGTGCTTGCGGCCTTCCTGTGACAGTTTCCAGCCGGCGATCACGCACGATTCTGCTACGTGCACGCGCCGGTCGACGTGCACGGCGATCTGGCCCAGCAGCATGGTGCGGGCCTCGTTTGTTGCGGCAAACCAGCCGGGGCAGTCCAGCGCCGCCCACATGAACTGGCCGCACACCCTGCCCTCACCGTCACCCAGCGAGTCGTCCGGCAGCCAGGGCGCGATGACGATGCCGCTGTCGCCGTAGGTGGCAGGGAATATGCACAGGCCGTCGCCACGCGTTCGCTTCGGGCCGCAGACAAAGCAGGTGGGAAAGGGGTGATGATCGAAGCCCACGTAACGACGTGAGGCGTTCAATGCCTCGGCGTAGGAGGGAGCGGGCGGCACCTCGAGGGAGAAGGCATGCGGCTGTGCCTCGGCGATGAGTTCGCCTTCATGTTTGATATCCAGCCGGTTGCCCTCCAGGCGATGAACTGCCATTGGCACATCCAGCGGCGGTGGTGTGCGCAGCCGCACGCGCACCGGAACAGAGGCCAGACCGGCGATCATGCCGGCGGTGTAGCCACCATTGCCCGACTGTGGCGGACCGCAGAAGCGCGAGGCGATGAGCAGGGTTTCGGCTGCAGGCATGTGCGGGATTATCCGCTGCGGGCCGCGACGCGCAACATGGCCTCGAGACTGCGTTCGACGTCGGCATCGGTGGTGTTCCAGGCACACACGCTGATGCGCATGGCGCTGTGCCCCTGCCACACGGTGGCGCCGCACCAGCAGGTGCCATCCTGCTGCAACGCCTCGATCGTACGGCGCGTGCGCGCCGGATCGCCGAAGGAGACCAGCACCTGGTTCAGCACGACATCGTTCAGCACCTTGTAACCCGCGGCTTGCAGACCCTCGGCAAAGCGTCGCGCCTGCCGGCAGTTGCGCTCGAACAGCTCTGCCAGACCCTCGCGACCCAGTGTCCGCAGCGCCGCCCACACCTCCACGCCACGCGCACGGCGCGAAAGTTCGGGCGTGTAATCGCAGGGATTGCGGCCCGCGGTTTCCGTGGGCAGGTACTCGGCGGTGATGGCCATTGCAGCCTTCAGCGGCAGCGGATCGCGCACCAGCGCGACCCCGCTGTCATAGGTCACGTTCAACCACTTGTGCGCGTCGGTGGCCCAGGAATCGGCCTGTTCAAGGCCAAGCGCCAGGGGCGCGAGTTCAGGAGAGGCCTTGGCCCACAGCCCGAAGGCGCCATCGATGTGAACCCAGGCGCCGGCCGCACGCGCGCCGGGGATGATGTCGTTGAAGGGATCAAAGGCGCCGGTGTTCACGTTGCCGGCCTGCATGCAGACAATGGTGGGACCGGAAATTGCGGGAAAGGCGTCCGTGCGCATCCTGCCCTGCCCGTCCACCGGCACGCGCTGCAGACGTGCGCGCCCGAGACCCAGCATGCCCAGCGACTTCAGCACCGAGGGATGCACCTCCTCGCCCGAGATCACGGTAATTTCCGGCGCACCGTACAAACCCTGCGCCTCCACATTCCAGCCGGCACGGGCCAGCACCGCATTGCGCGCCGCCGCCAGGGCGGTGAAATTCGCCACCGTGGCGCCGGTGACAAAGGCGCCACCACTCCCCTCCGGCAGACCGAACAGGTCGATCAGCCAGCCCAGGGACACCTGTTCGAGATGCGCAGTGCCGGGAGTGGAGTTGTACAGGCCGGTGTTCTGATCCCATGCGCCGGCCAGCCAGTTGGCGGCCAGGGACACGGGCAACGTGCCGCCGATGACGAAACCGAAGAAACGCGGACCGGCCATGGCCATGGTGGCGGGGGTGACCAGTTCATCGAGCAGGGCCAGCGTGCGGGCAGGGTCGGTGGATTTCGGCGGCAGGGGTTCATTGAGCCGCTGCAGTGCCGTGACGGCCTGCGGCGACGGCGCAACCGGGCGTTCGGGGAGACTGTCGAGATAGGCGCGGGCGCGCCGCGCGGCGTCGTCGAGAAGGGAGCTCACAGAACACCTGCCTTTGCGTGGAGAGTGGTGATTCTAGACGATCCCGCATGGGCGGATAGATCAGCGAAGCCGGGAAGACACCTCGTCGAAGATGGTTTCAAGCCTGATGTGAACGCCCCTCAAACCAGCCACGACCTGCCCCGCCCACGCGAAGTACGCCTGCTTGCGCGCCTGCGACCAGTCAGCCGGTGGCGGCGGTCCTATCTGACGGCAAGCTCGTGGGCCACCCTTTCAACCTGCGGTAGATGCCGCACCGCGCTGGCAGCCCGGATCAGCGTGTGCTTTTCTTCGGCAGTCAGCAGATGCAAATCACCGCCCTCGAAATAAGTCATGGCTTTGAGGCTTTCGCTAGGCTGGAAATTATTGCCATACATTACCTGCGCGATCGCGAGCGCTCGATCCAGTGCGACGCCCGCCTTGAGCATGGCGGCAATATCAAGATAGTCTTTTGTTTCAATGCGCTGAAGGATAACCTTTGCCTTGGTGGCCATCAGATCGTCCAGCGCGGCTACCTGGAGAACGCCGTCCTGCGTCAAGCCTGGCACGGTGAAACGCCCAAATCCGATGGTCCCGAAAAAGGACACTTTGACTTGCTGCCCTGGCGCCTGCTCGTCAGGCACATTGACGGTCAACGCGTCCGGTTGATCCTGCAGAAGCTGCGAACGCCCGATAAATGGAAATGCCGCTGTCAACGCCCGTTTATCCAGCGGCCGATCCGAAAAGAAATCGAAATCGACAGAGCGACGATGTCCCAGGCGAAGCGCAATGGCAGTCCCGCCGTAGAGAACGAAGCCCAGGCCTTGAGCTGGAGCAAGCGCTGGCCAGAGTCGTTTTTGAGCCTCCGGCAGTATCGAAAAGCTCGGTTCGAAGCGGGTGATCATCCGAGGCGGCGCCGCGGCATCCGGGGAACGTCCTGTGAGGGCGGCAAACCGAGCCGGTAATGCCAGTAAGCCCAGGAACGCTCATTGAACTGCCCAATTTCCGCGCTGTTGAGCACACCCCGCAGG
>JAJFKF010000130.1 GCA_021773365.1 Gammaproteobacteria bacterium | reverse complement strand
CATGGGGGGCTTCGGCAAAAACCATCCTGGGTTTTTGACGATCCTGAAAAGCCCTCCCCCCGCCCGGACGGCGCTGAGAGGCTGGTGGCGTTCATGAATGATGCGGGCTGGGCCTCCGGAATATTTGTGCCTGTGAGTACTTAGTATGTTCTCGCCTTGGGCGGGATCGGGTCGACTTCGTTGGTCAGCGGTTGCAGCTGTACGGGGCGGTAGTCGAGACGGACCTTACCTTGCGGATCCACCCACGCGAGGGTGTGCTTGAGCCAGTTCTGGTCGTCGCGGGCGGAGAAGTCTTCGCGGGCGTGGGCGCCACGGCTCTCCTGCCGGTTCAGGGCCCCATGAATAGTGGCGGCTGCCTGAGAGAGAAGATTGTCCAGCTCCAGGGTTTCGACCAGATCGGTGTTCCAGATCAGGGTGCGGTCTTCGGTTCTGACGTCAGCGAAGGAATCGATGACGGCCTGAAGTTTTTCCACGCCTTCCTGCAGGACTTCGCCGGTACGGAAGACGGCGGCGTGGTTCTGCATGGCGCGTTGCATGTCCAGCCGGATATCGGCGGTACGGCGTGTGCCGTTGGCGTGGCGCAGGCGATCGAGGCGCGCGATGGCAGGTTCGGCGGCATCGGCCGCCAATGCCTTGTGCGCAGCGCCGGGCTTGAGCATGCGCGCACAGTGGCGGGCGGCGGCGCGACCGAACACGACCAGGTCGAGCAATGAATTGGAGCCCAGACGATTGGCGCCGTGCACGGAAACGCAGGCGCCCTCACCGATGGCCATGAGACCGGGCACCGTGCCTTCGTTCTCGCGCAGCACTTCGCCATCGATATTGGCCGGGATGCCACCCATGTTGTAGTGAACGGTGGGCAGCACGGGAATCGGTTCACGGGTGACGTCCACACCCGCGAAGATGCGCGCGGTTTCGGCGATACCGGGCAGGCGTTCCTTGATGACCTGCGGCCCGAGGTGTTCGAGGTGCAGGTGGATGTGATCCTTGTGCTCACCCACGCCGCGGCCTTCGCGGATCTCGATGGTCATGGCGCGGCTGACCACGTCGCGCGAGGCCAGATCCTTGGCGTTGGGCGCGTAGCGCTCCATGAAGCGTTCGCCAGCGGAGTTGGTGAGATAGCCACCCTCGCCTCTCACGCCTTCGGTGATCAGGCAGCCGGCGCCATAGATGCCGGTGGGATGGAACTGCACGAATTCCATATCCTGCAATGGCAGGCCCGCACGCAGCACCATGCCACCGCCATCGCCGGTGCAGGTGTGGGCCGAGGTGCAGGAGAAGAAAGCGCGGCCGTAACCGCCGGTGGCCAGGATGACCTTGTGCGCGCGGAAGCGGTGAATGGTGCCATCCGCCAGATTCAGCGCCACCACGCCGCGGCAGGCGCCATCCTCCATGATGAGGTCAATGGCAAAGTACTCGATGTAGAACTCGGCGTGATGTTTGATCGACTGCTGATACAGCGTATGCAGCATGGCATGGCCGGTGCGGTCCGCGGCGGCGCAGGTACGCTGCGCCGTGCCCTGGCCGTAGTGCGTGGTCATGCCGCCGAAGGGCCGCTGATAGATGCGCCCGTCGTCGGTGCGTGAAAAAGGTACGCCGTAGTGTTCGAGTTCGATGACGGCACTGGCCGCCTCTTTGCACATGAACTCGATGGCGTCCTGGTCGCCCAGCCAGTCCGAGCCCTTCACGGTGTCGTACATGTGCCAGCGCCAGTCATCCTCGCCCATATTGCCGAGTGCCGCGCTGATACCACCCTGGGCGGCAACCGTATGGCTGCGCGTGGGGAAAACCTTGCTGATACAGGCGGTCGTAAGGCCCGCTTCAGCCAGGCCGAAGGTGGCGCGCAGCCCCGCGCCGCCAGCGCCGACGACCACCACGTCATGGGTGTGATCGATGTATGTATAGGCTGAACTCACCCCGCGCCTCCCAAAGCCACTTTCAATACCGCTACTACGCCGATGGTCGCCGCCACGACGTGCGCGAAACCCGACAGCACCAGTGTGAGCAGCTTCATGCCGTGATGATGAACATAGTCCTCGACGACCACCTGAACACCCAGCTTCGAGTGCCAGGCCAGCGTCAGCACCAGCAGCAACGTAAACGCGGCATTGAGTGGAGCGGCCAGCCAGCCGCTGATGGCGACGTGATCCATGGAACCGATATTGACGAGGGAGAAAAAGAACCAGAGTCCCAGCGGGGCCAGCGCCGCCGCGGTCAGCCGCTGCATCCACCAGTGACCGACGCCGTCCTTCGCCGCACCGTAGCCCAGCACACGGCCCAGCGGACTGCGCAGGCTCATACTTCCCCTCCCAGGCCCTGCCCGCTGGTGTGCAACAGCAACCAGGCGCTGATGAGCGTCAGAAGCACTGCTGCGATGACCACGACCCAGCCGCTGGCGCGCGCCTGGTGTTTCTCGAAGCCATATCCCATATCCCAGACCAGATGCCGGATGCCATTGGAGAGGTGATAAAAGAAGCAGAACATCAGCCCGAACAGCGCCAGCTTCACCCACACGCCGGACAGGCACTGCATGGCGCGCGCGTAGCGCTCGCCGCCGGAAGCCACCGCCCACAGCCAGTACACCAGCAGCAGCGAACCGATGGACAGCAGCACGCCGGTCGTACGGTGCGCGAATGACAGCACCATGGTGTACTGCGGGCGGTAGACTTGCAGGTGTGGCGAAAGTGGTCGTTGTTGTCGCGGATTCATTTACGCTCGCAGGGTGCCGAACGGCGCGCTAGTCTGCCAGATTCACGCAGTTATAACCATATGGTTCGATTGAGGAAATATGGACGGCGCAATTCGCTTCAGCGGGCCTGACGCTCGCAGCTTCCTGCAGGGCCAGCTCACCAACGACATGCGAGCGCTGTCGCCGGACAAGCCACTGCTTGCGGCCCACTGCAATCCACAGGGACGCGTCGTGGCGGTCATGACGCTGCTCGAGGATGGCGCAGACATCGTCGCGCTGCTGCCCGCCTCGATGGTCACGCGGACGATGGACAAACTTCGGCGCTACGTGCTGCGTGCGAAAGTAACCATGAACGATGCGACTGCCGACACATTCGCGCAGGGAATTCGGCAACCCGATACAACCGAGTTCCGCCTGCAGGACATTGCTGCCGGGCTGCCACGGATCCATGCGCAGACCAGCGAGACATTTGTGGCGCAGATGCTGAATCTGGATCTGCTCGGCGGCATCAGTTTCGACAAGGGCTGCTACACCGGACAGGAAATCGTGGCCCGCGCGCATTATCGCGGCGCGGTGAAACGTCGCATGCAGAGATTCCGCACCCTGCAGCCCATGGAGCTGGTGCCCGGCAGCGACGGCCGCCTGCCAGACGGACGGACATTCCAGGTTGTGCTCGCCGCAGCAGCTGCGAACGGTTGCTGTGAGTTCCTGGCCGTGGCGCCACTGGCCGGCAATGCCGCCGACACGGTGGGCGCTGTCGCGGTGGAATCGTTGCCGCTGCCCTACGCGCTTTCCGGGTAGAGCCGCCTGGCCCGTTACTCCGGCCGCATGTGCGGGAAGAGAATCACGTCGCGGATAGACGGCGAATCGGTGAAGAACATCGCCAGCCGGTCGATGCCCACCCCCAGACCGGCCGTTGGCGGCATGCCGTACTCCAGCGCGCGCACGTAATCGGCATCGTAGAACATCGCCTCCTCATCGCCCTTGTCCTTGCGCGCAGCCTGCGCCTTGAAGCGCGCGGCCTGCTCTTCCGGGTCATTCAGCTCGGAGAAACCATTGGCCAGTTCACGACCGGCGACAAAAAACTCGAAGCGATCGACGATAAACGGATCGTCATCGTTGGCCCGCGACAGCGGCGAGACTTCCGCCGGATAGGCATAAACAAATGTCGGGTCAATCAGGGTGTGCTCGACGGTCTTCTCGAAGATCTCGATCTGCATCTTGCCGGCGCCATCGTGCGCCTGCACCGCAATGCCCAGGCGTTCGCATACCGTGCGCAGATACGTCGCATCACGCAACGAGGACGGATCAAGATCCTTGTTATGCGCCAGGATCGCATCCTCCACCGAGATGCGTGCGAACGGCACGTCCAGATCGTAGTCACGGCCCTGGTACTTCATCTGCGCGCCGCCGTGCAGGGTTGCAGCCAGTCCGCGCATGGCCTTTTCCACCCAGTCCATCAGGTCGCGGTAGTCCGCGTAGGCCAGGTACAGCTCCAGCATGGTGAACTCTGGATTGTGCTGAGTGGACAGACCTTCATTCCTGAAATTGCGGTTGATTTCGTATACGCGGTCGAAGCCACCGGCCACCAGACGCTTGAGGTACAGCTCCGGTGCAATGCGCAGGTACATATCCATGTCGAGGGCGTTGTGGTGCGTGGCGAACGGACGCGCGGCGGCGCCGCCCGGAATGGGCTGCAGCATGGGTGTTTCGACTTCCAGGAAATCGAGCGCATCGAGGAAATCGCGCAGGTAGCGCACGATACGGCTGCGGGTGCGGAACACCGTGCGGCTGTCCTCGTTCATGATCAGGTCGACGTAGCGCTGACGGTAGCGCAGTTCGGTGTCGGACAGGCCGTGCCACTTGTCAGGCAAAGGCCGCAGTGACTTGACCAGCAGACGGAGCTTTTCGACCTTGACCGACAGCTCGCCGGCCCTGGTCCTGAACAGCGTGCCGCTGGCGCCGACGATGTCACCGATATCAAAGGTCTTGAACGCTTCGTAGGTTTCCGCGCCGAGCACATCCTGCTTGAGGAACAGCTGAATGCGGCCGGTGCGATCCTCGATGGTGACGAAGCTGGCCTTGCCCATGACGCGCTTGAGCATCACGCGGCCACCCACGGTGACCTGCTGCGGATCGGCTTCGAGGGACTCGGCACTGCGCTCGCCGTAGGCGTCATGCAGCTGGCCTGCGAGGGCGTCGCGGCGGAAGTCATTCGGGAAGGCAGGGCCGGCGGCGGATGTACGCAGCTGGGCGAGTTTCGCTCTACGCTCTGCTATTAGTTTGTTGTCGTCTTCCACTTAGTTACCTCAAGAGTCGGATTGGCTGGGCCGTGCCGGGCTGAGGTGTGGACGGGGTGGGTGTTTTCGGGAACGCCGTGAATACGTCCCTGTAGGCTCGCGCTTTGACATCCTGTCAAAGAGCGTCC
>JAJFKF010000129.1 GCA_021773365.1 Gammaproteobacteria bacterium | reverse complement strand
ACCCTGCCGGCAGGCCCGAACAATCCATTCACCCAGGCGGTGAGGTTGTCGATGCCCCTGGTGGGGTATGAGACCGGCAGGATACGCAGCCCCTCTGAATCCCTGAGCGAGCAGCTCAGCGGGGGAGTGATCGTGCGCCTGCCGCGGGAGTGGACGGTGCAGGGGGAGTACAGCCTGGGCCGATCGAACTCCAACTATCAGTATCCGCGAGATTTATTGACCACTGACGGCATGGCCGCGCTGATCGACGGGCGGCTCGATCCCTTGAGCGATGTGAATGCCTACCCGCTGGATTTCTCCGCCTTCTATCCGGGTGAGAGCGGCCGTCGCCGCTCCGGGGAATTTGCCGGGGAACGGAAGAACGCCACGCTGCGGGTGTCTGGCCCGCTGCTGCAGCTGCCCGGCGGCCCGCTGCGCCTGGCCGCCCTGCTGGAGCGCCGCGAGCAGTTCACCGAAGATCGAGTCGGTGGTTACTACGGGGGTACAGATACACCCACCTTCACCTACTATCCTGAGGTGGGCTCAGGCACCGACAGCGGGTACGCGGAGATCAATGCGCCGCTGGTCTCGGCGGCCAATGCGCGGCCGGGACTACTGGGCCTGGACCTGCGCGCCTCCTATCGCTACGACAGTACTACGACCCGTACCCGGCCGCTTGAGGAGAGTTCCGTGCCGGTGTCCTCGCTCGACGGTCCATTTCCGCAGCTGCCATTTCAGACCAACAGTGTGACGGGCAACCAATACACACTGGGCTTTCGCTACACCCCAGTGGAGAGTGTGATGCTGCGGGTCAGTTATGGCGAAGGGATATTGCCGCCCACGCCTTCGCAGCTGTCTTTGTCCGATGTTTCTTTTCTCGCATTCATTCTATGTCTCAATCTCGATCCCAAACGCGGCGGGTTGCCTGTCAACATCGCAACGATCGAGCGATATTTTGGCAGCGGCAGCTTGTTGCTGCGTCCGGAGCACTCTGCCAGCTGGTCCGGCGGGGTGATTTTCACGCCTGACCCACTGCCGGGCCTGAGGCTGTCAGTGGACTACACCCGCATCGAGAAGACCGACGAGATTGGTGTTCTGGATTCTCAAACGCTGCTGGATGATGATTTTCCGGGCGCCATCGTGCGCAATGCGCTGACCGCGGCGGACGCGGCGCTCGGTTACACGGGCGGGACGATTCGGGTGTTCAATGGCGGGCAAGTTAATATCGCCCACAGTCTGATGGAGGCGTTCGATATCCAGGTCGACTACAGTTGGGAGACGCGCTTCGGCTCTTTTGCCGCCAATGTGCTGGCCACCGTGCAGCCACGCCTGTCGCAGCAGGCCGTGCCGGGCAGCGATGAGGTCGACAGGGTGGGCTACAGAAACGGCCCGCTGAAATGGCGGGCCAATGCAGGGCTGCGCTGGAGTCGCGGCGCCTGGGACCTGGGCTGGAACCTGCAGTACTACGATGCTTCGCTGGTCTATACCAGCTCGGCCTCGACAACCGTCCGTAACAATGCGGTGCTCAGTCAGGGTTCAGAATGGATTCCGACCCAGACCTATCACGATGTGTACGGCCGTTATCGCTTCGAGAACGCGCCCGGCTTCGCCAATGCTTTGCTGGAGAACACTGAGCTGCAGATCTCGGTGCAGAATGTGCTCAACACCAGCCCGCCCATCCTGGCTTCCGCCAACGCTCTCGTCGCCGGTTACGCTACCGAAGGCGACGCCCGCCTGCGGCGCTACTCCATCGCCTTCACCAAACGCTTCGGGCGGTAGGGCATCCAGCGCGCAGCAGTTAAAGCGCCGATGTCGGTCAACAGGCGTCCGCGCTCTGCCGCACCATGACTGGCAGCGCTTTGGTAAGGAAATAGCGAGGCAATCGCGCGGGCAAAAAAACAGGGGCTCACATCGGCCACTCATCCGGTCTAGTCTATGGGACCAGGTGTGCCGAGAGCCTCATGACCGATCACAGCAGCCCTGACAGTCAGTCCGATGAGCGCTCCGTGCCCGCGCAGCGGTCCGCGGTCCGGGACAATCGGCTGGCCGCGTGGTTCGAGCAGTGGCGCAAGCCCGTCAGCCACTGGCTGTTGCGCCGCTCGGCGGTGCCGGCGAGCGACATCGACGATCTGGCCCAGGAGGTCTTCCTGCGCCTGCTGCGCTACAGCGAGAACGTCGCTGTCGCCAACCCCCAGGGCTATCTTTTCCGCATCGCCGCCAATGTGGCCAATGAGTGGCAGGAACGGGTGCGCAACCGCCAGCCGCATGAACAAAGCTGGCTGTCAGAGCTGCAAGTGGAGACCGGCGAGGAGCCGGAGAACGTCGTTGGGCAGACCATGGTGCAGGAGCGCGTGCAGGCGGTGGTGCAAAAGCTTCCCGCACGCCAGCGCGAAGTGCTGCTGCTGCACGTCGACGATGGCCTGACCTGTGCGCAGATCGCGCGGCACATGGGCCTGACCCACCGTGCCGTTCAGCGCGACCTGGTGCGGGCGTACAGCCGGCTGCGCCTGCGGCTCAATCTCGAAGACCTCAGTTCAATGAACGGATGACGAAGGACGTTGCCATGAACCCGCGTGACAGTAACCGAGCAACCGCCCTCAGCGAGGAAGCGGCCCACTGGTTTGTGCGCCTGAAGGATGACGATCTGAGCGCCACCGAGCGGCGCCAGTATCTGGAATGGCTGAAGCAGGCGCCGGCGCATGTGGCGGAGATGTTGCGTGTCACCGGCGTTTACGGCGCGCTGCGTGGTGCGCGGCTGAAGCAGTCGATTACCCTGGAGGACGGCGAGCCGAACGTGGTCGAGTGGGAGAATCGCGAACAGGCCACTGCGCAGATTGCAGATCGTGCTGCGCGCGGGCGCAACTGGCGCATCGCTGCGGTGTTTGCGGCGGTGGCGCTTGCCGGTGTGCTGGCTGTGTCGATGCCGTTTTCCGGATTCGAATCGTCCATTGAAACCGGCGCCAGCGAGTGGCGGCGTCTCACGCTCGAGGATGGCAGTCTCGTGCGCCTGGGGCCGCGTACGCGGTTGCAGCTCAGGTTTGAAGACGGGTGGCGCTCCGTTGAGCTACTGCGTGGAGAGGCCACTTTCCAGGTGGCCAGGGACCCGCTGCGCCCGTTTGTGGTCAACGCCGGGTTGGCGCAGGTGCGCGCCGTAGGTACGGCATTCGGTGTTGAGCGCCAGACCGGGCAGGTGATTGTGACGGTCTCGGAAGGCGCCGTGGCCGTGTCGCAAAGCGGGCAAAGCGGCCGCCGGACCGAGAGCAGGCCAGCCGGCGCCGGGCCTGTGGGGCGTGACGGCGCCAGCCAGAGCATCGTCGCTGTTGCCGCGGGCGAACAAGTGGCCGTATCGCGGACCCGCACCGCGTCGGTGCGCAAGGTGGACGTGGCGCGCGCGCTGGCCTGGGCCGAGGGTCGTTTGATCTTCGACAACGAAACACTGGCCCAGGCGGTGAATGAATTCAACCGCCGCAATCGCCTGCAGATCGAAGTGAAGGATGCCGCGCTCGCCGGGCTTCCGGTCCGCGGCGTGTTCGACGCAGCCGATGCGGAGTCCTTTGTCGATTTTCTGGTGGCGGCAGGCGATATCGAGGCGATCCGAACCCGTGGCAACGAATGGGTGCTGAAGAAAAAAGGGGATGAGTCCGGACGGTAAGGCGGTCTATGCGGGTGTGCATCGTTGAACCTGAAGAGGATTGCCATGAAAAGATTACTTCGCGCAATACTGGCCTGCATGGCCATATCCCTGGCCGCACCCGCACTCGCTGCGACCGCGCAGCCCCGGTACAGCCTTGATATTGCCCGGCAGTCGCTCACCCTGGCGCTGAAGGACTTTTCGCAACAAACCGGCTTGTCTGTCGGCTATCTGCCCGCCGACGCCAGGGAAGAGCGTATTCCGGTCGGCCCGCTGAAGGGCCGCTACACGGCCGAGGCGGCGCTGAAGCAGTTGCTGGCGCCGAGTGGGCTGTCCTTCGAGCGGGTGAATGCGCGCACCATTGCGGTGACTTCTCCGGGTGTCGGGAAGTCTTCAAGCGCAGAGGATGCGGCTTCCCTGTCCACCGGGGCGGCGGGGGCATCGACGCCAATGGCGGACGGGCAGCTGCAACTGGCTCGAGTCGGATCGACGCCGGAGATCAAAGCCGTTCACTCCGGGAATGAATCAGGGAAGATCGATGCCGATGCGCTTGCAAGCAACGGTATCCCTGAAATTCTGGTCAAAGGCGCGCGCAGCTCCAACACCGACATTCGCCGCACTGAGGACGACGTGCAGCCGTACGTGGTGTTCGACGCAGAGGAAATCGGCCGCTCCATGGAGACGGACCTGGATACTTTTCTGAGAACCCGTCTGCCGATGAATCAGTCGCGCAGCAGCGCGAATCAGCATGTGCTCAGTGATCGAGGCAATCAAAGTACGATCGATCTGCGCGGCCTGGGCGCCGATCAGACCCTGATCCTGGTCAACGGCCGGCGCATGCCGGGCGTGGCCACTTCAGCTGATTTCTCCCAGCCGGACATCAACGGCATCCCGCTCTCGGCGGTGGAGCGCATCGAGATCCTGCCCTCCACGGCGGGCGGCATTTATGGCGGCGGGGCCACCGGCGGGGTGGTGAACATCATCCTGAAGCGCGACTACAACGATCTGGAACTCACCGCTCGCTATGACGGCACCTTTGCCGGCGGCGGCGCCGAGCGGCGCCTGGACGCCACGGCGGGCTTCACCCTGGAGGGCGGACGCACCAATGTCATGCTCACGGCCAGCTATCGCGACGGCAATCCCCTGTATATGGGCGATCGGGATTTTGCTGCCCGCGCTCGCGCCTTGCAGGAGGAGAACAATCATGCCGCCTTTCGCAGCAGTTCGATCCCTCTGTACGGCTACACCACCAACATCAGGAGCGCCAACGGCAGCAACCTGGTGCTGAAGCCAGTCGCCCCAGGCGGTGCGGAGCGCCCGCTGAACTCACCCATCGCGTCGGTGCCGATAGGGTATGCGGGGCCGGCCAGCGACAATGGCGCGGCGTTGCTGGGCACGGCCGATCATTACAACCTGGCGCTGGCTGACGATGTGCTGGGCAATCAGTATTCGCTATTGAACGCCCCCTCGGTGCGCTCGCTGCAGTTGAGTGTGCGCCGCGAGTTCACCGACCGCATTGAGGCGTTTGTCGATGCCGCCCGCTACGACAACCGGTCGGTGCGCATGGGAAGTGTAGGCCCGACGAAAGTTGTTACCCTGCCGGCAGGCCCGAACAATCCATTCACCCAGGCGGTGAGGTTGTCGGTGCCCCTGGTGGGGTATGAGACCGGCAGGATACGCAGCCCCTCTGAATCCCTGAGCGAGCAGCTCAGTGGGGGAGTGATCGTGCGCCTGCCGCGGGAGTGGACGGTGCAGGGGGAGTACAGCCTGGGCCGATCGAAATACACCTATCAGTATCCGCAAGATTTATTGACCACTGACGGCAATGCCGCACTGATCGATGGGCGGCTCGATCCCTTGAGCGATGTGAATGCCTACCCGCTGGATTTCTCCGCCTTCTATCCAGGTGAGAGCGGCCGTCGCATCTCCAGGGAATATCCCGCGGAACGGAAGAACGCCACCCTGCGGGTGTCCGGCCCGCTGCTGCAACTCCCCGGCGGAGCGCTGCGCCTGGCCGCCCTGCTGGAGCGCCGCGAGCAGTTCACCGGAGATCGGGTCTATAGCAGCTACCCGGCGACCGGGGGTACGCCCACCTTCACCTACTATCCTGACGTGGGCTCAAGTACCGACAGCGGGTACGCGGAGATCAACGCGCCGCTGGTCTCGGCGGCCAATGCGCGGCCGGGACTGCTGGGCCTGGACCTGCGCGCCTCCTATCGCTACGACAGTACTACGACCCGTACCCGGCCGTTTGCGGAGAGTACCGTGCCGGTGTCCTCGCCCGACGGTCCATTTCCGCAGCTGCCATTTCAGACCAACAGTGTGACGGGCAACCAATACACACTGGGCTTTCGCTACACCCCAGTGGAGAGTGTGATGCTGCGGGTCAGTTATGGCGAAGGGATCTTGCCGCCCTTTCCTTCGCAGCTGTCTGAGGCGGATTTTTCTTCTTTCGTATCCTTTCTAAGTTTACTCGACCCAAAACGCGGCGGGTTGCCTGTCAACACCGCAACGATCGAGCGATTTTTGCTCAGCGGCAGCTTGCTGCTGCGTCCGGAGCGCTCTGCCAGCTGGTCCGGCGGTGTGATTATCACGCCGGCCCCACTGCCGGGCCTGAGGCTGTCAGTGGACTACACCCGCATCGAGAAGACCGACGAGATTGGTTCTCTGGATTCTCAAGTGCTGCTGGATCTGGAAAATGGTTTTCCAGGCGCCATTGTGCGCAATGCGCTGACCCCGGCGGACGCGGCGCTGGGCTACACGGGCGGGACGATCCGGGTATTCAATGGCGGTTCCGTGAATATCGCCAAAAGCTTGATGGAGGCGTTCGATATCCAGGCCGACTACCGCTGGGAGACGCGCTTCGGCTCCTTTGCCGCCAATGTGCTGGCCACCGTGCAGCCGCGCCTCTCACAGCAGGCCACGCCGGACAGCGACGAGTTCGACCTCATGGGCTACAGCAACGGCCCGCTGAAGTGGCGGGCCAATGCGGGCCTGCGCTGGAATCGCGGTGCCTGGGACCTGGGCTGGAACCTGCAGTACTACGATGCTTCGCTGGTCTATACCAGCACGGCCTCGACCACTGTCCGCAATAATGCGGTGCTCGGGCAGGGCTCGGAATGGATTCCGACTCAGACCTATCACGATGTGTACGGCCGTTACCGTTTCGGGAATGCACCCGACTTCGCAGGTGGTTTGCTGCAGAACACCGAGTTGCAGATCTCGGTGCAGAATGTGCTTAACACCTGCCCGCCCATACTGGCTTCCGCCAGCAGCATCACTGGCGGCTACGCCACCGAGGGCGATCCGCGTCTGCGGCGTTATTCCATCGCCTTCACCAAGCGTTTCGGACGCTGACGTCACTGCCCGTTGCCGGCGTTCGACCGCCTCGAACGCCGGCAACCATTACGGCTCAATTGAAACCGAGGGCCCCGGCAATCTGTGCCGCCAGCGTCGGCGCCACCCCGGCCTCATCCGCGAACCTGCGCCATTGGGCCAGCGCTGCCTGGACTTCCTCGATCATCCGGTTGGCTTCACGTACGTCCAGCGTTTCTGACCTGGCCAGCGCCAGCAGTTCCCCGGTTCCGGCGCTGGCGCGTTCGCCGTGGATGGACAAACCGCGCTCCGGTAACTGATGCGCGCTGCGGAAGGTCAGATCGTAGGCCGGTCCCAGCGTCCACTGGCGGTCGCGGTACAGAAATCCGTGGTTCTTGCCGTGATCGTCGCGGTTGCCCGCCAGCACATTGAACACGGCCCGGCGGAAGGCGCGCCAGACCTCCCGCTCATCGCGCGTCAGGCGCCGCGTCACGCGCAGCAGGATTTCATAGCTCAGGTCGCCGCCGGGTATGTGGTAAAGACCCGCGAGCGAGTGATGATGAATGCGCTCGCTGCCCTCGCGATCGAAGCGCCGGGTTGCAAAGTGGCGGCGTACTTTTTTCCCGTGGCGGGTTTCCAGCAGTCGAGTGGGCGCCACGTCGAGGCCCGCGGCACGCGCCATCAGCGCGTAGGCCTGCTCGAGCGCTCCGGCCGCGCCATCCGGGCTGGTATCGAACTTGATCATCCACGCCTCATGGCCGGACGGGAGGTCATCGGCGCCGGCCAGGATCTGCGTCGCGTTCTCCCGCGACAGGCCGAGCAATGCCTTGGGCTGCGCACCGCCGGCTGAGGAACCCACTTCCGCGAGCAGGTTCAGGTCGATGGGTGCGGCATGCGTTTCGGCCTGCAATGCCGCCTGATACAGATCGTCCAGCTGCAACTGTTTCTTCGCTGTAGTGATCGACAGGGCCGGTTCGTAAACCAGCGCACCCATCGCGCGGTGCCCCACGTAGGCCAGCTTCATCAGCGGTGTTACGGCGTGCGGCGGCGTATTGCGCTGGCGGAACGCTTCGAGCATGACCCGCTCGCCCCAGGCATCCGGCAGGGAGTCCTCGAACAAACCTGGCAGGCGCATCACCGGCGTGGAGCCGCGTGCGCGCAGGCCGGGCCCCAGCGGCAGGTGCAGGGGCGAGAGCTCATGTCCGCTGGCGATGAACGCGGCGTCGTACTCGAAGACGATGCCTCCGCGCGCCTCGGCCAGTACGCCGACGGGTTGTCCGAGATAACTGACGTTTATCCGGTTCATGGGGATCTGCGCCTGCTGCCCCGTTTTCTTTGCGGGCGGGTGACTTCTTCCAGCGTCAGTCCGGCGAGATCGTCCTGGCGCGCCAGCCCGTCGAACTCATCGAGCAGATCGAGTACCTCCAGCACCTTGAGCAAACGAACGAGCGCGATACGTCCCGTGCGCTCGAACAGCACGTAGGTGGCCGGTTTGATGCCGGCGCGCCGCGCCAGCTCAGCCTGGGTCCAGCCGCGTCCCAGTCGGCGCGCCCGCAGGCGCGAGGCCAGTTCGGAGGCGACTTCGGCGCTGCTTTTAATAGACAACATATTAGTTACTAATACTGTATGAATGGAATAGTAGATATTATTTTATCTATATATTGCAAGGTCTGGGAGAGGAGCAGGGTTGCGGGCACCACCCACTGTTTCCGCTTTCCGCCTCCCTACGCGTCATCTCTCTAAGAGGTTTACTCTGGGCGGCATATGGTCGAGTGGTCACATCATCAGCAGCGCTCCGCGCCCCAAAGCGAGGGCCCGGGCGAGGGCGATGTCATGTCCACCGAACCCCATGCGCACACCGTCGCGGCGTTGTTCCGCAAGTGCAATCGCTCGCTGGTGAGTCTGCTGGCCGCGCGGCTGCGCTCGGTGGAGGAGGCGAGGGAGGTGGCGCAGGAGGCCTACGTAAAGCTGCTGCAGCTCGACCAGCCCGGGACGGTGAGTCTGTTACAGGCCTACCTGTTCCGCACCGCCTGCAACCTGGCCGTCGACCGGGTACGCCAGCGCAGCACCCATTCGCGCCTGCGCAGTGAACACGCCGAGGAAATATGCGAGGAGCTGACCGCGTCCGAGGGCCTTCTGGAAGCGCGGGCGCTGGCGCATGACGAACTGCGCATGCTGCAGACCAGCCTGGGCGAGTTGTCGGAAAAATGCCGCAGCACCTTTCTGCTGTTTCGCCTGGAGGGTCTGGACCAGCAGGCCATCGGCCGCCGCCTCGGCATCACGCAGCGCATGGTGCGCTACTACACTTCTTATGCCTTGAAGTACTGCCGCCTGCGCATGGGCGGGGTGAGCGCCATCACGGCCCGGGACAGACTCAAGCGACAAACAAAGGAGCCGCGATGACTACGCCGCAGGCCACCGTGGATGTGGAGCTCGACCGGATCGACGCCGCTGAGCAATGGCTGGAGACGCTGCGCGAAGGCGCCATGGATGAACCAACGCTGGCGGCCTGGCTGAGCTGGTCGGCCGACGCGCGCAACCTGCGCGAATTCGAGCGTCTGCAACAGATCTGGCAGGGCGTGGAGCGGATCGACGTCCGCGCCTGGCGCCAGCCGCAGGTACTACGTATCCGCCGCGCGCCGCTGCGTCTGGCGCTGGCGGCCACCGTGGTGCTGGCGGTCGGCGTGGGTACGGGGTTGATCTGGTTGTTCGCCGGCCATCCGGATGTGCTGACCTATCGCACGTCGGTGGCAGTGACCAGCGATATTCCGCTGGCCGATGGCTCGCGCGTGCAGCTCGGGCCGGTGTCGACACTCAGCGCGCATCTCACCGAGGCCACGCGTGTGCTGCGCCTGGAGGCGGGCGAGGCTTACTTTGAAGTGGCGAAGGATCCGCTGCGGCCCTTTGTCGTGAACAGCGGCGAACTGCAGGTGACCGCCATCGGCACGGCGTTCAATGTTCACCACGGCGCGGGGAAGGTGCGGGTCACCGTCACCGAGGGCGCCATCCGCGTGGCTGCGCCCACCGGTGAGTCCGTCGAGGCCGGGGCCGGACAGCAGGTCGAGTACACCCTGGCGGACCGCCGTCTGGCGTTGAGCGGTGCGGACCCCGAGGTGGCCACGGCGTGGCGCTCGGGCGTGCTGAAGTTCATTGATGCGCCGCTGAGTACGGTGGTGGCCGATCTGAACCGCTACAGCGAGCGCCGCATCGTCATTGACCAGACCGGCCTCGACAGCCTGCCGTATACCGGGACAGTGTTTGTTGGCCGCATCGATCAGTGGCTGATCGCCTTGCAGGATGCCTTTCCGTTGCGCGTCCAGGATGATGGAGAGCGCCGCGTGTATCTGCGGCGCCGATGAATTTTCCGCGGCGACTGTTTCCTCTGCGTCGGCGCCCGTTCGTCATACCTGCCGGGAAACACATGACATCCCGGAGAGCTGGTATGAAAAACACAATGAGATCGAGACTGTTCTGCGCCCCGGCCTGGATCGCCGCCGCGCTGTGCCTGACCGCCAGCGTGACAGCCAGCCCCGCCATGGCGGCCCAGGAACTCACGCGCGAGATCGAGTTCAAGATTCCCTCGCAGCGTCTGGTCGACGCCATCCTGCTGTTCTCCGAACAGGCCAGCGTGCAGGTGGTGACGCTGGGCAGCGATGTCTCCAGCCTCAAGTCCCCGGGCGTCTCGGGTCGCCATCGAGTGGAAGACGCGCTGCGCCTGATCCTGAAAGGCACCGGCATGACCTTCAACAATGTGGGTGGCAACACCGTCTCGCTGGTGCAGCGAGCCGCTGCCGGGTCGGAGGAGACCGCTTCCGGTTCGTCCAGCTCCGCGGTGCGGAGGCCGGATGTGGGGCTCAAGCTGGCGCGGGCTGAAGTTGAGAATCCCGCAGCGCAGGGTAGCCAGACGTCCGTCTCCTCGGCCGCCGCGAAGGAGGCCGCCGCGCTCGACTCCAGCGGCATTCCGGAAATCCTCGTCAAAGGCGCGCGCACCTCCAACACCGACATCCGCCGTACCGAGGATGATGTGCAGCCGTACGTAGTGTTTGACGCGGAGGAGATCGGACGGTCCATGGCGCCGGACCTGGAGACTTTCCTGAAGACCCGTCTGCCGATGAACCAGTCGCGTGCCAGTGAGAATCAGAGTGTGAGCAGAGTTCTAGGCAATCAAAGCAGCATCGATCTGCGCGGCCTGGGCGCTGACCAGACCCTGATCCTGGTTAACGGCCGGCGCATGCCGGGCGTGGCCAATTCAGCTGAATTCTTCCAGCCGGACATCAACGGCATCCCGCTCTCGGCGGTGGTGCGCATCGAGATCCTGCCCTCCACGGCTGGCGGCATTTATGGCG
>JAJFKF010000128.1 GCA_021773365.1 Gammaproteobacteria bacterium | reverse complement strand
GGTGCCGCGCGAAGGCGGCGGCGGCGAGAGCCGGGCGCGATCCGGCGAGGACCTCCATGCGCTGGGTGCGCGCGTTGCGCAGTTCTACCGCGAATGCCTGAAAACCGATGAACGCGCCATCACCTATCTCAGGCAGCGCGGCCTGACCGGCGAAACGGCCGCCCGCTTCGCCATCGGCTACGCACCGGATTCCTGGAACGCCGTGCTGCGCCGCTTCGCCGACGGCGAAGCGGAACGACGCGCGCTCTCGGCTGCCGGGCTGATCATCGAACGCAGCGGCGCGGGACGGGAGGGCGGCGCCGATGGCGGCTTCTACGACCGTTTTCGCGACCGCGTGATGTTCCCCATCCGCGATGCGCGCGGCCGGGTCATTGCCTTCGGCGGGCGCGTACTCGATCGCGGTGAACCGAAGTACCTCAACTCCCCGGAAACGGCGATCTTCCACAAGGGTCGCGAGCTGTACGGCCTGTACGAAACGCGCCAGACGCGCCAGACGCTGGACCGGCTGCTGATCGTGGAGGGCTACATGGACGTGGTGCGGCTGCACCAGGCCGGCGTGACCTATGCGGTGGCCACGCTGGGTACCGCCACCACGGCCGATCATCTGGACCGCATCTTCCGCCTGGTTCCCGAAGTGGTGTTCTGCTTCGACGGCGATCGCGCCGGCCGCGCCGCCGCCTGGCGCGCGCTGGAAAACGCTCTGCCCCAGGTCCGCGATGGCCGCCAGATCCGCTTCATGTTTCTGCCCGACGGGCAGGACCCGGATTCGCTGGTGGGCGCCGAGGGACGCGAGGCCTTCGAGGCGCGTCTGGAACAGGCCCTGCCGCTGTCCGAATATCTTGTCGAACATCTGTCCATCCAGGTCGATCTGGCGCATATCGACGGCCGCGCACGGCTGGCGGCGGTGGCCCGCCCGCTGCTGCAGCGGATTCCCGCGGGCGTCTACAGGGAACTATTGGTCGGCCGGCTGGCCGAACGGGTGGGCCTGCCGGGCTACAAGCTGGCTGCCCTGCTTGATGATTCCCTCAGCGCTGGACAGTCCGGTGCCTCACCGGCGACGCGGTCCCGGCGCGCACCGGCAGCCACGAGACTGGCCGCCGGACGCGGCAGCCTGATGCGCCAGGCCATCGGCCTGCTGCTGAATCATCCTGGCGCGGCAAAGCTGATCGGGGACATCGACTCTCTGGATGACCTGGAGCTGCCGGGTGCGGGCCTGCTGGGAGAGCTGATACAGGATTTGCGCGAGCATCCCGCTCCCCACAAGGCAGCGGTGCTGGAGCGCTGGCGGGACCGCCCGCAGTATCCACATCTGGAAAAACTGGCCCTGATCGACAGCGAGCTGACCGATGAGAAGGCGGCGGCCACGGAACTGCAGAGCGCCCTCCAGACCATGGACACCAGGGGCCGGCGGGCGAATCGGACCAATGAACTGATTGAAAAAGAAAAGCTGTTGGGTCTATCCAAACAGGAACTCATTGAACTCAATGAGCTTTTGAAGTCTCGCGGCCGTGGCGCCACAGTATCGGAGCCTGAACGGAGTCATTCCGGGCATAAAACTTGAAAGGACTTGTAAAGGATCGGCGACGACCTCAAATAGCGCGAAACCATTGAAAACACTGGTGATCTAAGGGTCCGGCCAGTATACTCGCGCGTTCTTTTTTGGACCCCGAAAGGTCCCTTACTACACGAGACTTCCAGATGGCTGCCCTGAGCGAAAAAAAGACTACGCACATTGTGGACGAGCGTCAGTCCCAGCTCAAATTGCTGATCGCACGCGGCAAGGAGCAGGGGTACCTCACGTACGCAGAGGTCAACGACCACCTGCCCAGCGAAATCGTCGATCCGGAGCAGATCGAAGACATCGTCAACATGATCAACGACATGGGTATCGCGGTGCACGAGAAGGCGCCGGACGCCGAAGCGTTGCTCATGAACTCCAGCACGCCCGACGAGGAAGCTGTAGAAGAGGCCGCGGCAGCGCTGGCCACCGTGGATGCGGAGTTCGGCCGCACCACCGATCCGGTGCGCATGTACATGCGCGAGATGGGCACTGTCGAGCTGCTCACGCGCGAGGGCGAAATCCGCATCGCCAAGCGCATCGAGGAAGGTCTGGAGGCCGTGCGCGGCGCACTGGCACTGTATCCGTCCACCTACGATGTGCTGCTGCAGCAGTTCGAGCCGGTCAAGGCCGGACAGGGCCGCCTCATCGACATCATCACCGGGTTCATCGATCCCAACGCGCCGGACGAGATCGCCCAGCCGCAGATCACCAAGCCCGACGCTGCGCGCAATAATGCCCAGAAGGCAAACGAGAAGGGTAACGACAAGTCTGCCAAGGGCGAGGAAGACGACAACAACGACGACAACAACAACAGCGAAGATGAGCCGGTTGACACCGGACCGGATCCGGAAGAAGCCGCCCGCCGCTTCGCTGCCATTGGCAAGCTCCACATCCAGGTGGTCAACACCCTGGCCAGCAAGAGCTCGAAAGAACCGAAGACACTGAAGCTGCGCAAACGCCTGGCGGCGGAATTCATGGAGCTGAAGCTCGCGCCGAAGATGTTCGAGCAGCTGATCGTCAACCTGCGCATGCACATCTCCGAGGTTCGCCAGCTGGAGAAGGAGATCATGCTGATCTGCGTACGCCAGGCTGGTATGCCGCGTCGCGATTTCATCGGCTCCTTCCCCAAGAACGAAACCAACCTGCGCTGGCTGCACAAGCACATCCGTGCCAAGAAAAAACACTCCTCGGCACTGGCCAAGCTCAAGGATGAGGTCGACAAGCGCCAGAAGAAACTGCAGGGCCTGGAGAAACTGCGCCACCTCACCATCAACGAAATCAAGGAAGTCAATCGCGAGGTCTCCATCGGCGAGGCCAAGGCGCGCCGCGCCAAGAAAGAGATGGTGGAGGCGAACCTGCGTCTGGTGATCTCCATCGCCAAAAAGTACACCAACCGTGGACTTCAGTTCCTCGACCTCATCCAGGAGGGCAACATCGGCCTGATGAAGGCGGTGGACAAATTCGAATACCGTCGCGGCTACAAGTTTTCCACCTACGCCACGTGGTGGATTCGCCAGGCCATCACTCGCTCGATCGCCGACCAGGCGCGCACCATCCGCATTCCGGTGCACATGATCGAGACCATCAACAAGCTGAATCGCATCTCGCGCCAGATGGTGCAGGAGATGGGACGCGAGCCCATGCCCGAGGAACTGGCCGCGCGCATGGAGATGCCCGAAGACAAGGTGCGCAAGGTGATGAAGATCGCCAAGGAACCGATCTCCATGGAGACGCCCATCGGCGACGATGAGGATTCGCACCTGGGGGATTTCATCGAGGACATTTCAGTGGAGTCGCCCATCGACTCGGCAACGACCGAGTCCCTGCGTGAGACCACGCATGCGGTCCTCGCGGGCCTGACGCCGCGCGAGGCGAAGGTGCTGCGCATGCGTTTCGGTATCGACATGAATACCGATCACACGCTGGAGGAAGTGGGCAAGCAGTTCGACGTGACACGCGAGCGCATCCGGCAGATAGAGGCCAAGGCGTTGCGCAAGCTGCGGCATCCCAGCCGTAGTGAGCAGTTGCGGTCGTTCTTGATGGAGGATTAAGAGGAGGCCGGGTGGGGGAAGTTACCCACATTTTGAGGGGAGGGATTCCCACAAAATGTGGGTAACTCTGCCCCCTTCGCAACGGTGCTCCGTGAGCCCCGATCAGTGAAATCATGACCACGCACCCAGACTCAAGACCCATCATCACCCTCCAGGGCCACATCCTCCGCCAGCAATCCCAGTTTCCCGAAGCCAGCGGCACGCTGTCCTGGATTCTCTCTGCCCTGTCCATTTCATCGAAGATGATTGCCTCGCATGTCCGGCGGGCAAGACTGCAGAACGTGCTCGGCGCGGCGGGTGCGGAGAACGTGCAGGGCGAGCAGCAGCAGAAGCTCGATGTCATCGCCAACGATATTCTGCTGCGCACGCTGGGCGGGCGCGATGGCGTGGCGATCGTCGCCTCCGAGGAGAACGAGGAACCGGTAATTTTGCGTGAAGAGGCGGATGGCGAACGGCGCTACTGCGTGCTGTTCGATCCGCTGGACGGATCATCCAATCTGGATGTGTGCGGCGGGGTCGGCACCATCTTCAGCATCCTGCGCTACGACCGGCGCGCCCGCGATGCGCATGCCTCGGTGCTGCAGGCGGGCGCGCAGCAGGTGGCGGCCGGTTACGTGCTGTACGGACCTTCCACGGTGTTCATGCTCACCGTGGGTCAGGGCGTGGACATGTTTGTGCTCGATCCGGACTTTGGCGCTTTCATGCTGGTGGAACGCGGGCTGCGCACGCCGGCTGCCAACAAAAGCTACTCGGTCAACGAAGGAAACCGTCGCAGCTTTCCTGCGGGTTTTCAGCAGTACCTGGACTGGGCTCAGGACAATGGCTACTCCAGCCGCTATGTCGGCTCGATGGTGGCGGACGTGCACCGCATCCTGCTCAAGGGCGGCGTATTCATGTACCCGCCGACAAAGAAAGCGCCGCAGGGCAAGCTGCGCCTGATGTACGAAGCCAATCCCATGGCCATGCTCATCGAACAGGCCGGCGGCAAGGCGTTGACCGCGCCCGGCCAGCGCATCCTCGATGTGCCACCGCAGGACATCCATCAGCGCGTGCCGGTTATTCTGGGTAGCGCGGATGAGGTGGATCATGTGGTGGCCGCGCTGACGGCCGCGGCCTGAAGGACGCCTTCGCAGGATGCGCATAGGTCCTTACAACATTGCTCCGGATCTGGTGCTGGCGCCCATGGCGGGCGTCACTGACCGGCCTTTCCGTTCGCTGTGCCGCCGCCTGGGTGCGGGGATGGTGGTGTCCGAGATGACCACCTCCGACGCAAACCTGTGGGATTCTGAGAAGACACGGCTGCGGCGGGACCACGCCGGTGAGGATGAACCCATCGCGGTGCAGATCGCCGGCAGCGATCCGCAGGCCATGGCCGACTGCGCGCGCTACAACGTCGAACACGGCGCGCAGATCATCGACATCAACATGGGCTGTCCAGCCAAGAAGGTCTGCCGCGCCGACGCCGGTTCGGCGTTGCTGCGCGATCCGGATCTGGTTGCAGCGATCTGCAGAGCCGTTGTCGATGCGGTGCAGGTGCCGGTTACGCTGAAGGTCCGCACCGGTTATGCGCGGGCACAGCGCAATGGTTTACAGATTGCGCGTATCGCCGAGGACTGCGGCATCGCCGCGCTGAGCGTGCATGGACGCACGCGTGAAGACCGTTACGAAGGTCATGCCGAGTACGACACCATCGCCGCGATCAAGCAGACGGTGGGCATTCCGGTGCTGGCCAATGGAGACATCCGTACTCCGCAACAGGCATTGCAGGTGCTGCAGTACACCGGAGCCGATGCATTGATGATCGGTCGCGGGGCACAGGGACGGCCGTGGATCTTCCGTGAACTGGCACATTACCTCCAGCACGGCGAGGTGCTGCCGCCACCGGATCTGAAACAGGTAGGCGCCTGGCTGCTGGAACACCTGGACGAGCTGTACGCCTTCTATGGCGAGCCCAAGGGTGTGCGCGTGGCCCGTAAGCATATCCAGTGGTATTGCCAGGATCATGCCGGCAGCAGCGAATTCTGGAGCACCGTGAACCGCATGACCTGCCCGCGGCAGCAGCGCGACGCGGTGCAGGCTTTCTTTGAAGGCGGCCAACAAACAGAATCATCCGCATCACTGGAAGAGGCGGCCTGAGCGGCGAGAACAGCGGTCCTTGCTTCGGGTCAATGCCGCTGCATTGAGATTGCTTTCTGATGTTTGAGGGCGTGCCGGGCCGGGTCT
>JAJFKF010000127.1 GCA_021773365.1 Gammaproteobacteria bacterium | reverse complement strand
GATGGGGTCTTGCTGCCGGTCCCCAAAAGGCCCTTCCCACCCCCCTGCGACCCGCGCCCGGCACTGACTGGAACTGACCGAATCATGCAAGACCAGGAACTGAACTTCGAAGGTATAGAGAAACAGCCGCTGAAGCTGTTTACCGAGAAGGCCTATCTCGACTACTCGATGTACGTCATCCTCGACCGTGCTCTGCCCCACCTGGGAGACGGCCTCAAGCCCGTGCAGCGGCGCATCATTTACGCCATGAGCGAGCTCGGCCTCTCAGCCGTCTCCAAGCACAAGAAATCTGCCCGCACCGTCGGCGATGTCATCGGCAAATTCCACCCGCACGGCGACAGCGCCTGCTACGAGGCGATGGTGCTGATGGCACAGCCCTTCGCCTATCGTTATCCACTGGTGGACGGGCAGGGCAACTGGGGATCACAGGACGATCCGAAGTCCTTTGCCGCCATGCGCTACACCGAGGCCAAGCTCACCCGCTACGCCGATGTGCTGCTCGGCGAGCTGGCGCACGGCACGGTGAACTGGACACCGAACTTCGACGGCACGCTGGAAGAGCCGGCGATGCTGCCGGCGCGCCTGCCGAACCTGTTGCTCAATGGCACCCAGGGCATTGCGGTGGGCATGGCCACGGACATACCGCCGCACAACCTGCGTGAAGTAGCCGCCGCCTGCCTGCACCTGCTCGAGGATCCGGAGGCCACCACCGCGGCGCTGATGAAGCACATCAAAGGCCCGGACCTTCCCGCCGGCGCCGAGATTGTCTCTCCGCGCGCCGACATCAAGGCGTTCTACGAAAACGGCACCGGCAGTTTCAAGGCGCGCGCCACCTACGAGATTGAAGACGGCAACATCGTCATCAACGCCTTCCCGCATCAGGTCTCCGGTTCGCGTGTGCAGGAGCAGATCGCCGAGCAGATGCGCGGCAAGAAGCTGCCCATGGTGGAGGACCTGCGCGACGAATCCGATCACGAGCATCCCACGCGCCTGGTAGTCGTGCCACGGTCAAGCCGCGTGGACCTGGTGCAGGTGATGCATCATCTGTTCGCCACCACGGACCTGGAGCGCAACTATCGCGTCAATCTGAACATCATCGGCCTGGATGGCCGGCCGCGCGTCATGGGTCTGAAAGGCGTACTGAGTGACTGGCTTGAGTTTCGCGTGCAGACGGTGACGCGTCGTCTGCAGCACCGCCTCGACAAGGTCACCCGTCGCCTGCACCTGCTTGATGGGTTGATGGTGGCCTACCTCAATCTGGATGAGGTCATCAGGATCATCCGGCGCGAGGATGAGCCGAAGCCGGTGCTGATGAAGCGCTTTAAGCTCACCGAGGAGCAGACCGACTACATCCTCGACACCAGGCTGCGCAACCTGGCGAAGCTCGAGGAAATGAAGATCCACGAGGAGCAGAAGACACTCAAGGACGAGCAGGAGAGCCTCGAGTCGCTGCTGAAGAGCAAGGCGAAGCTGCGCAAGCTGGTGGGCGAGGAAATCAAGGCTGATGCCGGGAAGTACGGTGATGAGCGGCGTACAAAGATTGTCGAGCGCGAGGCGGCGCAGGCCATCGATGCCACCGAGCTGATCGCCAACGAGCCGGTGACGGTGGTGCTGTCCACCGGCGGCTGGGTGCGTTCAGCCAAGGGCCATGAGATCGATCCGGGCACGCTGTCCTACAAGACCGGCGACGCTTATCGTGCCCACGCGTGCGGGCGCAGCCTGCAGCCGGCCGTGTTCATCGACAGCACCGGTCGCACCTACAGTCTGCCGGCGCACTCGCTGCCGTCGGCGCGCGGCATGGGCGAGCCTTTGTCCGGTCGCCTGAATCCACCGGACGGGGCGAAGTTCGCCGGGGTGATGCTGGGCGATCCGGAGGATCTGTGGCTGGTGGCCTCGGATGCGGGCTACGGCTTCACGGTGCGTTTCAAGGAGCTGGTGACGGACCGGCGGGCCGGCAAGACGCTGTTGAATGTGCCGGAGAAGGCGCTGGTGCTGTCACCGTCGTTTGTTCCGGCGCCCGATTCGCTGGTGGCCATTGCCAACAGCGACGGCAAGCTGCTGGTGTTTCCGGTGGCGGATGTGCCGGAGCTGGCGCGGGGCAAGGGCAACAAACTGTTTGATATTCCGGGGAAGAAGGCGAAGACGCGCGCCGAGTACGTTGCGGGTATCGCGGTGGTGCCGCCGCGTGGGAGCTTGCTGGTGCAGTCGGGCGAGCGGGTGATGACGCTGAAGTGGGCGGATCTGAAGGACTATCGCGGGCAGCGGGCACAGCGTGGCGCGGTGTTGCCGCGTGGCTGGCGGAGTGTTGAGCGCCTGGAGGGTGTGGTGGCCTGAGTGTCATTTCGGGCGGTTTGCAGGGGGGTAAACCGACACCTTTCTGCGCTACACGCGCCGGCGCCGGCCGGCTAGGCTTTCCCACGACGGCTTCAGTACCGGACGCGCACACCGGTGATGCAGCCGGCGGCGGAGCGCCGGGCCGCGGGGCGGTCGAGGGAGCGGCTACAGGGAATGTCTTGGAGTCTGTAAGGAGGCAGCAGCCATGGATGGAATGTTTCGTACCCGGCGCTCCGGCCGTTTGCCGCGATGGTTGCGATGGTGGGTCTGCGGTCTGATTGCAGCCGCGCCCGCCGTCGTGGCGGCAGCACCACGGCTGGTGATTTCACCCTTCGGCTATCGCATCGAGCAGATCGCACCGGTGGATGGCCAGGCACGGGCATATGACCTGACGCTGCGCGCGGGCGTCGCGAACCCCGGCGACCCGGCTGCGGATGTAACGGCCCGGTTGAGCAGCAGCTTTGATGGCGTGATGGTGCTTGACGGCCAGATCGGTTTCGGCGATGTGGGTCGTGCATCGCTGCTGCGGCCCGCAGTCAGTCTCGACACCTTCAGATTGCGATTGACCCTGCCGCGGCGCAGCTCGCTGTGGGTGCTGCTGCAGTATGTGCAAAGTGCGCTCGACGGACTGTCCTGGACCGTGAGCTGTGCCAACTGCGGTGGCAACCGCCCGCCGGTGGCTGATGCGGGGCCGGACCGCACGGCATTTGTCGGGCAGGGCGTGACGCTGGATGGCAGTGGCTCCTTCGATGCTGACGGGCAGTCGCTTCAGTTTGGCTGGGCGGCGGTATCTCTCCCTGCGGGCAGCGCCGTGTCGCTGTCCGATGCTGCCGCCGTCCAGCCGACCATTGTTCCGGATCTGGAAGGCGTCTATGTCTTTCGCCTGATCGTCAGTGATGGCATCGATGACAGCGCGCCAGCAATAGTCACGGTGACCACGCGCAATTCCGCGCCGGTGGCACGGGCGGGCGAGGATCTGACCGCGGCGGTGGGTGCGCGGGTGCGGCTGGATGGCTCGACCTCGAGCGATGCGGACGGCGATGCGCTGACCTATGAATGGACGCTGCTGGAACTGCCACCGGGCAGTGACGCGATGCTGCTGACGGCGGACCCGGCCAGCCCCTGGGCGGAATTCATTCCAGATCGCGCCGGGCGCTATGTGGCGGAGCTGGTGGTACACGATGGGCAGGCGGAGAGCCAGCCGGACACCGTGCTGGTCTCCACTGTGAACTCGGCGCCGGTGGCGGACGCGGGACCGGATCGTACGGTTGCCGTTGGCGCGGTGGTGCAGCTTGACGGCTATGCCTCCACCGATGTGGATGGTGATGCGCTGGCGTACCGCTGGTCGCTGACCGTGCCGGAGGGCAGCCAGGCCGTGCTGGCCGTCACGGCCGGGGTCGAGACGCAGTTTGTCGTCGACCGGCCGGGTCTGTACCTGGCGCAACTCATTGTGAATGATGGCGCCGCGGACAGTGTGCCCGACACGGCAGTGATATCGACGGTCAACAGTGCGCCGGTGGCGGATGCGGGTGTGGATCGCGAAGTTCAGATCGGCGAAGAAGCATTTCTTGATGGCAGTGCTTCGCACGATGCTGACGATGACCCCCTGGGGTTCGACTGGTCGCTGACCTCGGTGCCGCCGGGCAGCGTCGCCGTGCTCGACGAACCGCAAACCCGGCAGCCGGCCCTGACGCCGGACCTGCCCGGCGCCTATGTCAGTCAGCTCATTGTCAACGACGGCAGCCTGGACAGCGCACCGGCAACGGTTACCCTGTCGGCACGCGAGCCCGCACCGCCGCCCGTGCCGGACACCGAGCCGCCGGCGGCGCCGCAGGCGCAGCTGGTCTCGCTGGTGCGGGAAGGCGCCGGTCACATCAGGGTGAGCGGCAAAGCAGGAAGTGTCGAAGGAAGGGCGCAGGTGACGATTACCAACTACACAACGGGTGTTTTCATCACTGCCACTGCGGCGGCCGATGGGTCATTCTCCGTCCTGATTGCAGCGGCCGATGCCGATGCGCTGCTGATCGTGGCGCGTGATGCCGCAGGCAACGCCAGCGGCGCCGCGGCCATCAGTGCCGGCAATGATCTCGAGCTGATCATCGATACGCCGCTTGCCAATACGGAACTGCCGGGATCCATCGTGCGCGTGTCCGGGCGGCTGCGCGCCCCGCGCAACAGTGGTGTCGTGGTCGACGGGCGGCCCGCCACGGTTCATTTTGATCCTGATGGCTCGACGTTCGTGACGCAGATCGAGGTCGCACCGCCGGAGGGCGCCGGACCGGTGGCATTGCCCGTGAGTATTGATGTCAGCATGCATACACCTGACGGGCGCAGCCTGACGCGCCAGGTGGACGTGCTGGTACGCAGGCGCAGTGACTACGTGCTGCGGGTTTCTCCAGCCAATGGACCCGCGCCGCTGCGCGCGGGTTTCGAGCTGATTGATCGCCGTGGCGCCGGCGTCAGCCGGCTGGATTTCGATTTCGATGGTGATGGCCAGATCGATCTGTCCACCGCAGATATTTCAGCTTCGCCGGACTGGACATACACCGAGCCTGGGAGCTACCTCGCCACGGTTGCCATCACCGAAGAGGGCGGGTCGATCCGCACGGCAAACGTTCCGGTCACGGTGCATGACCGCGATGAACTCCTGTCGAGCCTGCGGTCGGTGTGGGATGGCATGACCACAGCGCTGGTGAATGGCAGTGTGGATGGAGCAGCGGCACGGCTGAACGAGTCGGCCAGGCGACGGTATGCGCCGGTATTCGAGGTGTTGAGGGAGGATATGCCGCAGATCGTGGCCAGCTTCTCGCCGCTTCACCCGGTGGAAGTTGGCAGTGAGATCGCTGAATTCGTGGTGGCACGCGATACAGAGGGCGCAGACCGCGCCTTCTTCATCTACATGACGCGCGACCGTAGTGGCGTATGGCGTGTCGGGGGGATGTGAGTTGAAAAATGATCCGGAAATCGGGCGGGGCGGGTGGCTGGCGGTGGGGTTGTTTGCCGTCATGGCCTGTGAGAAGTCTCATGCTTGAGTCTAAGGCAGGTCATTTCATGGTGAGAATGTTGTTGCTGATTGCAATGGCATTTACGGTGCCACTCTTCTACTACATGTTCGTAGTAGGTGGTTTTGTGTCCTATGCCATGCTCTTCGTTATGACGCTGGAGAATATCCTCTATCCGTTTCGGGCTGTGCCCGTAATTGAGTGTATTCATCTGCTGGCATATGGATGGCTTCTGTACTACGTATCTGGCGTAGTCACCAGGTTCATTTGGAAGGGGGCGCTCCCGCAGCGAATTGTTCTGCTGGCATCTCTGCTGGCTGCGCTGGCGCTTGTTGGAACAATGCGGATCTTCGGAGTAGGCCACTCGGAGCAAGCGCCAGTGACGGCCTACGCCGTGTTGTTCTGATAGCGCCGCTGGTTTTCCTGGCTCGCATGTCGATTGGAGGAATGGATCATGGAAGGTTCACGCTTGAAGGGAATCTGGCTATTGGGTCTTCTCTTTTCTTGTTACGCGTCCGAGGGTGCTGCGTACGAAACAGATACGCATAGATATATTTCAGTGATGGCGGTTGATGCTTCTACGTCACTTGGCCGCAACATCGAGCAGAGCATCTTCTTGGATATCGGAATTCGCAGGGACGAGGTCTTTGTCAGTAGTGACTTTCGGCTCATTGCCGCGCGCGAATTGATCGGCTTCGGTTCTGTCGCGGAGGATACGCTGGCACGGCGCAGACCGCTGAATCACTTTTTTGATCCGCAGAACGGAGGTCGCGCGCTTACGATAGCTGGGGTTGCTTTGGGGTTTCCATCTCCGCAGTGGGCTTTGGAAGACGATGGCCCGCTGCCAGACCGGATTCTGTCTCCAGAGCAGAAATACTCGCTAAGGAGTGCGGTTGACTACTTCGTGAGTGGATTGACCTCGCCCTATCCGTCGGAGAGGGCAAGGCTGCTCGGTGCGACATTTCAATCTCTGGGGCACGGTATCCATCATATACAGGATATGGCGCAGCCCGAGCATGTGCGAAATGACGATCACCTGAGTCACGTGGATACCAGCCTGTACGAGCAGTTTACGAACCATCGACAGCCTGCCCTCCCATTGCAGGGTTATGCGACACTTGTTCCGGTGGATTTTCGGTCCGCACGATCCTTTTGGGCGAACGATGGGCGCGGCATGGCCGAGTTCTCGAGCCATAATTTTGTGTCCAAGGACACCAACTTTCTTGGGGTTCCGGGCGGCTTCCGGTCTCAGCCGGCATACCCTTTGCCTTCGATCCCCAGCAATCCACAGATAGAACGGATTACGTTGGGTAAATTGCTGGGTGATGAGACGCTACCGGGGGCCTCCGCAGAGGTATTGTTCGTTGGGGCGCAAGTAACGGATGCTTACAGGCCCGCTATGTCGCGGTTCAATCCACGCGCCAGTACATTTTCGGTTCTATCGCAGGACCTGGAGAAGCGGGGGTTGTTCTGGATGAGCAGCCTGAACCGCTTCAACTTCGCCGCCGCCCACGAATTCCTCATTCCCCGTGCCGTGGCCTACAGCGCCGGGCTCATCGACTACTTCTTTCGCGGACGGCTGGCCCTGGATTCATTCGATTCATCCGACGGCAGGATTACCGTTAGTGTCCGCAACGTATCCGCCGCTGATTTTGCGCTGAGCGAACGCACCGATGGCGGGCTGGAGGAATTCTCCCTCTATTACGATACGCAGGATGGCGGTCGACAGCGTCTGCCGCTGGGAGGCGATGACCTGGCGGGCGTCACCCTGCCGGTGGGCGCCACTCGCACCCTGCATTTTCCGCTGCCGGATAATCTTGCGGGCGATCGCGAGAAGCCCTTCATGCTGGTGTTCGACGGCGTCATCGGAGAAGAGCGGGGCATTGCGGCACTGGCCTTGCCCGCGCCGGTGCAGGGTGGCTTTGTCGTGCATCCGAACTATCTTCCAGCCGACGGCATTGCCGCCCCCCGCCACATCGTTTTCACGGGCGGACAATGGATGGCCACCGAGCGTACCGGGCAGCGGGCCGGCAACGTCGACTGGCGCGGTGATCAGCCGGGCGAGGTGCTGACCTGGGATGGCCCGCCCTCGCGCTACTTCTATCCGGCCGATCGCCGCGGCGGCTACTCGCCACATATCTATCGCAATGGTCGCGTGCTGGCGGACGCGCCTGGGCCGGTGCAGGGCGCGGCGCTGTTCAGCGATGCCGCGGGCGAGTGGCTGGCAGTGGTCGTGTACACCGACGGTGAGCTGCGCCTGTACGTGCGGCCGGAGAAGGCCATCTATGACAATCATGATCTGCACGATGCCGGCTCCAATCCGGATGGCTGGCGCCTGCTGTTCTCCCAGGCCCTGGATCTTCCGGCCACGCCCATGTTCTTCAGCGCCAGCGGCGCCGAGGCGCAAACCATTGTCGGTCCGTTATCCGGCAATGCCTACGCCACACGCGTGAAGCTGCGCATGAACGGCGGGACGCCGACAGCTGAAACCAGCAGCGCCATCGGCGCCGGTCGCCTGACCGGACGAACCGACTTCAATGCCGATTGGGCCCGCACCGTTGCCGAGGGTGTGCAGCAGCCGGATTCCTGTGCAGTGACCTACCGCTGCCTTGCCAACGGCAAGTGCAAGGACATCGGCGGCCTGGAGCGCACGATCTGCATTCACCAGAAGATCGACCATGCCGATCACCGCCGCGAGACGGAGGCGGCATTGCACGGCCGCATCGAATGGGACCGGCCCACCGTGGTGTGCGCCGACTATCGCGGCGAGACAGAAGTGCTGTGTGTGGTGGAATCCGATCCCGCCTGGGGCGCCGACTGGGTGCGCGACTGGTTCTACGACCGGCGCGGCGAGCTTGTGCAGACTGGCGATTCCTGTGGTCTCGTCCCCAACGAAACCCGTCAGCGCCGCTACCAGGCCAGCCGCAGCAGTTTCAACTCCACGCTGCGGCGTCTGCGCGTGGGCACGACGTCAATTCCCCTGCGCGGGGCGCGCACCGATGAACAGCGGGATGATTCAACGGTCATTGCGCAACCCGCCAGCGGGCCTGAAGCCAGTGGCGCGGCAAGTGTGATATCGACGACGGTCGGGTCCTCCACGCGGCTGTTCTACGCCGATGCGCGTAACGACATGCTGGTCTACGAACTGAACGACGAGATCACCACCCGCACCGCCAGCGCCGCTGGCGTGCCCGGCTACGGTCAGGGCCCGACCTATCCTCTGGAGTGGATGAGCGAATGGGAGATCGCCACGCACACCGTCACGCGCGCAGAGGCAGTGATCGGCGGAGTGACACACGTCATGTATGAACAAAGCGCGCTGATCCAGGAACAAACCTCTCCGGTCAGGCTCAGCATTTCCGCAGGCTCATTTCTGGAACCGCTCAATTGCCGGTCCTTTGTCCCGTACACCATCGCCTCCCCGGAGCAATCGTATGTGGACAGCTTCGCCGGCATGACTGCCAGCCTGCACCCCGGCGCAGTGATCTGGCCATCCGTTACCCAGGGCTACGCTGTTGATCGTGCGGGCAGGGTGCTGGTCTCGCAAACCCGCTGGCAGCGCCGCAACGACGGCACCTACGTGCCGGATGGCGTATGGAATTTTCTCGGCGAAGGCGACCTGATCGACGTGCTGCCGCCGGGTGTGGAGGCGCCGGGATTCTTTCCCGTGGGAGTTATTGATTGAGCGGGCAGGGGCGGGGCTATGATCGCCGGGAGGCTGCTGAATTGGCGCAATATCGCTGGTACGCCAGTCCCTCGGGGGGGGGTGGAGGCGTATTGAAATTGTAACAAGACGTGGCTATGCTTTTCCCCGACCAGCCATCAGGCTGGGGTTAGTGGCTCAGGGTCTCGGGGTCGGAGGAACAGATGGAGGGATTCGTCCGCACGCAATAAATCATTACCAGACCCAATACCGAGGCCGCATGTCCTGACATTGCGGTTCAATCACTTTTCTGCGGCAGGGAGAATACGGATGCAAGCAGTTACGCGGTTTTACTGGTTGGTTGTGAAATGCCCTCTTGGGGCGGGTTTTGTCTTAAGCACGTTGCTTTTATTCTCGCCGTCAATTTTCGCGCAAGCGGAATGCACAGCGCCGGGTTCGTCCACTGGATACGATTGCACGGACGTACTGGTAGGGGACTGGTATTACTACGTGCTCCCTGGGTACTCCTATTCACCTCTGGGTCCATTTAAATCCCAGGCTGAGGCTGTAGATAAACTGGCAGCGCGAATGGTTCAGGGAACAGGCTGGTGTACGGCTATTCCTACTGGCGTGACCTACGACGACAATCTCGCGTGGGGGCCAACGCCTGCCTACAGCGGCACGATCGATACTTTTCATGGAAACACGATACATCTGGATGTTACAGCGTTTGTTGGCGAGGGCTGCAAGTCTTCCTGGAGCCAGGGTTTTCCGCTGCGCCAGAGCCGGAAGATTGCCTGCCCCGCAGGGTATACGCTGCGGTATCCCGGCGGAGATACTTCGCAGATGCCATATTGCCGGCGCGCTCGCAGTGCGCAGAATCCATCGAAATCGTGGGGCAACTCGTGCCATTCCGGAGACGGTTCTCTGGCCGATGGATTACTGAAGGGAAATCCCTGTGAGGTTGCCAGCGGAAACAAGTCTGCGCGGCAAGTTGACTATGTGTCGTCTTCGAATAGTGGGTTGCGTTTTGTGCGCACCTACAACAGTCAGGCAGGGCAATCTCGATACGGAATTAGTGATCAATATGCTCGTTTGTGGGAGCCGCTCGGTGCGGGCTGGATGGCCAACTATTTTCAGCGCCTGTATGTTTCTGCCGGAACGATATTCGGCACGGTTTTCGCGCTCCGGCCGGACGGTCGGCTCTTATCTTTCAGGGCATCGGGAGCGGACTACTACTCTGATGCTGATGTTGCCGATCAGCTCATGGCAATACGGGATTCGTTTGGAGTAATTACCGGATGGGAGTACCGGACAGCAGCAGACGCGACGGAAGTTTATGATGCCGAAGGGAGGCTGCAGTCAGTCGCTGATCGAGGACGACCGGCAATAACAATAGTCTATGATGGCACCTATGGGATGCTCCCAATTGAAGCGACTGATATATATGGAAATACGCTTCAATTCGTCTATCAAACTGGAAGCGACAAGATCGAGCACCTAAAGCAGGTAATTGATCCCGATGGCGAAGTGATCGAATTTACCTATAGCAGCAGCAAGCTTGCCAAGGCCACATATCCTGATACTGCGTCTCGAGAGTATGCATACGATTCAAACATGCAGATGACATCCATGAAGGATGAGAATGGCATTACTTATGCAACTTGGACATATTGGTATGCTGGAGCAGAGGGTTTCGTGGTTAAGTCGTCTGCTCATGCCGGGGGCGTTGACCAGTATTCGTTCTCGTATGGCGGTTCCAGCCGAACCGTCACTGATCCGCTGGGGAAGGTGCGTTCGTATTCCACCGTCATCAGGGAGGGCCGCAGGAGAGTGACTTCTGCGCCGAGCACATGTTCAGGTTGCAGTACTGAAAAGACGCTGGTTTATGACCTGAACGGTAACGTTTCGAGCCGAACAGATTTTTTGAATAATCAGACGACTTATTCCTACAACCCTTCGCGGATTCTTGAGGTTTCCCGTACGGAAGCCTACGGAACCTCAAACGCCCGCACCATTGCCACCGACTGGCACGGGACCTACCGGCTACCCATCGAGATTGAAGAACTGGGCCGCACTACGACCTTCACCTACGACGGCGACGGCAATCAACTCACGCGTACAGTCACCGACACGACCACCTCGCAATCCCGCACCTGGACCTATACCTACAACAGCTACGGCCAGGTACTGACTGCCGACGGCCCGCGAAGCGATGTCTCCGACGTCACCACGTATACGTACTACAGCTGCACCACTGGCTACGAATGCGGTCAGTTGCATACCATTACCAACGCACTGGGCCAGGTCACGACCTACGACAGCTACAACGCCCATGGCCAGCCCACACAGATCACCGACCCCAACGGCCTGGTCACCACGCTCACCTACGATCTGCGCCAGCGGTTGACCAGCCGCACCGTGGGTACGGAGGCCAGCACCTTCGAGTACTGGCCTACGGGCCTGCTGAAGAAGGTCACTCTGCCGGACGGCTCCTACCTCACCTATGCCTACGACAACGCCCACCGCCTGATCGAGGTGGAGGACGCCGACGGCAATTCCATCACCTACACGCTCGACAACATGGGCAACCGCACGAAGGAAGAAGTCTACGATCCTTTCAGCGCCCTGGTGCGCCAGCACCATCGAGTCTTCAATACCCTCAATCAGCTGTGGAAGGACATCGGTTCGGTCAACACCGCTGCGGTGACCACCGAGTACGGCTACGACAACAACGGTCACGCCACCGCCATCGAGGCCCCGGAGAGTCGCGCTACCTACAACCTGTACGATGAGCTCAATCGCCTGAAGCAGATCACCGACCCGGAAAGTGGCATCACCCAGTTCGCCTACGACGCCAACGACAACCTCACCGGCGTCACCGACCCCAGGAGTCTGGTCACCAGCTACACCTACAACGGCTTCGGGGACCTGCTTACCCAGGTGAGTCCTGATACCGGCACTACAACCCAAACCTACGACTCCGGCGGCAACCTTGCCACCCGCACCGATGCGCGCAGCAAAACCGGCACCTACAGCTACGATGCGCTGAATCGCCTGACCGAGATCGACTATTCCGATCAGACCATCACCTACACCTACGACACCGGCACCGACAACAAGGGGCGGCTGATGCAGGTGAGCGACAACTCCGGCAGTACAGCCTGGACCTATACAGCCCCGGGGCGGGTGGCCTCCAGAACCCAGGTGATGGGTGCGATCAGCAAGTCCGTCGGCTACGGCTACAACAGCGCCGGACAATTGACCAGCCTGACCACCCCCTCCGGACAGACGGTGACCTACAGCTACAGCAATGGCAGTATCTCCGGCCTCACAGTGAACAGCACGACGCTGCTGAGCGACGTGGTCTATGAGCCCTTCGGGCCGGTGGCCGGCTGGACCTGGGGCAACACCACCTTGGCGGTGCGCACCTTCGATCAGGACGGCAACATCACCCAGGTGGACAGTGCGGGGCTGAACACCTATGACTACGATGACGCGTTCCGCATCACCGACATCGTTGATACCGGCAATGCCAACCTGACCTGGAGCTATGACTATGATGATCTGGACCGCCTCACTGAGGCCACCAGCATCCCGCTGACCGAGACCTGGACCTACTCGGCCAACGGCAACCGCCTCACCCAGGGCGGCACGCACAGCTCTACATTCAATGTCTCGGGCAGCAACAATCGGTTGCAGTCCTCCACCGGTTGGGTGTGGGGCTCCCTGAGTCACGATGCAGCCGGCAACGTGGTGCAGATCGTGCGCAACTACACCAATACAGGCACCTATGATGATGCCGGGCGGCTGGTCAATATCAGCTACGCCTCGATCAATTTTGACTATGAATACAACGCCTTCGCCCAGCGGGTGCGCAAGTCCACGCCGCTGGGGGTGATCTATTTCGTCTATGACGAGGAAGGCCACCTGCTTGGCGAATACGATGGCTCAGGGAACCTGATACAGGAGACGGTGTGGCTGGGTGACATCCCGGTGGCCACGCTGCGGCCCAATGGCGGCGGGGTTAGTATCTACTACGTGCACACCGATCACCTGAACACCCCGCGGCGCATCTCCCGACCCAGTGACAACGTCATCGTCTGGCGCTGGGACAGCAACCCATTCGGGGGAACGGCGGCCAATGAGGACCCGGACGCGGACAGCACCCTGTTCAGCTACCAGTTGCGCTTCCCGGGGCAGTACTTCGATGTCGAGACCTGGGCGCATTACAATCATCATCGGTACTATGAACCTTGGTCGGCAACTTACTTGCAGAGTGATCCGATTGGGTTGGCAGGCGGCATCAATACCTATGCCTATGTCAGTGGCAATCCGATCTCGTTTGCTGATCCTGAGGGCCTGAATCCGGCTGCTGCTGTGCGCGGTGCGTGGTGGACCGGCACAAGAATCGGCGCGGGGTTCAACGCAATAGCCGGTGCCGCACTAGGGGTGCCGCTCGGTGTGGCGATTTACAATGCGACACATTCTGATGCCGTTAATGATTCATGCAAGGATGACCAGAAATGCCCTCCTTGCAAAACAACGAGCGGCAAAATTGTTCCTGTCGGCACTATTGGATATCGCCCCTTGGATACTCCACCTCCAGGAAAGATTGAGCATGGCATCGCGGGTCCGCATTACAACATCTACAAAGCAAATCAGGCGCCAAAGAATTCTCCTGCGCCGTGCAAGTGTTTCTGGCAGCCGGTTGGAGCGGTAACGCCGGCAGCTTTGCCGCCGAATGCTATGCCTATCGAACCCTTTGCTAATTGAAGTCATGGTGCTGGAATGGCAATGAAATACGCCGATGGGCAAGAGGTTAAGCTTGGAGATCGCGTCAAGCTTGGGCAGGACGAAGGTGGAGTAGTCGTATGCTCGATTGACACAGGGGAATACACAGATGAATGCCCTGAGGATCAGTGGAGCTATCTGAAGAAGGGAGTGATGATCAAGTTTCCTTTGTATGGATTAATCCATTACGAAGAAGCAGAACCAGATTTGCAGTTGCTTGGCCGCGGTTGAGAGGCTTTGAGCGGCGTCCGCGGACGCGCACGCCGCGGATGTTTGTTTATCTCTTGGGTCGGCTGGGAGGCAGCTGAAGCAACGCAGTTGCGCCCGACGTTAGTTCCTCGGGAGGGGTGTGAAGGGTATTGAAATGGCAAAAGAACGTGGCTATGCTTTTCCCCAAC
>JAJFKF010000126.1 GCA_021773365.1 Gammaproteobacteria bacterium | reverse complement strand
TCCCCGGAAACCCTCCCCCGACCCTGCAGTCTGCGCCTGGAGGGGTTGGGTGCGTAAGCCAATGGCGGGGTCAGTGGTTCCAGGTGGAGAAGGCTGGTAGTGAAGGCTCATAGTGATTGATGTGATTTATGAATTCTGCTGACCTCGTCGCCATCTGGCTGACGTTGAAGCTGGCGCTGGTTGTCACCGTGGTGTTGCTGCTCATCGGTACGCCGCTGGCGTGGTGGCTGGCGCGCAGTCGGCGGTGGTTCCGGCCGGTGGTGGAGGCAGTGGTGGCGTTGCCGCTGGTGTTGCCGCCCACAGTGCTGGGCTTTTATCTGCTGCTGCTGCTGGGGCGGTCGGGGCCGCTGGCGCCACTGCTGTCGTGGCTGGATCTGACGCTGGTGTTCAGTTTTGGCGGACTGGTGGTGGGGTCGGTTATTTTCTCGCTGCCGTTTGTGGTCAATCCACTGAAGAATGCCTTTCAGGAGATTCCGGCCGGACAGCTGGAAGCGGCGGCGACGCTGGGGGCGGGGTTCTGGGACAGGTTCTTCACGATCGTGCTGCCGCTGGCGCGGGCGGGATATCTCACGGCGCTGGTGATGGGGTTCGCGCACACGCTGGGCGAGTTCGGCGTGGTGCTGATGATCGGCGGCAACATCCCCGGCGAGACGCAGGTGCTGTCCATTGCCCTGTACGACCATGTCGAGCAGCTCGACTATGCGCGCGCGCATGTGCTGGCCGCCGGGGTGCTGGTGTTTTCCTTTGTGGCCCTGACGGCGCTGTATCTCAGCGGGCGCGGGCGGCAGTTGATGCGCCTGTGACGGCACTGTCCGGGAATCTGCGGCTCACACGCGGTATGTTCGCGCTGGACGCCGGGCTCGAGGTTGCCGAGACCGGCATCACCACGGTGTGCGGGCGTTCGGGCGCGGGCAAGACCACGCTGCTGCGTTGTATCGCCGGCCTGGAACCACAGGTACAGGGGCGGCTGCAGGCGGGCGAGGCGCTGTGGCTCGATTCGGCGCGGAATTTCTGTCTGCCGCCGGAACGGCGCGCGGTGGGGCTGGTGAGTCAGGATGCGCATCTGTTTCCCCATCTGGATGTGAGCGCCAATCTCCTGTATGGCCAGCGGCGCATTCGCGGGCGCGCGGCGCGGGTGCAGCTCGATACGGTGGTGGCGACGCTGCAGCTTGCCGATCTGCTGCATCGTTCAGTGCAGGGTTTGTCCGGCGGCGAACGGCGACGGGTGGCCATCGGACGGGCGCTGCTCACCAGTCCGCGGCTGCTGCTGCTCGATGAGCCGGTGGCGGCGCTGGATGGGCCGGGGCGGCGCGAAGTCCTCGATGGCATCTGTGCCGCGCTGGATGCGCTGGCGATACCCTGTTTGTATGTCAGCCACGATCTGCACGAGGCCGCGCGGCTGGCGCAGCAGATGCTGTGGATGGACGCCGGGCGCATCGTCGCCAGCGGAGCGGCCGGCGAGGTGCTGTGCGATCCGCGGCTGCCGTTCGCGCAGGCGGAGGACGCCGCGGCGGTGGTGGAGGCCACCGTGATCGAGTATCACTCCCGGCTGTTTCTGAGCCGGCTGCGCTTCGAAGGCGGCGAGCTGTGGGCGGCGGTGGGCGATGCCCCCGCGGGGCAGAAACTGCGGGTGCAGATCGCCGCGCGTGATGTCAGCCTGGCCACGGTGCGTCCGCAACAGACCAGCGTGCTCAATGTCATCGAATGCGAGGTGGTGGAAATCACCGCCGTGGCGGACTCGCCTGCACATGCGCTGGTGCGTTTGTCGGCCGGCGCCACCGGTCTGCTGGCACGCGTGACCTGGAAGTCGGTGGCCGAACTGCAGCTGGCGCCCGGCGGGCGGCTGTGGGCCATGGTCAAGAGCGTGGCGTTGCTGAACTGATGAAACCGCGAGGAGGTTCAGGATGAGTGTGCTGTTGCGGACCGCTGCGATCGTGCTGCTGGCGCTGATCGCGCGCATCGGCCACACCGGAGAAGTGGTGAGGATTGCCGTGGCCGCCAATTTCAAGGCCACGCTGGAGGAGCTGACGACGCTGTATGCGCAGCGCCATCCCACGCGGTTTGTCATCAGCTCCGGCTCCAGCGGTGTGCTCTACGCGCAGATCCACGCCGGTGCGCCCTTCGATCTGTTCTTCTCCGCCGATGCGGCGCGCCCGGAGCAGCTCGAGCGTGACGGCATGACGGTGCTGGAGTCGCGTCGCACCTACGCCATCGGCCGGCTGGTGCTGTGGACGCCGGGACGCCTTATTGTCGCTGACGTGGAGCAGACCCTGCGCTCCCGGGACATTCGCACTGTGGCCCTCGCCAACCCGGCCACCGCGCCCTACGGCGCCGCCGCCCGGGAAGTGCTGACGGCACTGCAACTCGCGGACCGCTTCAGGATCGTGCGTGGTGAGAATGTCGGCCAGGCCTTTCAGTTCGTCGCCACCGGCAATGCCGAAGCCGGCTTCGTGGCCCGCTCGCAGATCCGCGACTACGAACGCGCCAACGGTCGCTCGCTGGTGGCCGAGATGATGACGGTGGACCCCACGCTGTACACGCCCATCGAACAGCAGTCAGTGCTGCTGCTGCCAGGGGAGAAGAGTGCCGCCGCCCGAGAATTCATGGAGTTCGTGTTCAGCGAGGAAGCGCAGCGAACCATTACAGCTGCCGGCTACCGCTCGCTGACCTGGCTGCCGCCCGGATGCCATGGTTGCGAGCGGCCGGAGAGTGCCCGCACCCAGGCAATGCCTAAATCCAGCCGAAACCCCGGGCCATGACGCCGAAGAGGGAGGCGGCAAGGGCGAGGTAGAGGAACAGCGCCCAGAACTTCGCAGAGGTCAGTGAAGCATTCATTTGCGCGAAGCCCGTGTGCATATCCTCGCGAAGGTTCGCCACATCATGGCGCATCTCGCGGATGTCGGTTTTTATCTCGCCCATGTCGGCATGGATATGTCCGACATGGGTTTCCAGTGTCGCCACGCGTTCGTCAATGCTCATCTGTGGTTCCCTCGTGTGTGCCGGCAGTCCCATATGCAACAGTCCCTCGATCCTTTGGTCTGATGGAGATATCCTACGGCGTGTCATGAGATTGTCAATATCGGGGTAATCGGGTTTTCCCTTAACAGGCGGACTGTCTGCCTGGGGGATGGCGGCGCGCGGAGGTTGCGGTGCAACCGGCTGCGCGAACCGCTAAACTGCGCCCGTCGCGCCCGTAGCTCAGTTGGATAGAGCACCTGGCTTCGAACCAGGGGGTCGGGAGTTCGAATCTCTCCGGGCGCACCATATTTGTAGGGCTTTCAGCGCACCCGGCCTTTCCAGCCAGCCCCTACAGTCACCACTGAGTCACCTAACGGCCAGCCTCGGCCTGCGAGGCGCTACTGGAGGACTCGATATGACAGACCGATCACTCACAGCCAACCAACGCCCGGCCAGCGTGAAGCTCGACAAGCTCAGCGCCGTGGCCGGAGAACTGGAGTCGGCGGGAGGTGCGGCATGAACGCCACGACATCGGCAGAGCGGCCCCGACGGGCACGGCGGCATGAGAAACTGCAGGTCGACATGATCGCGGCGGCGGCTTTCTTATGCCCAACGCGGATGACACGAGACAAGCCCTGCTCTATATTCCTTCAGTTATGGATTCCGCGCGCACGCGGGCCGCGCTGGAAGTAAAATGGAGCCCGCAGTTTCAAAGGAGATTGGGATATGAAACGCACAATGACAGGGGTATTTCTGGCCGGCGTCCTGCTGGCTGGCAGCGCGGCAGCACAGGAATCAGGTTTTTATGTAGGCGCTGCGCTGGGGCAGTCCAAGTTCGACTGGACCATCGACGATGATCTGGATCTGAAGTTCGATCCCAGCCAGGTCGCGTGGAAGGTTTTCGGCGGATACCAGTTCAACCGCTATGTGGCGCTGGAGGGCGGATTTCTGGATATGGGCGACGGCAGGCAGGACGTGAGCGGGGTTGACGTGTCTGTGAGCGCAACCGCATTCCAAGGGTCGGTGATTCTCAGCTACCCGGTGAACGCGTTCTTCTCGCCGTATGTCCGCGGAAGCGCGATGGCCTATGAGGTGGACGCAAAGGCCACAGACGGGATCGACACGTTCAGCGCCAGCGGGAATGACAAGGATTTCTCCTACGGAATCGGCATGATGTTCACCAATCGAGTGAAGCAGGCGCAGCTGCGGTTGGACTGGGAAATGGCGGATCTGGATGGCGTAGACGTGCGCTTTATCAGCTTCAGCGCCGTGTATCTGTTCGACTAAAGCAGCATTTGCACCCTGCCCCGAACCCCGCCCCGTGCGGGGTTTTTATTGCGAGTGCTCCCCGAATCTGGGGCCCGTGCAGCACCGATCCAACCCTACCGTTCGCAACTGCGAGTCATCCGTGCGCCACATTCACATGCGGCGTGCCGTCCCAATCCAGCCCGACGCTGGTAGGCGGTACACCGTTTAGCCAATGCTGAACTGAAATAAATGATCCGCCGACAGGACCGACAGCCGCGCCGTGCGGCATTCCATGGACTTCCCACGGAAACGTAGACATCTCCGGGCTATGATTGGCTTTCCCGGAGGCGTCAGCTGTTCACGGGATTCTCAATAGTGGCGGTCCCCAGCGTCACTCTCACAGTGTGGTCCTTGCCGTCACGCATCAGCACGATGCGATTGTCCCCGTCCGGTAGCACGGCGCCGTCCAGTTCGATGCGGGCGATACCGCTGTTCACGCGCTGCGGATTGTCCACCCGGATGTCATAGCGCGCGCCTGCGTAGCGAAACATGATCTCGAAGTGTGGCCACGCTGCAGGGATGCACGGAGCCAAAGTAAGGCTCGCGCCTTGCACCCGGAATCCCAGAATCGATTCGATGCCGGCCCGATATATCCAGCCGGCCGAGCCGGTGTACCAGGTCCAGCCACCGCGCCCGACATGCGGAGCCACTGAATAGATGTCCGCTGCGGCGACGTAAGGTTCGACTTTGTAGCGCAGCACGTCCGCCGGCGTGAGGGTGCGGTTGATGGGATTGAGCTGCGAGAGCAACTGCGCCGCGCGCTCGCCCTGGCCCAAAGCGGCGTAGGCCATCACCGACCAGGTTGCGGCGTGAGTATAGTGGCCGCCGTTTTCCCGAATGCCGGGCGGATAGGCTTTGACGTATCCGGGGTCCTGTGCGGCGTGTTCGAATGGTGGCGTGAACAGCAGAGCCAAACCGGTTTCGTGCTGAACGAGGTGGTAGTCCACGGCGGCCATGGCGCGCCGGGCGCGATCCGGGTTCGCTGCTCCGGAAATGACGCCCCAGGATTGCGCAATCGAATCGATGCGGCATTCTGTGCTGGCGACCGATCCCAGCGGTGTGCCGTCGTCGAAATAGCCGCGGCGGTACCAGTCACCATCCCAGGCTTCACGCTCCAGTGACTCTCGTAGTGAGTCGGCATGGGCCAGCCATTGTGTCGCGCGCGCGGTTCCACCGCGTGCTCGCGCCACAGCGGCAAACGCCACCAGCGTGGTATGCAGGAACCACCCCAGCCAGACGCTTTCACCCCGGCCCTGTTCGCCGACGCGGTTCATGCCGTCGTTCCAGTCACCGGCGCCGATCAGGGGCAGGCCATGTGTTCCGATCTGCAGACTTTGATCCAGCGCCCGCGCGCAGTGCTCGAACAGCGTGGCGCTGAGGTCCGACGTCGTCGGTTTGAAATAGGCTTCCTGTTCGTCCGGCCGCAACGCCTGGCCTTCCAGAAACGGCAGCTGCGCTTCCAGCACTGCCCAATCTCCACTGACTTGAATGTAGTGGGTCGTGGCGTACGCCAGCCAGACGCGATCGTCGCTGATGCGGGTGCGAACGCCGGTGCCGTCAGTGTCGTGCGCGGTCGACGGCAGCCACCAGTGCTGTACATCGCCTTCGATGAATTGGCGGCAAGCGGCGCGCAGCAGGTGCTCGCGCGCCAGCGCTGGACGGGTAACCGCCAGCGCCATCGTGTCCTGAAGCTGATCGCGGAAACCAAAGGCGCCGCTTGCCTGATAGAAAGCTGATCGCGCCCACAGGCGGCAGACCAATGTCTGGTACAGCATCCAGCGGTTGAGGATGATGTCCAGCGATCGGTCCGGCGTTTTCACCTGAACCGTTCCGAGGGTGTCGTCCCAGTACGCATGCACCGCATGCAGGATGGCATCGAGATCCGCCGAGCGGTAACGCAGGAGCAAGGTCTGCGCCGCTGCCGCGCTGTCGGCCTGGCCGAGAAAGAACACGATCTCCGTCGATTCATCCGGCGCCAGCGTGATTGTCGTTTGCAGCGCGGCACATGGATCGAGACCGGCGCCCACCCGGCCGGACAGGGGTGCCGGTTCGGTCTGTCTGAAGCCGTCCAATTCAGATCCGACCAGCGCGGCGGGCCGGTTGAGCGTTCCGCAACGGCCGATGAATTCCCGCCGGTCGGCGCTCCACTGCGTTTGCCGGCCGGCCAGATCTGCGAATGCCACGCGCGCGCCAAACGACCCGTTCCACGGGTTGCTGGCAAACAGAGCGCCCGTGCCGGGATCGATTTCCGTTACCACGAAGGGTGCGGCGGCAGCCTGCGAATCACCGAGCACCCATTCCACGTAGGCCGTGATGGAAAGTTTGCGCGGGCGCGATGAAAGATTGCGAATCGTCAGTCGCGAAATCTTGATCGGATCGGCCAGAGGGACGTACATCAGCAGTTCAAGCGCGATGCCGTGCGCGTGGCGCTCGAAGCGGCTGTATCCTTGCCCGTGCCGGCTGATGTAGCGTGCGTTTCGGTCGCCTGTGTCGAAGGCAGGCGCGGCGGTGGCTCCCCACAGCTCGCCGCTGTCCTCATCGCGCAGATAGAGCACTTCGCCCGGGCGATCGGTGACGGGGTCGTTGGACCACGGCGTCAACTGATTCTGGCGACTGTTGAGCGACCAGGTAAAGCCACCGCCCTCCGCGGAGACCTGGAAACCGAAATCCGGATTGGCAACAACATTGATCCAGGGCGCAGGCGTGACCTGGCCCGGACGCAGCAGCGTGACGTATTCGCGTCCATCGGCGGCGAACCCGCCCAGGCCGTTGAAGAATTCCAGCTCATGCGGCTGCGCACTGTCAGTCTGCGCCGGTGGGGGCGATTTGTTGACCGGCAATCCAGGAGCTGCTGTCGCCGGCGGGCGTGCACCCTCCAATTGGCCTGCCAACAGACGATCCAGCTGATCCGACAGCGTGCCGTGCCGCGCGTTTAACACGACGCGGGCCACAGAGGATAGTCGTGCACGCGTGCTCTCATCGATACGATCGGCGCGCAGCACGAACGCCGCGCCCTGGGCGCCTCGTTTATCCTCTGCAATGGTCGCGTGAGAAATTGGCGGTCGCGAATGACTCATGCGCAGTTCGGTGTCCAGGGCTACCTGCAGATCCTGTTGATAAGAGGCGGCGTGCTCATTCAGGATCACCAGATCGACCGCGAGCCGTTTCATGCGCCAGTACTCATGCGCGCGCAGGAGTTCCCGTGCGACGGCAATGTCGGCGACGTCGTCGATCCTCAGCAGTACGATCGGAATATCACCGGAGATGCCTTGAGCCCACAATGCAGCCGGGCTCCCGCCTCCCCGGCGAATGGTGTCAGACGAGGGGCGCAGGGATGCATCGGCAAACAGTACCGGGCCTGCAAGACGCTGAAACAACCTGGCCTGCGCGGCATCAATATCCAGATGCCGCAGTTGAACCTGCGCCTGAGTCCAGGCCATCGTGCTGGCGCGTACGAATGCGCTGGCGTCGCGATGTTTGTCCAGCAAGTCCAGCACGCCTTCGCGCGTGGCGGCGACGGCAGTCCAGAATGCGATTCGCGCGGTCCTGCCGGCGGCAATCCGCAGCCGATAGCGCAGCGCGAACACCGGATCAAGAACGGTGCCGGTGGTGCCGGATAAAATCTGTCCGCCGATCACGCCCAACGGTCTGCGGACCTCGCCGCCGCGACCCAGGAAACGGGCGCGGTCGGTCTCGATCTGCGGTTCGCCCAGGATTTCGCCTTCGACGACGGCGTGCTGCGCGGTCCAGACAGGCGGCTCTGTAGGCGTGCGCCTGCGGCGTGTGGCGAGGAGGGCGGCCTGTTCAGGCAGATACTCCGTTTGCACGAATAATTTCGAGAACGCCGGATGGGCTGCATCGGCAGCGGACGGTGCGAGCGCCAGCTCGGAATAACATGTGACTTCTATGTCCCGCACGCCGGCGCCGCTGTTGGTGATCGATACGCGGCGCACTTCGGTATCGTCCTCCGGCGAGACCAGAACCTCCTGTACGGTGACGATCGCGCCATCGTGGCGGACGAACTGTGCGCGATCTTCGTTGAAAGTCACCTCGTAACGATCGGCATCGACGCCGCAGGGCTGATAGCCGGTCGACCACGCCGCGTCACCATGAACGTCCCGCAGATAGATATAGCTGCCGGTATCGTCGCAGGTGGAATCCGCCCGCCAGCGCGTCAGACTCAGGTTGTTCCAGCGGCTGTAGCCCGAACCGGCATTGGTGAGCATTACTGCGTAGCGTCCGTTGGACAGCAGATGTGTCTGCGGGGTAGCGGTGTGCGCGGCGAGCGGGCGGCGGACATCCGGCAGTTGCGATTCGGCGAAGCGCCCGGCCGTGGCGACTTCCTCGGCTCGGGGATGAACTGCTGACACATTGCGCGGCGTACGTTCCTGCAATAGCAGCTCGGTGGCCTGGATGGCCGGTTCGGCATGAAACCGGGCGCGCATCCGGCCGTTGAGCAGTGCATTGGCGATGGCGACCACCGTCATACCCTGGTGATGCGCCATGAACGCCCGCACGATGGCAACCTTTGTTCCCTCCGGAAGACGGCTGCGAGTGTAGTCGAGCGCTTCGTAGAAGCCGTAGCGTCCGCGCGCTCCGGCCGCCGCCAGCCGGACAAAATTGCGCATGGCGCGTTGCGGGTCGACCATGGCGGCCAGCGCAGTGGCGTAGGGGGCGATCACGACGTTCTCGCTCAAGCCCCGTTTGAGCCCCAGCCCAGGAACGCCGAAGTTTGAGTACTGATACGTCAGTTCCAGATCCCGCGCATTGTAGGCGGACTCGGAAATGCCCCACGGAATTCCGAGCGCGGCGCCGTAGTCGGCCTGTCGGCGCACGACGAGGCGACTCGTTTGTTCTAGAAGGCTGCCTGCGGGGGCGCGCATAATCAGCGCCGGCATCAGGTACTCGAACATCGAGCCCGACCACGACAGCAGCGCCGCGCCAGCGCCTAGCGGCGTTACCGGTCGCCCAAGCCGAAACCAATGGCGCGCGGGGATGTCATGTTTTGCTATGGCGAAGAAGCTCGCCAGGCGAGCTTCAGATGCGAGCAGGTCATAACAGCTTGGATCGAGTGTGCCCCCGTTTGTGCTTTCATTTGTACCTTCATTTACAGGATAGCCAATCGACAGTAGCCGTCGCTCCGGATCGAGCAGGAAACCGAACTGCATGGACTCGGCCAGGGTGCGCGCCGTTGAAGCGATCGTTGCGATGCGCCGCTGCAGGCTGCGTGCCTCATCGTTGGTCAGCAGGTCGTCCCGGCGGTGACTTTCAGTCGTTGCTTGTATGGCGTGCGTCCAATATGCCGCGTCGCTGCTGTCCTCCACGTCGCCGGCCAGCGCACGGCAGTCTGCAATGCCGGCCGACCGCGTTGTGTCCGGGAGTGCAACCGTCAATTCCGGGCAGGCATTGGCCAGGGCGATCAGGTGCGCCGCGAGATTGCCGCTGTCGACGGAGGACACGTACCTGGGATCGAGCGCGCGCAGGTCCCGCGTGTCGTACCAGTTGTAGAAATGGCCGCGAAACCGCTCCAGTCGGGCCATCGTCGCCAGCGTTGCCTCCAGCCGCTCGACAGTATCCAGGGTTCCGGTCCAGCCGAAGTCGTGGGCGCTGACGGTGGACAACAGATAAAGCCCGAGATTGGTGGGAGAGGTTCGATGCGCCAGTACCGGCTGCGGGTCTTCCTGAAAATTGTCCGGTGGCAGCATGTTGTCGTCCGCGGTCACGAACGTCTCGAAGTAGCGCCAGGTGCGCCGCGCGATCAACCGCAGGGCATGGGCGTCCGCCTCGCTGACCGCCAGGCGGCCCGCGACGCGCGGGGAGCGGCTGATCCAGACAGCGATGGCCGGAGAGGCGATCCAGAGAATGATGAAGGGCGCAGCCAGCCAGCCGATGTCGGGGCGCAGGCCGATAAGAATGGCGGCGGCGACAGCAATCGCCACGCCGCCGCTCATGCGGCGATAGGCGCCGGCCAGATCGAGTCTGTCGCTTAGCTGCGCCTGGGCGGCAGTGACCCACTGGAGCAGATTGCTCCGAGTGACAAGTAGGCGAAACAGCGTTCGCCCGATCGCATCGGCCATCAGCCATCCCTGGTATGCAACAAATGTCACGAGCAAAGCTGTCTGTGAAGCGGCGAATAGCGCATCCTTGCGCAGCGCTCGCAGGTGGCTGCGTGCCGTGATGCCCGCACTGCGGGGCAGGATCGCGGCGAGCACCGGCAGCACGGCAGGTAATGCCATGGTTGCCAGGGCAAATGCCGTCCACAGCGACGCACCGGGGACCGGCAGCAGCAGCCAGCCAGCCAGGAGTGCGGCGACGGCGGCGGGGGCGGACAATGTCCGGCGCAGGTTGTCCAGCATTTTCCAGCGGCCGATCAGCGACAAGTGTCCATTCTTTGTGCCGTTGCCGCGCTGACCGGCATCGCCGCGACCCAGGATCCACGGCAGCAATTGCCAGTCTCCGCGCGCCCAGCGATGGTGGCGCGCGGCTGCCACGTCGTAGCGCGCGGGGAATTCCTCAACCACTTCGACGTCCGAAGCCAGGCCTGCGCGCGCAAACAGACCCTCGAACAGATCGTGGCTGAGCAGCGTTCCATCGGGCACGCGACCGGCCAGGGCGGCCTCGAAGGCATCGATCTCGTAAATCCCCTTGCCGGCATAGGACCCTTCACCGAACAGATCCTGATATACATCGGATACGGCGGCGGCATACGGATCGATACCACTTGCGCTCGAGAACGCGCGCTGGAACAGCGATCCTTCGCGGCCGATCGGCAGTGAGGGCGCCACCCGTGGTTGCAGCACCGCGTAGCCTTCCACAATGTGGCCGGTAGCCGCGTCGAAGCTCGGTCGATTCAGCGGGTGGGCCATCTTCCCGATCAGACGGCGCGCCGTTTCCCGCGGTAAGCGCGTGTCGGCGTCGAGCGTTATCACGTAGCGGACGTCGCCAGGAACGGTGGGCGCGTGTCCGTCGATGTCGAGGAAGGTCGTATCCGCCGCGCCACGCAGCAGGCGGTTCAATTCGTGGAGCTTGCCGCGTTTGCGCTCCCATCCCATCCACTGCTTCTGTCCGTCGCTCCAGATGCGGCGCCGATGCAGCAGCAGGAAACGCGGCCCCGCGAGCGCTGGCGGGTACAAACGATTCAGCCGTGCGATGCTGTCGATCGCCAGCTGGAGCAGTGATTCGTCAGTCGCCGCATGTTCGGTCGCGGCGTCTGCCCAGTCCGAGAGCAGCGCGAAATACAGCTCGCCGTCCCGCGAAGCCCCTTCCAGAGACGCCAGTGCATGAATTTCCAGCCGCTGCACCTGTTCTTCGATCGCCGCGGATGTGGTGAGCAGCATGGGTACGGCGATGACTGTTCTGAACTCGGGCGGCACGCCTTCGCGCAGCGCCAGCCCGGGCAGGCGAGTTGCGCCGAACTCTCCCATGACGGCGCGATTCACCAGCGCGATTGCTGCATCGAGCGCGGGAATGAGGCCGAGGAGCGCAAGCGGCGCCAGCAAATATGCCCCCGCGCCCCAGGCATGGAGCGCGAGCAGAGGGGCTGACAGAACAATGACTGCGACTGCCGCGATCGCGGCGATGTACTCTCGGGCGCCGTACGCCAGATTGCGCCGGCCGCGCCAACTCCACAGTGGCACCCGGTAACCGATAGACTTCTCGAACGGACGCCTTCCTGCGGCAATCAGGTGGTAGCCCGGATCGCGCGCGCGGCCCGTGGTGCATGCCGCCAGGGCCGCCTGCGCAACCGCCAGTTCCGTCTGCTTCGAGCCGCGAGCCAATTGTTCGATGGCATGGCGGTACAGATTGCGAGTCGCGAAATCCATGATGGCGAAATCGCTGCCGGCGCGCAGTTGCGCATCGACCGTACTGACGCTTTCGAAGAATTCCGTCCAGTCCACATCCGAGAGCAGGCGCATGCTGGTGATGATGTTGCGCACTGTCACGTTGGAGGCGCCTTGCCGCCGATGCTCATCGTGCACGATTCGATCGGAGCTGGTGTCGCGGGCCGCCAGGCGGTCTTCCAGCAATTGGAGCGCCGGCGTGATTTGCGGGTCCCGGTCGCGCAGCCGCTTGACCAGTTGTACTGAAAATGCCGGTGCATACTCCGTGTGCCGCGCACGGCGGCCAGCCAAAGCATCGTAGTTGACCAGGGCATCGGGTTCGGCCGGGTATCCGTTCATACCCAGCAGCCGGTCCGCGAGAGTATCGGCGTCCTGGCGCGCGCCGCGGTCCTTCACGATACGCGCAGCCGCGCGGCGCAGATTCTCGACCAGCACGATTCGCAGCGTGATTGCAATCGCCCACAATTCGCCGATGGTCAGTGGCTGGACACGCTGGTAGGCGTGGACAAACCGTCGCAGCATGTGCGGATCGAAGCGACTGTCGGTATGGGCGACAAACGCCCAGGCAACGCCGAACACCCGTGGATAGCCGCTGAACGGCCCGGCCGCGAGCTTGGGCAACTGCCGATAGAAGCCGGGCGGCAAGTCGGCGCGAATTTCGCGAATCTGTTCTTCGACGAGGTGGAAGTTATCGAGCAGCCATTCGGCCGCCGGGGTAATGGCGCGGCCTTCGCCAACGGCGGCGGCCAGTGCCCGATAGGTGGTGAGCAGTACCGACTCGTTGGCGGCCAGCCGTGCGCCAAGACGTCGATGGCCGCCACGGCGTCGAGTGATTTGTTGCGCGGCTGCGAGGCTGCGGGCGTGTTCTTCCAGCCGCTCGATGCTGAAGATTTCCTCACGCAGGATCGCCTCGTCGTCCCACGGCGCGTCGGGTGATCGATGCCGGGCAATACGCTTCATCAAGAACCGTACGAAGGGTCGAGTGAACCGATCGGCGATCTTGGGGGGTAGGCGGGCGCTGTCCTGGGGCATTTTCCGGGCTGGCTGCTGGGGCCGGAAGTATTGCGCCTGGATGCACAGGATGTATGTGCGCTTGCGCACGGACATCCTCGATGCGATGGCGCGTGCGGCGTGGCGGGCGTGCCGTGCCGCCGAATTTGCGCCAGGCATATCCAGTTAATAGACAGATCAGCTCCGGCAGAACCGCAGCTGCCATCCTTTATCGCGAAAATATTCCCTTCTGGCTCGCTTTGCCTCTGGCAGCCACCCCCGCCACGTGGCATTTTGTCCGTCATGAGCAGCTTGGTGACCCAGATTGGTCGGCTGCGCAGCCTGTTGCGGCGGCGCGGTCAGCGGCGCGAGGATGCCGAGGACCTGGTGCAGGAGGCCTTCCTGCGCCTGCAGGTCTACTGCAACGAAGGCAATGTGGTCCGCTCGCCCGATGCCTTCCTGGCCCGTACCGCCTTCAATCTTGCCGTCAACGCCCGCCAGGCCCGCCATAGCCATCTGTACGTGTCCGATGCCGTCGAGGACCTGCCGTTGGTGGATCTTGGGCCGGGGCCGGAAGAGGTGCTGGCCGCGGAGCAGTGCCTGCAGAAGCTGACGGCCATTCTCGATGAGCAGAGCCGGCGCACGCGCGAGATCTTCTTCATGCATCGCCTGCATGGTCTCAGTTACGCGCAGATTGCCGAGCACTTCGATGTCAGCGTCAGTGCGGTGGAGAAGCATATCGCCAAGGCCATGGCCGTGCTTGGGCCACAGATGTATCGGGAGATGCAGCGCTCATGAATGCCCCCACCGGTTCAGCGGCCATGTCTCGCCATCCTTCGCCGGCGGAATTCGCCGAGGCTGCGGCGTGGATGGCGCGATTGCATGGGCCGAATCGCAACCTGCAGGTGGAGCGGGGCTTTCGGCGCTGGCTGACCGCTGACAAGGCGCATGCTGCGGCCTTCGAGGCCATGACGGCGACCTGGGAGGCCACCGGGCGCATGCCGCAGAAGCCGTTTCCGCGCATCAGCCGCTGGCAGCGCGCCGGCTACCGCGAGGGTTTTCTGCGTTCCGCCGCCGCCGTGGCCGCGGTCGCCGTGCTGGGTCTTGCTGTGCTGTTTCTCTCGCGCAGCGATGATGCCGTTGCCACCCGCGTCGGCGAGCAACGCACACTCACGCTTGAAGACGGCACCCGCGTGGTGCTCAACACCGATACGCATCTGGAAGTGAATTACAGTGAGGGCGAGCGCCGTGTGCGGCTGCGCAATGGCGAGGCCCTGTTCGAAGTTGCGCGCCATCCCGGGCGGCCGTTTGTTGTTGCTGCCGGTGAGCGCGAAATTCAGGCGCTGGGGACGGTGTTTGTGGTCCGGCGCGACCGGGATCGCGTGGCCGTGACATTGCTTGAAGGCAAGGTGGCGGTGGGCGCGGGGGAAAGCTCCAGAGAAAGCAGCTCGATTCTCTCGCCGGGCGAACGGCTGCTGCTGACCAGGGGTGCGGCGCCTGCCATCGACAGGCCGCCGGTGGACAAGGTCACGGCCTGGCGCCGCGGGCTGGTGGATTTCGAGGACACCGTGCTGAGCGCGGCGGTGCAGGAGATGAATCGCTACAGCACCTCGCGGCTGGTGATCGAGAATCCACAGACGGCGCAGATTCGCATCAACGGGGTTTTTCGCACCGGTGACAGCGCCAGCTTTGCTGCCGCGGTGGCGCGTGTCTACCGCCTGCAGGTGATTGAAGGCCACGACGAGATCCGTCTCGCCGGTCCGCCGGCAGGCGCGGCTGCGGCTCCGTCCCGCTGATCGGTGCGGCGGCTGAGGTTTTTCGCGGGCTGAGCTGTCTATTGCTCCTGTAGACACCCGGGAGTATCCAATGTTGTACAAGAATTCTGTGGCCTGGCTGGTGACGATGGTTCTGGCGATGCTGCCCCTGGTGGTGCAGGCCGAGCAGGACGTGCATTTCGATTTGCCGGCGCAGCCGCTGGCGACGTCGTTGCGCGCGGTGGCCAACCAGTCCAGCACCAATGTGCTGTTTGATCAGAAGTTGGTGGACGGGTTGCAGGCGCCGGCTTTGAAGGCCCAGCTGACGCCCCGCGAGGCCATTGCGCGGCTGCTGGCCGGCACCGGCGTGGTGTACGAATTCGTCAATGAACATACGGTGGTGCTGGCTTCAAGCTCGCAGGCGCTGGAAGTGCAGAAGGACCAGGCACAGAAGACGGGGGGAGTGGTTCCCCCGGTCCGCAGCGGCGGCAACGGCGCCGCCCTGCAGCTGGCGCGCGCCGAGGAGAAGAACGAGACCGCGACGACAAGGCAGAGCGTCGAGACCGACGAGATGAACACCGGTGAGAAGGGCATCCCCGAGATGCTGATCCGCGGCAGGCGCACTTCCAACACCGACATTCAGCGCACCGAAGATGACATTCAGCCGTACGTGGTGTTCAAGTCCGAGGACATCGAGCGTTCCGGCGCCAGCAACCTCGGTGATTTCTTCAAGACCCGCCTGCCGATGAACACCGTGCAGGCCACCAATGCGCAGCAGCCGGGCAGCTCCTTCGGCAACCAAAGCCAGGTGAACCTGCGCGGCCTGGGCACCAGCCAGACGCTGATCCTGGTCAACGGCCGGCGCATGCCCAATATCTCGGCCACTTCCATCACCACCACCGGATTTGTCCAGCCGGACATCAACGGCATTCCGATCGCCACGGTGGAGCGCATCGAAGTGCTGCCGTCCACCGCCTCCGGCATCTACGGCGGCGGCGCCACGGGCGGCGTCATCAACATCATCCTCAAGCGCGATTACTCCGGCGTGGAATTGCTCGGCACCTACGACAACACCTTCCAGTCCGACTATGCCCAGCGCCGCCTGGACGGCAGCGCCGGGTTCAGCCTGGAGGGCGGCAAGACCAGCATTCAGTTGTCGGCGAGCTATTCGGATTCCAACCGGCTGCTCGGCGGCGAGCGCGATTTCACCGGGCGGGCACTGGCCTTGCAGCTGGGCAACAATCCGGACGTGCTCAACTCGCTGTTCTTTCCGCCGCGCGGACGTACCTCCAACATCCTCAGCGCCTTTGGTGAGGATCTGGTGTTCGCCGGCAGCGGGGTCTCCTTGGGATCGCCAATTACCCATGTTCCCGAAGGCTACGCTGGCGTGGACACCGATGGCGGCGCGGCGCTGGCGCTCAACGCCGGCAGCTACAACTTCGATCAGGCCGAGGACGTGCAGGGTACCCGCTCGAGCCGCATGGCCGATCCGATGATCGAATCCTTCGCGGTCAGTCTGCGACGCGAGCTGGGTTCACGCGTTGAGGCGTTTGTGGACCTGGCGGCATTCAACAACAAAAGCACCGCGCTCATCGCCGGCCTGCCGGTCGTGGCGGTCATCGAACCGGGTTCGCCTAACAATCCCTTCACCGATCCCATCGTGGTGAACTTCCCCAGTCCGGGTTTTGAGCGCGATGCCGTTTCCGATTCCCTCACCCGGCAGGCGGCGGGTGGTTTGATCTTCCGCCTGCCACATCGCTGGACGGCACACACCGAATACAGCTGGAGCCGCTCGCGGTTCAAATCCGCCTCCTACAATCCGGCCATCAGCACCGCCGGCCTGGACGCGCTGGACAGCGGTATGCTGGATGTCGTTCGCGACCTCAATCTCTATCCGCTGGATTATTCGCCTTACGCATTCAACAGTCCGACGCAGTTCTTCGGGCCGGCCGATACCGTGCTGCAGGACGCCACGGTGCGCGTGGCCGGGCCCACGGTGGAACTGCCGGGCGGGCCGTTGAACCTCTCGGCGCTGGTGGAGTATCGCGAGGAAGAGGCCCGGGACTTCGTGCGCGAGACCAATTTCTCCGGCGGCCCGGCTTCCGCCTTCACCTATCAGCCCTCGCGTGTGCAGAAGGTCAGGAGCGCATACGTGGAGGCTACCGCGCCGTTTATCTCCGCCCGCAATGCGCTGCCAATGGCGCAGAGCCTGGAGGTGCAGCTGTCGGTGCGCCGCGATGAGTACGAAACCGTCGTCCCGGCCACCAGCGGCATTCCCATCCCTTCACGTGATGCGCAGCCCGCGCAGGTGGGTCTTATCACAAACGACGTGGCGTCCACCGACTTCACCGTCGGACTGCGCTTCTCGCCGGTGGAAAGTCTGGCGTTGCGCGCCAGCTTCGGCACCGGCTTTCTGCCGCCGTCCATTGCGCAGCTGTTCCCCAGCGTGGCGCCGGCCACGTCCATCTTTGTCGCCGACCCCAAGCGCGAGAAGGTGCGGCGCGGCTACTTTCCGGTGCATGTCACTCGCGGCGGCAACCCTGATCTGACGCCGGAGGAGTCGGAGAGCTGGTCTGCGGGTGCGGTGTTCACTCCGGCCACGCTGCCGGCCCTGCGAGTGTCGCTGGATTACACCCGCATCGAAAAGACCGACGAAATCGGCAGCTTCCTCTTCCAGGAGATCCTCGACAACGAGGACTTCCTGCCCGGCAGGGTGACGCGTGCGGAGCTGACGCAGGAGGACATCGACGCCGGTTTCGAAGCCGGCGCCATCCTGGCCGTGAATTCCACCTCGGCCAATATCGCCAGCACCGAACTGGAAGCCTTCGATCTGCAGACCGACTACAACTGGACCACGCGCGCCGGCATCTTCAGCCTGTATGCGCTGGCCACCTACCAGCCGCACCTCAAGCGGCGCATCCTGTCCACTTCGGACCTGATCGACCGGGCGGGATTCATCGACGGGCTGGTGAAATGGCGCGGCAATGCCGGACTCACCCTGGAACGCCAGGCGTGGACCTTCGGCTGGAGCGCCCAGTACTACGATTCCTACAAGGTCTATGAGTCCAATGCGCCTGACTCGGCGATTTCCGATTTGGTGCTAAGCCAGGGCGCGCCGAACATCCCCGGACAGACCTATCACGACCTTTTCGTGCGCTACCGCATCGGCGCCGCATCTTTCGCGCGCGGTCTGTTCAGCGACACGGAGATCATGTTCAACATACAGAACGTCTTCGACAAGGTGCCACCCATCATCGCCACGGACGTGGCCGACAGTGGCTACAGCCTCTACGGCGATCCACGGCTGCGTCGCTACAGCCTGTCATTGACCCGGCGCTTCTGAGGCGCGCGGTTATGGCTTCCATGGGCCAGTTGCCTTTCACTTTCAATGAGCCACATCAATGCCGGGTTGGCCATGATTTCATAATGAATACCACGTTCCGCGGCCCGCCCCATGTCGGGCGAGATGTCCTTTGTCGGTAAGTGCGGCGACGTGGCCCTTGAGCGTATTGCGGCTGGCGCCCGTGACCTTGGTGATTTCGCCTATCGTTACCCGGCTGTAGTGCGGGACAGCCGCAGCGCATTGCCGATGACAGAGACCGATGACAGGCTCATGGCGAGCGCGGCGATGATGGGACTGAGCAGCAGCCCCGTGAACGGATACAGTGCGCCGGCCGCCAACGGTATGCCGAGGGCGTTGTAGCCAAAGGCGAAGCCGAGGTTCTGACGAATATTGCGCACCGTGTCGCGCGACAGTTGCCGCGCGCGCAGGATGCCGGAAAGATCGCTCTTGACCAGCGTTACCGCCGCACTTTCCATGGCGATGTCGGTGCCCGTGCCCATGGCGATGCCCACATCGGCTTGCGCAAGCGCCGGCGCATCATTGATGCCATCGCCGGCCATGGCGACCCGCCGCCCGGCGCGCTGCAGGCGCGCGATGGTGGCTGCCTTGTCGGCGGGTTGTATACCGGCCATGACCTCTTCGATTTGCAGAGCCTGTGCCACCGATTCGGCAGTGGTGCGATGGTCGCCGGTCAGCATCACGATGTGCAGGCCTTCGGCCTTGAGTGCCGCAATGGCAGACAGACTGGTCGGCTTGATCGGATCACCAACGGCCAGTAGTCCAGCCGCGTGACCATTCACGGCCAGAAACACGATCGTTTTGCCTGAGCGACGCAATGCTTCAAGGTCCGCATGTGGAAATGCGCCTATGTCTATGTGCTCCTGGGTCATCAGCGCCTGATTGCCCAGTGCCAGCGATGCGCCGTCATGACGGCCTTTGACCCCCTGTCCCGTTACCGAAGTGAAGTCACCAACTTCGGCCGGTGCAAGTCCGCGCTCCTGCGCGCTCGCAACTATTGCGCGCGCCAACGGGTGTTCGCTGGAACGCTCAAGCCCGGCTGCAAGAACCACTATCTGGTTCTCACTGTAACCCTCGACAGGCACCACGCGTTCCAGCACCGGCCGCCCGAGGGTCAATGTGCCGGTTTTGTCGACCACCAGCGTATCGATGTCCCGCAGCGATTCTATGGCGCGTGCGTCACGGAACAGCACGCCCAGCTGCGCTCCGCGTCCGCTGGCGACCATGATCGAAATCGGAGTGGCCAGCCCCAGCGCACAGGGACAGGCGATGATCAGCACCGCCACCGCATTGACCACGGCATAGGCGAGCCGGGGTTGCGGGCCTGCCGTCAACCAGACAATGAATGTCAGTACGGCAATGAGGATAACCGCTGGCACGAACCACCTTGCGACCCGGTCGGCCAGCCGTTGCAGCGGTGCGCGTGAGCGCTGTGCCTGCGCCACCAGGCCGACGATCTGCGAAAGCAGGCTGTCGGCGCCCACACGCTGTGCCTCGACCGTCAGCGCACCGGTTTGATTCACGGTGGCGCCAACCACCAGGTCGCCCGCAACTTTGACGACGGGCAGGGGTTCGCCTGTGATCATCGATTCATCAACGCTGGAGCGGCCGGCCACCACCCGGCCATCCACCGGCAGCTTCTCGCCCGGTCGCACGCGCAGGTGATCGCCTGCCAGGACCTGCTCCAATGGAATGTCCTGCTCACTGCCGTCTGCGCCGATGCGGTGGGCGGTCTTCGGCGCCAGGCTGAGCAGTTGACGAATGGCGGTGCTGGTGCGGCCGCGGGCTTTCAGTTCCAGCCATTCACCGAGCAGGACCAGCGCGATGATGGCCGCGGCGACCTCAAAGTACACACCTACCATGCCGTGCGCATCGTGCATGCCTGGCGGAAATGCGGCGGGCATGAAGGTTGCGGTCAGGCTGTATGTGAAGGCGACGATTATGCCGAGGCCGATCAGCGTGTACATGTTGGGTGAGCGGTTCACAACGCCCATCCAGCCACGGCGGTAGTAGTCCACGCCGGTCCACAGCACTACAGGCGCGGACAGCAGCAGTTCCATGCAGCGCAGTACCTGTGATGTCGAGTGCGCCAGTTGCAGTGACAGCAGGTGCGGAATCATTGCCACCAGCAACACAGGCGTGGCGAAGGCCATGGCGATCCAGAACCGGCGCCGGACGCGCTGAACTTCAGCGTCGTCGTTGGCGGCCTCCGGAATGAGGGGCTCGAGCGCCATGCCGCAGATGGGGCAGTTTCCGGGACCGGACTGACGGATCTCGGGGTGCATCGGGCAGGTGTAGATCGTGTCGGTGTGATCGTGCGGCGTCATGATTCCACCTGTTGGCCCAGCGCCTGAAGAATCGGACAGTCGGCACTGCGGCCATGGCCCGGACACGCCGCGACCAGCTTCTGCAGGCCAGAGCGGATGCGCTTCAGTTCGGCCATCCGTTGGTCGATTTCTGCCAGCTTCTCCCCGGCTTTGCGTTTGATGGCTCCAACTTTGGATTGCGCACCAAGATCGAGCAACTCCTGGATATCGCGCAGCGAAAATCCAAGTACCTTGGCCCGACGGATGAAGCGCAGGCGCGTGGCTTCGAGAGCGCCGTAACGTCGATAGCCCGAAGCCAGGCGGGTGCGTGGACTAAGTAGTCCATGGCGCTCGTAGTAGCGCACCGTGTCTATGCTGACTCCGGCGCTTCTGGCCAGCTGGCCGATACTGAACTCGCTCATGGCTACGCTCCTCATCACGGTGGCAGGACAATACAGTCTGGACCATGGTCCAGAGTCAAGACTTTCCGGGGTCGCCTGGTATTGCGTGTTCGGTGCCTGCTTGACATTTTGATAGTTATCGAAATATCGTACTGGCTCATGAAAACCACCCAGGCCATCGACGCGCTCGGCGCGCTCGCGCATCCACATCGCCTTGCGGCCTATCGCGCCCTGGTCGTCAGGGGTCCGGCTGGCCTGCGGGCCGGTTTGCTGGCCGAGCAGCTCGACCTGGCCCCTTCATCCCTGACCTTTCATCTGCAGAACCTGCAGCGCGCGGGGTTGCTTACCCAGCGCCGTGAAGGGCGACAACTGCTCTACGCCGTGAACTTCAAGGCCATGAACGCGCTTGTGGCCTACCTGACCGAGAACTGCTGCGGAGGAGAGCAGGTTTGCTCGCCGACCAATGCCGCGGTTTGCGAGCCCGCAAAGACGGCGAAGCGCCCGCTCGCCGGCAGGCGGCGCTCGGCCTGATCCGTATTTATCTGCTGGAGACCAAGCCATGAAACGCTTCCATATGCATGTCAGTGTCGAGGACCTCGCCGCCTCGATCCGCTTCTATTCCACTGTCTTTGCCGCCGAGCCTGCGGTGCGCAAGGACGACTATGCCAAGTGGATGCTGGAGGATCCGCGCATCAACTTCGCCATTTCACAGCGCGGCCACAAGCCAGGACTGGACCACCTGGGGTTCCAGGTCGATACAGCGGCAGAGCTGAAGAGTCTGCAATCGCAGCTGCAATCCGCCGACGCAAACCTGCTGGAGCAGGTCGGTACCACCTGTTGTTACGCGCGCGCCGACAAGTACTGGGCGACCGATCCCAGTGGTATTGCCTGGGAGTCGTATCACACGCTGAGCGATGCACCCATGTTCGGTGACGAGAGGCCTGCTGACAGCCAGGCATGTTGTCCGGGTGACGCCGCGCCGGCGCCCACTGCTGCCGATGTCGCACCAGCGGCGACGGCGCCCGCTGCAAAGCGCTGCTGCTGAGGGCTCGGCATGAAGCAGCAGGTATTCAATGTTTTGTTCCTCTGCACCGGAAATTCCGCGCGCAGCATCATCGCCGAATCGCTCCTGCGCCACTGGGGTGAGGGCAAGTTCAGCGTGTACAGCGCCGGCAGCGCACCGAAAGGCGAGGTACATCCGATTGCACTCGAGTTGCTGCAGCACCTGAAGCTGCCCACCGCGGGCCTGCGCAGCAAGAGCTGGGACGAGTTCGCGGCACCACAGGCGCCGCACCTGGATTTCGTTTTCACCGTCTGTGGCAACGCCGCCAGCGAGGTATGTCCGGTGTGGCCGGGGCAGCCGATGACCGCGCACTGGGGTGTGGAGGATCCGGCCGCAGTGGTGGGGACGGAGGCGCAGAAGTGGTCGGCCTTTCGCGAAGCGCTGCGCATATTGGAGAACCGGATCAGGATTTTCAGCAGCCTGCCACTGCGTTCGCTTGATCGGCTGAAGATCGAGCGACAGTTGCAGGTCATCGGCACGACGATGCCGGAACCCGGAGTCGGTTGATCAATGCTGCAACGTTTGCTGGCTGAGGGTATCGGCTCGCTGCTGCTGGCCGCAACGGTCATTGGCTCTGGCATCATGGCCGAGCGGCTGGCCGGCGGCAATGTGGCGATCGCCTTGCTGGCCAACACCGGCGCAACGGTGGCTGTGCTGGCGACTTTGATCGCGCTGCTGGTGCCAGTGAGTGGCGCGCACTTCAATCCGGCTGTGTCCTTTGCCCTGGCGCTGCGCCGCTCGCTGTCCTGGCGCGACGCCGCTGCCTACGCGCTGGTGCAGATCATCGGCTGCTGCCTGGGCGCTGTGCTGGCGCATGCCATGTTTGAGTTGCCGCTCATACAGTACTCGGCGCATGTGCGCACGGGTGGGGGCCAATGGCTGGCCGAGGGCGTGGCCACCTGCGGGCTGGTGCTGGTGGTGCTGGGTCATCGGCGTCCACAGGATGTGCCGTGGATGGTGGCCGCCTGGATTGGTGCGGCGTACTGGTTTACCTCTTCCACTTCATTCGCCAACCCGGCCATCACCATTGGACGTGCGCTTTCCGATACCTTTGCCGGTATTCATCCGGCGGACGTGTCGGCGTTCGTGATTGCCCAGCTGCTGGGGGCGGTGGCCGCCGTGGCGCTGGCGGCCGTGATATTTCAACGTGCCGCTGCGCGCGACGTGTCGCCAGCTGCCACACCAGGAATGTCGCCAAAGGTGACATGATAAAGTCGCGCCTTGGACCCCCGATCCGCGGGGTTTGGAGCGTGCGATGCCAGGCCTTGTTCTGCCCTACAGAAATCTCCCGCCGCGCATCGCGCCGGACGCCTTCATTGCTGAAACGGCTGTAGTCATCGGTGACGTGCAGATCGGCGCTGCCAGCTCGGTCTGGTACGGCTGCGTCATCCGTGGCGACGTCAACAGCATCCGCATCGGTGCTAACACCAATGTGCAGGATGGTACGGTCATCCACTGCACGCACGACCGTACCGGCGACTACCGCGTCAACGGCGGTGGCGTGCCCACCATCATTGGCAACGATGTCACCATCGGTCATATGGTGGTGCTCCACGCCTGCACCGTTGAAGACGGCGCCTTTATCGGCATGCGTTCCACGTTGATGGATGGCGTTGTCGTGGAAAGCGGGGCCATGGTAGCCGCCGGTGCCCTGGTAACGCCGAACAAACGGGTGAAGCGCGGTGAGCTGTGGGCAGGTAAGCCGGCCCGACGCCTGCGCCTGCTGACCGCCGCTGAACAGGCCGATTTCGCCTATTCCGCCGCGCACTATGTCCGGCTGGCGGCCAGCTACCGGCCGGTGGAAACCACATGAGCAATAAGGCAGGCGCCACCGGCAGGGGTCTCGGGCCCGAATACTATGAACGTTTCTACGGCGATCCGAGTACCGCCGTCAGTTCCCGCCTCGACATGAAGCGGCGGGCCGATTTCATCGGCAGTTTCGTGCGCTACATGGATCTGCCCGTGCGCAGCATTCTCGATGGCGGTTGCGGACTGGGCTGGATGCGCCAGCCGCTGATGCGACAGTTTCCAAAAGCCAGCTATGTCGGTCTGGAAGCCAGTGAGTATCTGTGCAAGCGCCACGGCTGGACTCATGGCTCGCTGGCCACCTTTGCTCCGGCGAAGCCGTTTGATCTGACCGTCTGCTACGACGTGATGCAGTACCTGAATGAAAAGGATGCCCGACGCGCCATGGCGAATCTGGGTCGCATAACGCGTGGTGCGCTGTATTTCAGTGCTCTGACGCAGGAGGACTGGGATTTTTACTGCGATCGTCGACTCACCGACAGTGACGTGCATATCCGGCCGGGAGACTGGTACCGCGACCTGCTGAGCCGGCGGTTCGCCGCGCTGGGCGGCGGGCTGTACCTGCGCAAGAATGTGGACGTGCAGCTGTGGGAACTCGAACGGCTTTGAGGGAGAAGGTACATGGCGGCCAATGAAGTCCTGTTCCAGATCGCCACCGCGGTTTTCGCGGTGACAGGTGTGCTGGCCGCCGTGAGACAGAACATGGATGTCATGAGTCTCGTGGTTGTGGGCGTGGTCACCGCCATTGGCGGCGGCACCATTCGCGACCTCATGCTGGACGTGCCGGTGTTCTGGCTGCAGGACCCGACGTTTCTGTACGTGGCCGCGGGCGCGGCTATGGCGACGTTTTTCTTCGAGCAGCGATTCCGCGCCACTCTGCGTGGCTTTCTGTATCTGGATGCGATCGCCACTTCAGTATTCGCTGTGCTGGCGGCGGGGAAGACATTGCGGCTGGGTTTCGACCCGGGTGTGGCAGTGGTCATGGGTGTGATCACCGGCATCGGCGGCAGCATCATGCGTGATCTGCTTACCGGCCAGCCGACAATCATCATGCGCCGTGAGCTGTACATGACGCCGCTGCTGCTGGGATGCGCACTGTACGTGGGTGCGCGAAGCGTGCTGCCGGTCGGACACATCTATATATCGCTGGGGGCGATCATGGTTATCTCAGCGGTGCGGCTGGGCGCGGTGCGGTGGGGGTGGGCGTTTCCGGACTGGCTGACTTACCGGCCGCTGAAGTAGAAGGACGCTAGCGGGCTAATGTCGTCTTCAGTTTCTCGGCCAGCGCCTCCCCGCGCACATTGTGGCCGATGACCCGGCCTTCGCGATCCAGCAGCAGGGTGTACGGGATGCCTGACATGCCGTAGGCCACGCCCATCTGCGTGGCTACCGGGCAGGTCCAGCCGGTGAGGCTGGAGACCTGATGCCAGGGCAGTTTGTCTTCCTTGATGGCTTTCAGCCATTTCGCGCGGTTATCGTCGATGGACACGCTGATGACATCGAAGCCGGCATCGTGGTACTGCGCGTAGAGTTTGCTGACGTTCTGGTTCTCCGCCCGGCAGGGCGCGCACCAGGAGGCCCAGAAATCCACCAGCACATAACTGCCGCGCAGGTCCGACAATGAAATGAGCGTGC